>JAYUYX010000141.1:0-103315 GCA_043752205.1 Chitinophagaceae bacterium
TACCAATCGGAATTTTAAAATCCAATAATACTTTTATGGCTTCACTGAAGCCATTACTGAGTGCAACCCATATCAGGTCGCTGATCCATACCCCAACTATAAAACTAAAACCCCCTTTGCGGCCATGGTTTATACTTTGCTTTATGATAGTAAAGATGACAGGGCCAACAGAAAATATGAGTAATAAACTTATAGCAAGTCCTTTTAGTAAAGCATCAACCATCCGCTAATTTAAGAAACGATTCTTATTATGATTCATTTAACAGTTTTATAAACAATCTCGATGGGGATTCTGCGTTTCTTAAAATATAAAATTTTTATATGAATACATGGCTACAAACTGAATACGGCACAGCATTTGCGAAGCTGTAATTAAATACCAATACACTGCTTTCATTACATAAACTTAAAAAGTAAACCGTTTGAAAGTAAGCACCATAACCACAGCCATTGTATTATCCCTTGTACTTATTGCATCTAAAAGCAATGCCCAGTTCTATAAAGATATGAGCGTGGGTATTAATGGGGGCATGTATATCTACCAGGGGGACCTTACACCTGAAAGATTCGGCTCATCAACCACTATACAGCCGGGATTTTCTTTTTTTGTAAAAAAACCAATAAATCATTTTCTAGCAGCCCGGCTACATGTTAGCATTGCCAAACTAAAGGGCGATGACAGCCGCTATGGTACACCAGAATTCAGGCAAAAGCGGAATTTTTATTTTACAACCCCTGTTAAGGAATTTTCAGCACAGGTAGTCTGGAATATTTTTGGTAAAAATTACGAGGATAATGGTATCATGCCCTATATCTTTTCAGGCGCAGGCATTTCATTCATCAATGTACAAAAAGATTTTAGCCGTTTAGATACCACTTATTTCAATAAAACTTCGGATGCAGTGGTTGGCCTTGCTATTGATAATGCAAAAGGAACACCACGTTCACTTTTATCTGTACCAGTTGGTGTTGGAGCTGAGTACGCCATCTCAGACCGATTTTCTGCTAATGTTGAAGCAGCTTACCGTTTTATTTTTACTGATTACCTGGATGGTTTTAGCAGATCGGCCAGCACAAAATTCCAGGATCATTATCATAGTATTTCTGCAGGTTTAATTTATAAATTTGGAAAAAAAGAAAAGGACGGGGAAGTTGGATGCCCTGTTGGGTTGTAAAGCTTTACATCGCTTTGCCGGCTTTTAAAAAAAGCTCCCATTCTTCAAGGATCTTGCCTTTTAGCACCCTGGGAAATTTATGTTGCCCTCCAACTTTGCCTTTAGCTTCCATAAATTTCATGAACGTACTTTCCGGTAATACTTTTACCATTACATCCTTTAATGCGTGGCGGCGTTCTACATCATAATCGTCATTCAGTTCTTTAAGCTTGTTATCAATTCTAAGTTTCAGGTCGTTCTCATCAACTACATCATCGGTTGCTACGTACCATTGGTGTGCAAAAAAAGTTCCGTGGGGTATACCGGCAACTGTAAACTCCGGTATGTAAATATTCAAGTCGGATGCTACTACTTGTATAGCTTTATTCATATTATCTACACTCAGGTGCTCGCCAACCATACTTAAAAAATGTTTGGTGCGGCCGGTAATAATAATCTCACTTCTTTCCCTATCAATCAGCCTTACTGTATCACCAATGGCATAGCGCCATGCACCTGCATTGGTGCTGATGAGTATAGCATAATCTTTATTTTCTTCGATCTCATCAATGATATATGCTTCGGGCTCATCAACCATATTACCTTCTGTATCAAAATTCTTTTGATCAAAAGGAACGAATTCAAAGAAAACATTGTTATTAAGCGCCAGGTGCATGCCATTTGTGTCCTGCCGGTTCTGATAAGCTAAAAATCCTTCACTTGCCAGGTAGGTCTCAATATAAGTAATAGGTTTGCCCATTAATTTCTCAAATCCTCTTTTATAAGGTTCCATAGCTACGCCACCGTGTACATAAAACGACAGGTTAGGCCACATCTCATGTATGTTTTTCAACTCATACTTTTCAATGATCTTTTCCATGCATAGCTGTAGCCAGGCTGGTACACCTACAATAAAACCAATATCCCAGTTTGGAGCATTGTTCACAACTTCCTCCAGTTTTTTTGCCCAATCTTTTTCTTTAGCAATTTTTTTCCCGGGCTTATACAAACCCAGACCCAGGAACCAGAAAGGAATATTTTTTTGCTGTATACCGCTAAGGTCGCCGGCAAAATAAGTTGGGCCCTTTTGCAGCTGTGTACTGCCGCCTAAAATAAGCCAACCTTTTCCGGCAGCGCTTTTGGGCACATTGGCAAAGCGGGTAAAACTCAGCAGCTGCTTAAAACTGGTGATAGTATTGCTTCTTATCAGGTCTTTAGTAATGGGGATATATTTGCTGGTAGCATCGCTTGTACCACTACTCAGTGCAAAATATTTTATTACGCCGGGCCAGCACACATCAGGGCTTCCTTCCTTGGTCTTATACCACCAGGCATCGTAGATCTTATTGTAATCGAATGTAGGTACGTTTTCCTGGAAAACTTTTCCGGGGGTATTACTCATTAATATATCATCAAAACGATAATGCTGGCCAAACTGGGTAAACCTTGCTTTTTTTAAAAGTTTTTTAAGTACTTTAATTTGCTGGCTGCGGGGGTTGCTTATAGGTATATTAAGAGCCCTTGCAATTGATTTAGGAAGCTTAATATCAAATATCGCCATCTGCAGTTATAAGGTTAAAGAACAAAGATAAAGAAAAAGAATAGCGCTATCCGTTAATTGAGGAGCTAGATGAGCTGATTTGGGTAAGCAATTAATGTTTAAATTTGTTTTCTAAAAACGAAGTTATATGAAGAAGATTTTTATTATGGTTGCGCTTTCGCTCAGCCTGGTTAAAGCACAAGCCGATGAAGGCATGTGGCTGCCTATGTTATTAGGCCAGCAGGTTTACAATGACATGGTAAAAAAAGGTTTAAAACTTACAAAAGAACAATTGTATTCCATCAACAAATCCTCTCTGAAAGACGCCATCATCATTTTTGCTGGCGGATGTACGGGTGAAATAGTTAGTAGCCAGGGTTTAATTTTTACAAACCATCACTGCGGCTATGGCGCTATTGCCGGAGCAAGTACAGTTGAACATGATTATTTAAGGAATGGTTTTTATGCCTACAATAAAGGCCAGGAAATAAAAACCAACCTGACCGTGCAGTTCCTGGACCGCATTGTAGATGTTACCAAAGAAGTAGAAGATCAGTTAAAAGGGTTGAATTATGCCGACAGACTGAAAAAAATAACTGATGTTTATAAAGTTATCACAGATAAAGTTGCTGATAAAGAGAATGAACTGGCGGGAAGAGTTTATGGTATGTTCAAAGGCAACCAGCATATTATGTATGTGTACAAAACTTACAGGGACATTCGCCTTGTAGGTGCACCTCCTGAGAGCGTAGGCAAGTTTGGAGGCGATACCGATAATTGGGAGTGGCCACGCCATACCGGAGATTTTTCTGTGTTCCGTGTGTATACCAGCAAAGACGGAAAGCCTGTTGCACACAGTGCCGACAATGTACCGCTTAAGCCAAAACATTTTTTACCGGTAAGCATCAAAGGATTTAAAGATGGGGATTTTGCAATGATCTACGGCTACCCTGGTGGTACCACACGTTACGAAACCAGTTACGGCATCAAATTGAAAAACGATATTGATAATCCGGCATTGGTTGGATTACGAGATGAACGTTTAAAATTTATGCATGAGCAGATGATAAAAGATCCGGCCGTAAAATTAAAGCTGGCAGATAATTATGCAAGTGTTGCCAACTACTGGAAATTTTTTGATGGCGAGACCAAGCAATTGATCAAGTACAAAGTGTTCGATCAAAAACAACAGTATGAAAATAAATTTGCGGTATGGGCAAAAGGAAAACCGCAGTACGAAAATGTAATGGCCGATTATGCAAAGAATTATGCAGCCTGGACACCTTACAGTAAAATGCGTCAATATTTAAATGAAGGTATTTTGGGCTCGCCATTAGCTGGTGCAGCATCACGACTGATATCTCTGGAAGATAAATTGATAAAGCCCAATACACCTAAAGCCGATCTTACAAAAGCAATTGAAGCGGCAACTGCTGCACGTGCTGGTTTTATTACAGGTGAAGACCTTTCAAGTGATGAAAAAATAATGGCAAAAACTGCCATGATGTTTTACAACAATGTGGACAAAAATCAGCACCCTGTTGGTTTTTATGAAGGCCTTAAAACAAACTATGGCAGCCTTTCGGAAGAAGCAACATTTAAAGCCTGGGCACGTGATGTATTTACAAAGACCATGTTACTTGATGATGCTAAATGGAAAGCATTCACCGATAATCCAACAGCTACAGCCTTGCAGGAAGACCCGGCTTTTGCTTATGCATCAGCTTTCTTAAAAAATTATACTGGTAAATATTCAACCCTATTCACTGATTTCCGTAATAAAGACAATGAGCTGGGGATGTTATACCTGAAAGGTATAATGGAAATGAATCCTGAAGCAGCTAAAATGATGTACCCAGATGCAAACTTCAGCATGCGGGTGAGTTATGGTGCTGTAAAAAGCTACCGACCAAGAGATGCCGTGTTCTATGATTATGTAACAACCAGCAAAGGTATCCTGGAAAAATACAAAGCAGGCGATTATGAATTTGATCTGCCTGCAAAACAGATTGAACTTTTAAAGAAAAGAGATTTTGGCCAATACATTGATAAGCGTACCAATGATCTTGTTGTAGGGTTTATTACCAGCAACGATATTACCGGTGGCAACAGCGGTAGCCCCGTAATTGATGGCAGCGGTAATTTAATAGGCCTTGCTTTTGATGGTAACTACGAAGCCTTAAGCCATAAAATTGCATTTGATAAAGACCTTAACCGCACCATTAACGTGGATGTGCGTTATGTACTTTGGTGCATAGATAAATTAGGCGGCGCAAAAAATATTATTGATGAGTTGAAGTTGGTGAGGTAAGAATTGAATTAATTTATTTTGAACTGCTCCGGTAAATCGGGGCAGTTTTTTTATACCTTCATCCAATGTCTATTCTCAACATTGAATTTAAAGCGAGTACAAATAAACTTGCAGCATTGGAAACCATATTGCAGCAACATAATCCTTTATTCATCGGTGAAGATCACCAGATCGATACCTACTTTAATGTAGCAACCGGCCGCCTAAAATTAAGAGAAGGCAATATTGAAAATGCCCTTATACATTATGAACGGGAAGATTTTGCAGGCGCAAAATCAAGCCATGTTTTATTATATCAGCACCAGCCAGATAAAACATTGAAAGAGATACTTATTAAAACCCTCGGCATAAAAGCTGTTGTTGATAAGAGAAGAAAGATCTACTTCATCAACAACGTAAAATTTCATTTTGATACGGTAGAAGGCCTTGGAACTTTTGTTGAAGTAGAAGCTATTGATAAAGATCGAAGCTTCGGTAAAGAAAAGCTGCAGGAGCAGTGTGATGAGTATGCTGTTTTATTTAATATTAAGGCTTCTGATTTTTGTTCACTTTCTTATAGTGATATGATTTTAAATAACCCCCATTAACTATGCTGCGGTTTTGTATATACATTGTAAAACTATTGTCAGTTATATACAATGTTTGAATTTTTCTGTTATCTTTAAGAACCCCGTTAGACCCTTCCCTCCTTTTGCTAACATTAAAACTAAATTTATGCTTACGACAAACACATCATTATTCCGTACAGCAGGATTATTTATTGTTTTTATTTTTATCAACCTTTTTACTTTTGCCCAGAAAGGTACTGTTACGGGAACAGTAAAGGATGCAAATGGTAAGGTCCTTGCCGGAGCCTCCGTGAAAGTACAGAAATCTTCTGCTGGGGTGATTGCAGATAATAATGGAAACTACTCCCTCTCTTTAAATCCCGGGAGTTACACATTGATGATAACCTTTGCCGGCTATGCTCCGCAGCTCACTTCGGTAACCATCACTTCGGGTGGCACTACCAACCAGGAAATAACGCTCACTGAAGCCGGTGATCTTGGCAATATCACGGTTATCGGTTCAAGGAACGTAAACCGTACAAAAGTGGAAACTCCCGTTCCTGTTGACGTTATCCCGGTATCGGAAATTATTAATGATATTGGCCAGGTAGATCTTAACCAGATACTGAATTATATAGCACCCTCTTTTCAATCAGCACGCCAGACAATTGCTGATGGAACTGATCACATAGACCCTGCACAATTGCGTGGCCTGGGCACCGACCAGGTTTTGGTACTCATTAATGGAAAGCGCCGGCACCAATCAGCTTTGGTGAATGTAAATGGTACGGTAAACCGTGGGCAGGTCAGTACTGATCTAAGCACAATCCCCGCCACTTCCATTGAAAGAATTGAAATCCTTCGTGATGGCGCCGCTGCACAATACGGCTCTGACGCTATTGCAGGTGTTATCAATATCGTGTTGAAAAAGAAAACAGGGTTACTAGAAGCAGGAGTGAGCTATGGAAAATATATTACCGAATATGATAAGAACTATGCAAGGTACAAGCTGACATCTAATGCGGCTGATCCTTCAGTAAAAGCAAGAGATGGTAGTAATTTCCAGGCATCTCTTGGCTATGGATTTGCATTGGGCAAGGGCTCTCTTGTTCTTACCGGCGAATACATCAACCGGGAGGCAACCAACAGGGCAGGAACCTATACCGGCCAGATTTATCCAAAGGTGAATGGTGTGGTAAAGGATGATTCTATTTTAGCTGCAAGAGGGCTTGACAGAAACTTTTTTGACCTGCATATAGGAAATTCTAAGATGAAAGGTGGAGCATTAATGTATAATTTCAATTATCCCTTAAGTTCCCGTACTGAACTTTATTTATTTGGTGGTTACAGCAAAAAAAAGGGAACAGCTGCAGGCTTTTACCGCTATCCTGATGGAGCTACAAGCATTTTTAATTCTGCTACCATTTACCGTAACAATGTATATGCAATATACCCCAATGGGTTTCTGCCACAAATCAATTCCGACGTTCTTGACTTCTCTACTGCTGTTGGTGTACGCACCAAATTCAATCAATGGAATTTTGACATAAGCAATACTTTTGGAATTAATAAATTTGATGTTACGGTAGATCAGTCTGTAAATTATACACAGTTTTTTATAGCCGGCAACAATCAAACAAAATTTGATGCAGGCGGCTTAAAGTTCTGGCAAAATACGGTGAATGCAGATCTTTCCCGCCAATTTGATATATTAAAAGGGCTGAACGTAGCTGGTGGTGCAGAATACAGGGTGGATGCATTTGCCATAAGAGCCGGGGAGCCTGCTTCTTACCTGAATTATGATACTGCTTCAAAAGCTGCATCAGGGGCACAGGTTTTTGCCGGTTTTAAACCAAGCGGAAGCGATAAAACAAGAAGTGCCATTGCAGCTTATATAGACCTTGAGCAGGACATCACTGATAAATTTCTTATAACCGGGGCGCTCCGCTTTGAAAACTACAGCGACTTTGGCTCAACATTAAATTATAAATTTGCAAGCCGCTATAAGTTTAGCGATATGTTTAACATCCGTGGGTCTATAAGCTCAGGTTTTCGTGCGCCTTCCATGCAGCAGCGCTTTTATGAAAAAACAAATACCTTGTTTGTTTCTTCGGGCGGGCAGCTGGTTGCAACAGAAAGCGGCACCTTCACCAACGACAGCAAAGCAGCACAAATACTTGGTATCCCTAAACTGAAAGAAGAAACAAGTCACAATTATTCTGTTGGCCTTACTGCTAAGCCATTTAAAGGTTTTGAATTAACTGTAGATGCATACCAGATAGATATTAAGAACAGGATAGTACTTACTAATAATTTTACCGGGGGAAATAACCAAGCGCTAAAGGATCAGCTGGCAGCAGCCGGCGCAAGCACCGCAAACTTTTTTTCCAATGCTATTGATACAAGAGCAAGGGGGCTTGAAACAGTACTATCCTACAATAAAAGCTTTGCACAAAAACAGTCGATCCGTGCCGTATTTGCAGCTACCTTTATTGATAACGAAGTAAAGAAAGGCTCCAATGACAGTGCTATTATACATGCCTCACCTGTATTGGTCAACAGCGGGCAGTTAGGAAATTATTTTAACCGGGAGGATCAGAGCCGGGTGGAAGTTGCCAACCCAAAAAGTAAGTTAAGTCTTACATTAAATTATAAGTACAATAAATTGGGCGTGATGCTTCGTTTTGTGCGTTTTGGAAAAGTAGAATACCATGATCCCAGCGTAAACCCTGCAAACCCAGGGGCTTTTCCTGTGAACGCATTTTCCGGCCAGAAAGAAACACTTGACCAGGAATTTTCTGCAAAAACTGTAACTGACCTTTCGCTATCCTACCAGATTACAAAAATGTTAGGATTTACAATTGGCGCTAATAATTTATTTGATGTTTACCAGGACATGCATACCCATAGTGGCAATATGAGCAGTGGCCGGTTTATCTACAGTAGGCGAGTACAGCAAATGGGCTTTAATGGTGCATATTATTTTGCAAGATTAAAACTGGCTTTTCAACCAGCTAAATAACACATTTTTAAAAAGGCCGTCCTGCCTCATGCAGGACGGCCTTTTATTAAAACACGACTTCTTATCTTTGCCACATGGCAGATGACTTAACGATCATTACAGGCAGCAAAGCCGAAATCTACCAATCTCTTATTCCACAAATAAAAGCGTTGCTTGATGGGGAACCGGACCTGGTTGCAAACCTGGCCAATGTTAGTGCTGCACTCCAAGAACAGTTTGGCTGGTTATGGGTAGGTTTTTATATAGTAAAGAATGACGAATTGGTCTTAGGTCCGTTCCAGGGGCCGGTTGCCTGTACAAGAATAAAAAAAGGAAGAGGAGTTTGCGGAGCAGCCTGGCAAAATGCAGCCACGCTGATTGTTCCTGATGTTGAAAAATTTCCGGGACATATTGCCTGCAGCAGTTTATCAAAATCAGAAATTGTAGTGCCACTTATCAGTAATGGACAAGTAGTTGCTGTGCTTGATGTTGACAGTGATGAATTAGACCAGTTTGATGAAACGGATAAAAAATATTTGGAAGAAATAGTAGCTGAAATAATATTTTAAGGCTTTGGCACATTATCCTTCCAGCCCCACAAATACCTGCAGGCATAAGTTCGGTACGGGCTCCACTTTTTTGAAATGATCAGCATTTTTTCCTTCATGGCCTTTTTATTTGATGGATCAATTTTATACAGCTTACAAATGGCCTGCTGTATCCCAAGATCATCAACTGCAAAAACATCTTCCCTCCCAAGTGTGAACATTAATATCATTTCCACTGTCCATTGTCCAACACCTTTTATTTGGGTAAGGTAACTGATCACTTCTTCGTTGCTCATCTTATACAGCTTTGCATCGGTAATCTTTTCACCAATGAAAAAATTGCACACGTTTACAACATAGTTTGCCTTTGCGTTGCTAAGGCCGATTCCTCTTAAGGTTTCAAAAGGTGTTGCAGCGATCTCTGCCGCAGTGGGATTTTTACTTTTGTATAGGTTTATAAATCGTTGTTGAAAAACATCCGCCACTTTTATACTCAGCTGCTGGCTCATAATAGAGTTACACAAATGCAGGTATACGTTTTTTCTTTTTGAAAGTACAAATGGCTCCTGCAGATCCAGTATTTTTTTAAATTTTTTATCTTTGGAAAGATGTGTGATGTGTTCCATAATTTTTTGCCACGAATTACACTAATTTTCACTGATAAATACATATCTATTTGTGTCACTGGTGTAATCCGTGGGTAATTTTTTTAGTTAGACCAACTCATCTCCCCGCCCTTTTCATCTTTTAAATTAATACCAATAATTGCAAGCTGATTTCTAATTTTATCACTGGTTGCAAAATCTCTTTTTGTTTTCGATTCTTTTCTTATCTCTATCAACAGGTCCATTACGCCATTCAGTACTTCATTATTGGAAACGCTGTTTTGCAAACCAAAAACATCTTCCAGGTACGCTTTAAATTTTTGTTGCAGCAAAACCAATGTTGCAGATGAAATAACATCAACATTTATCAAACCGTCTTTTATAGAATTTATTACCGGCACCAATTCAAACATACTGCCCAATACTTTTGCAGTATTAAAATCATCATTCATAAATTCATCAAACTCATTTATAAGCCTATTTACTTTAGCATTAAGTTCCAAATCGCCTGCTTCTCCCTTGTGGCTTGTAGCTTGCCCACTGGGCCCTGCGGGAAGCTTCTTCAACACTTCATACGCATCCCATAATCTTTTCAATCCTTTTTCAGATGCCTGCAATGCTTCGTTACTAAAATCAAGGGTGCTGCGGTAATGTGTTTGCAGCATAAAGAATCTTACCGTCATTGGTGCATAAGCTTTTTCTAAAAGCGGATGGCTTCCGGTAAATAATTCTCCGGGTAAAAAACCATTACCTAAAGATTTACTCATCCTGGTGCCATTAACGGTAAGCATATTGGTATGCATCCAGAAATTTGCCGGGCTGGTATGATAACATGCCTGGCTTTGTGCAATCTCATTGGTATGATGCGTTGCGGCAAGGTCCATTCCGCCGCCGTGAATGTCAAATCTCTTACCCAGGTATTTTTCGCTCATGGCCGAGCATTCAATATGCCAGCCCGGAAAACCCATGCCCCATGGGCTTGGCCACTGCATCAAATGTTCTGGCTTCGCTTTTATCCATAAAGCAAAATCAAGTCTTCCTCGTTTTTCATCCTGTCCGCCAAGCTCTCTTGTACCTTCCAGCAGGTCCTCCATTTTACGATTGGTTAATATGCCGTAAGGCTGTTCTTTATTGTATTTCTCTACATCAAAGTAAATGGTGCCGTTCACTTCATAAGCATAGCCATTAGCAAGTATCTGCTTGGTAATTTCTATCTGCTCGGCAATATGCCCTGTAGCTGTTGGCTCAATAGAAGGTGGCAGGCTGTTCAACTGTTTCATAACCTCATGAAAGCCCAATGTATACTTCTGAACGATCTCCATCGGCTCCAGCTGATGCAGCCTGGCAAGTTTACTGAACTTGTCATCGCCTTCATCCCTGTCGCCTTCCAGGTGGCCGGCATCTGTTATGTTACGAACATAGCGAACCTTATAACCCAGGTAAACCAGGTAACGGTAAATAATATCAAAAGAAATAAATGTACGGCAGTTGCCCAGGTGTACATCACTATAAACCGTGGGGCCGCATACATACATGCCCACATGATCGGGCGTAATGGGCGTGAAGATTTCTTTTTCTCTTGATAGTGTGTTATATATTTTTAAAGACATAATTCAGTTTTATGTTTCTTGTTTTGTGTTTTTAGAATGCCGAGATTGTAATTAAACATCAGCAGTAAAATAAAAAAGAAATTTAAATGTATTTTTTACAAAGATATTAAGCTATGCCGCAAAGGCAACAGAAATATTGATATGTGTAGAATGCGTTCATGCAGACGGCTAAGGTATTACTTTTTATTCATGTGTACATCGGTAATTATAGGATAGTGATCGCTGAGCTTCTTTTTTATCCGCAGAAACTGGTTCACTTCAAACTTATCATCAACAAAAATATTATCAATCCGGAGCACGGGAGATATACTGCTGAAAGTACGTCCCAAACCACTGCCTTTTTCTGCAAAGGCATTTTTCATGTTATTGCCAATGGTATGGTAAGCATAGCTGTTGGGCACATCATTAAAATCGCCGGTGATAATAACCGGGTAAGGACTTTTGTCAATTTCCGCTCTTATCCTCTCTGATTGTTTCTGCCTTTTTAAAAATCCTTTTTTAAACTTACTGATGATATTCTTCGATTCCTGTATAGCAGCCTTCTCATTTTCAACCGTAGGTTTTTCAATGTATTTCAAATTTTCTTTACTGAAGCGTAATGACTGCATGTGGATATTAAAAACCCTGGTGGTTTCTGCCTCTTTTACAATATCAACGTACTGAAAAATAGAATTATAATCATTAGGGTAAAAACTGATGGTTTGTTTATTAATGATGGGGTATTTGGAAAAAATAATAATACCGAAATGAGCATAGCCCCAAAAATCCTCCTTACTGTTATAAGAATAAAAATAATGTGGGAACCCAAGTTTTTGTGAAAATCTATCCACGTGGCCATGATCAGTTACCGTACTGTCTTCAGCAACCATTTCCTGGAAGCAGGCAATATCAGGCTGGTATTCGTTGATCAGGTTCAACATCTGGTTTTGTAGTTCGGGATGTTTTTTGTTGTCAAGGGTATTGAACTGCGCCACATTCCAGCTCATTACCCGTAAGGCATTTGTATTTTTTGCTTTGTTGAATGAAGATGAGAAGTTTAAAGGAATAATATTAGTAAGCGGTTTATAGGCAAGCAAAATGGCTATTACAGAGATCAATGCTCCTACGGGTTTTGTAAACAACCAGAAAAAAATAAAAGCAACAAGCACCAGCAGAAAATAAAAACTAGCCAGTGTTAAAAACCCGATGGGCCAAAATTGAGTTGGGTTAAAAAAATATCCATAACAGCTCAATAAAAAAAGTATTGCTGCAAAAATATTTACAACAATAAAAAAGCGTTTTGTAAATCTGCGGAAAAAACTGGTAGACATACTATAAAGATAATGCTAACCTGTATAAAATAATGTGAAACAAGTTACTCTCCTTCGCTGGCTTTTTTTAAGATGTCTTTTTCCTCTTTGGTAAGATGACTATATCCTTTCTGATTTATCTTATCCAGTATCTCATCTATCCGATGTTGGGTTACGTGTGATGTTTTACTGTAAGGGGCCCTGTTACCTGTATTGTAAAAAAATTTTTCTTTAATTGAGTTACCAACTTGTTTTTTATTGGGGTTGAACAGGTTTATAAACCAGTTATACAAATTATTCATCCAGGTACTACAGTCGATATTTCTCTTAAGTAAGACAACAAAAAACAATCCGGCAAGCGCCCCGCCCATATGAGCAATGGGGTGGGCTGCAGGGTAGGTTGCAACACCTGCAAGATCAATAGCTATATAAACAAGTGTGAGTATCCACAGTGGAATACCGCCCCTGATATGGCGGAAAAAGCGATAGTTTGGAGCCAGCAAAGTGGCGGCTGATGCAACGGCCATTACGGCCGCATTGGCACCCAATAAATTGGCAGAACTTAATATGGCCCTGTTTGTAGGAATAAGGTAAGTAGCTGCAATAAAAAATATAGCGCCCGCAAGTCCGCCATACAAATAAACGGGTATTAATTTTTGATTTCCTGTAAGATTTTGCAAAATGCCTCCGAATGCCCAAAGCCATAGCATGTTACTGATGGCACGAAAAACTTCTACATCGCTGAACATATAACTTAAAACCGTCCAGGGCTTATTGCCTAGTGTGGTAAGATCTGCAGGTAAATAAAACCAGTTAACCACCTGAGAATAAAATACAGCATCGGAATTATTGTTAACTGCTACGGCTGCTTTAATAGTAAGTAATATTAAAAAGAAAATAACATTAAATACAAAAAGCCACATCAACGCATTATCTGGCTGGCCCAATGAAAAACGCTGACGCCTTAATTTATAATCAATATACCGGTCCGATTCGCCCATAACAGAAATTGTCTTTGCTGTAAAATTACAAACAGTTAATAAGCTGATGTGTTTATTAATACAAAGTTTTTTTATTGGTCTTATTCCAATACCACACTAAGAAAAGTCCGATCAGTGCCCCGCCAACATGTGCAAAATGAGCAATATTATCTCCAGGAACTTTTGATATACCTCCAAATACATCTAATGCAATGATCCCCGTAATAGCCCATTTTGCTTTGATAGGCACTGGAATAGGGAAAAGAATTAATTCTGTATTTGGGAACAAATATCCAAAAGCCGCTAATACTCCCATTACAGCGCCCGACGCTCCCACTGTATAGTTTTTTCGTAAAATATCTTGATATTCTATGGCCTCATCAGGAGTTAATTGGAGGTGATCTAACTGCCAAAAATCAAATGTATAAGAACCCATTTGTGCTAATGCAGCACCCAAGCCACAAATAAGATAAAAAATTAAAAATTTTTTGGGGCCCCAAACCCTTTCTACATTAGTTCCAAACATCCATAATCCCAGCATATTGAATAAAAGATGAAAGATGCCACCATGCATGAACATATGTGTTACCAGTTGGTAAGGCCGAAATACTTCGGATTTGTAATGATGTAATCCAAATAAACTATTTACATCAGCATAAGGATCATTTCCACCAAATGCTACCTGCGTAAAATATACCAACGCATTGATGATAATCAAATTTAGAACTACCGGTGTTGTTCGTTGAAACCTGTTTCCATAATTATTAAAAGCCATTGTACAAATTTAGTTGTTTAATCTTTATTTCAGCTTCAGCAGTACCACGCATTCTATATGGTGAGTATGCGGAAACATATCTACCGGCTGAATTTTTTCAATTGCATATTTTTGGCTAAGTAAACCAAGGTCACGGGCCTGTGTTGCTGTATTGCAGCTTACGTAAACAATTTTGGGTGCCGAAATTTCCAGCAGTTTATTTATCAGTTTTTCATGCATACCGGCACGTGGCGGGTCGGTAATAATCACATCGGGTCTGCCATGCTCCGAAAAAAATGCATCGTTACATATTTTGATTACATCACCGCTGAAAAATTCGGCGTGGGTAATGTTATTTAATGCCGCATTCAGTTTTGCATCGGCAATGGCTTCTTCTATTACCTCAACTCCAATAATCTTTTTTGCCTGCTTACTTAAAAAAATGCCAATGCTGCCGGTACCGCAATAGAGATCGTACACAATTTCATTTCCGGTAAGTGCAGCAAAGTCCCTGGTTATTCTGTATAACTTTTCTGCCTGTTTTGTATTTGTTTGAAAGAATGATTTGGCAGATATCATGAATTCAAAAGCCTCACCACCGCTCCCAGAGCCCTGCGGAGGTTCTGCGGAAAGTTTTTCTGAGGCATAACCTTTACCAAAGTAAACCAGTGGTGTAAGGTCGTAGATACTATCGTTCCATTTTGGATTGATGGTATAAAGCAAAGTAGTAATTTCCGGCACCTGCTGTAAGAGATGATCGAATAGTTTTTTCCTGTCTGCCTCTTCATCATAATTTAAACAGATGTTCACCATCAGCTCGCCGGTAGTACACAGCCGTATAATTATATTGCGTAACCAGCCGGTATGTTCCCGTATATCGTAAAATGAAAGATTATTTTGTAGCGCAAATGCCCGTATGGTATTCCTGATCCTGTTATTTACATCGTCCATTAAAAAGCACTCCTCAATGTCTATCACTTTATCAAAAATGCGGGGAACATGAAAACCCAATGCACCAACACCCCATCCCCCTGAAAGGGGAGATTTAGAGTCTGGGAGTACAGAAAAATTTAATTTGTTATCAGAGTCTTCAAAAGCCCCTCCTTCGGAGGGGTTTGGGGAGGCCATCTCTTCGGGCAATAAATATCTTTTGTTACTAAAAGTAAACTCCAGTTTATTCCGGTAATACACCGTATCATCAGCCCCTACAATGGGTAAAATAGCGGGCAGCTCAATTTTGCCTATCCGCCTCAGGTTTTGTTCTACTTCCTGTTGCTTGTATTGCAATTGTTTTTCATAAGGCAACATCTGCCATTTACAGCCGCCGCAAACACCAAAATGTCGGCAGAACGGGGCAACCCTCTCTTTCGACAGCTGTTTTATCTTTAAAACTCTTCCTTCAGCCCAGTCCTTTTTATTTTTGGTAAGCAGTACATCTGCCGTATCGCCAGGTACAGCCCCTGAAATAAAAATCACTTTTCCATCAAGCTTTGCAAGAGCCTTTCCTTCGGCCGCATAATCTGTAATAATGAGGTCTTCAAGTATTATTTTCTTAGTCTTTTTTCTCACGGTTGCAAAAATACCGCATTAATCCCCAATTTAATTTTGTTAACGTTTTGTAATTGTTAAAGTGCAGCACCCCCTGTATGTGCACATAAACCACCTATTTTAAATACATTTGCTATCCTTAAATCATGATGAAAAAATATTTCGTTTTATTGTTTTTCACTTTAGCCGCAAGCCCTGCTTTTACTCAGGGGTATCAGGTAACTTTTAAACCCCAGGGGTATAAAAGCGGTATCAGCTATCTTACCTATTACATGGGTACCAATTTTAATATTGCTGACTCTGCTGCCATTGGCAATAATGGAACCGCTGTTTTTAAGGGTACCACCAACCTTGCGCCGGGCATTTATGCCATTTTTTTTCCTGGTAAGCAGTTGAGAACCGAGTTCCTGATAGATAAAGAACAGGAGATAACAGTTACTGCCGACACAGCCGACCTGGTAAATAAAACGGTGGTAACAGGGTCAAAAGAAAATATTTTATACTCCCAGTACCAGAAAATAGCCGCAGTTAAAGGAAGGCTTATACAGCAGGAACGTAAGGCATATAGTGCATCTACCACCCAGGCTGATTCTTTATTGCACGAAAAAAATTACACCGGCTACACTAACGAGCTAAATGAATACCGGGAGGGGATCATAAAAAATCAGCCCAATTCCATGATGGCCGCTTTATTAAGTGCTATGAAAGAGCCTGCATACCCTGCAAAGATTCCGCTCACAAAGCAGGATAGCATCAATAATTATAATGAATACAAAAAACATTTCTGGGACGGCATTAGCTTTATGGATGGACGCATCATACGTACACCCTTCTTTTTAAAAAAACTGGAACGCTATTATAGGGAAGTTATCTCTCCTGAACCTGATTCCATTATCAGGGATGTTGATTATAAATTATTGCTGGCCAGATCTGCGCCGGAGATGTATAAGTTTTTGCTCAACTGGATTACAGACGAATTTATTAACCCGAAATACATGGGGCAGGATGCAGTTTTTGTTCACCTGTTTGAGAAATACCACAGTAAAGGTTTAAGCAGCTGGCTTAACGAAAAGCAAATGGAAGCCATCAGCCGCAGGGCTTATATGCTTATGGCAAACCTTATCGGTATAAAAGCTGCAGAGCTTGAAATGCTGAATACAGAAGACAAACCCACATCTTTATACAGCCTCGATGCAGACTATACAGTTATCTCTTTTTGGGACCCCAACTGCGGACATTGTAAAGAAGAGATACCAAGACTGGATTCTATTTACAGGGCAAGCTGGAAAAAGCACAATGTGAAAATTTTTGCGGTGCTAACCCCTGATAATAAACAAAGCGTAAAACCTGAATGGCTTAGTTTTATTAAAGATCATAACCTTGGTGAATGGACCCATGTATATAGAACAAAAGAAATGGAAGATGCAGATTATGCTGCTATGAAGCCCAGCTTCAGGCAATTGTACGATATTACCTTAACACCAACTATGTATTTGCTGGATAAAGACAAAAGGATCATAGGCAAGAAACTAACACTCCTGCAACTAAACGATTTACTCGAGGTAAAATGGAGTGCAGCTCCATCCAATTAAAACTAACTGACTGATGAAAAAAATTTTATTGCTGTTTGCATTCACAAGCTTTGCAACCGCTATCTTTTCACAAACATTATTTACTTATGGTAATCTCTCCGTAGATAAAGGGGAGTTTATCCGTGCTTACAACAAAAACAAAACGCCTGTTAACGATAAGGAAAAAGCATTACGGGAATATCTTGACCTGTATATAAAATTTAAGTTGAAGGTAAAAGCTGCTATGGAATTAAGGCTTGATACCTTGCCCCAGTTACAGTACGATGCCCAGAGTTTTCGCAGCCAGATAGAAGACAGTTACCTTAACAATGACAAGGCATTAACTGGCCTGTTGAATGAAGCATTTGACCGCAGCCAGAAAGACCTGCACGTGTTGCATTTTTACATTCCTGTTGATGCGGCTTCCACACCCGAAGACACATTGAAGGCTTTTAAATCTGTGTCTACATTATACAGCGCACTTGCCGCAGGCAAAACCGATTATGATAATTTAACAGCAGCTTCGCCGGTTAAGACCAATCACTCTGACCTGGGTTATATTACCCTGTTTGCATTACCTTATGAATATGAAAGTTTGCTGTATAATTTAAAAACCGGCCAGGCCAGTAAACCTTACCGCACAAAAAAAGGATGGCATATTTTTAAATTAGCTGGCGAAAGAAAAGCAGTGGGCAAATGGAAAGTTGCACAAATACTCTTCTCTATACCGCCAGAAGCTGATGCTGCAGCAAAAATTGCTTATCAGAAAAAGGCTGATTCTGTTTATCAATTATTAATGAATGGTGAGGACTTTGGTAAAATGGCAAGATGGTTCAGTGATGATAAAGTTACTTATGGCAACAATGGAGAAATGGGAGAATTTGGATCTGGTAAATATGAATCTTCTTTTGAGAACGAAGTTTTTAAGTTGAAGAAAAATAACGAGATCAGCAAACCCTTTTTAACTCCTTACGGTTATCATATTGTAAAGCGGTTGTCTCAATCGCCCGTATCTATGGATAAGAGCGATCTGGCTTACCTTTTTGAATTAAAACAAAAAGTACAGCAGGACCCAAGAATAAATACCGCAAAAGATCTTTTTGTAAAAGAAGTTTTAAAGCAGGTGGGGTTTAAAAAAACCGGCGCCTTTTCCGATGCTGATCTTTACCGCTATGCAGATAGTGTAATAGCAAAGCCAAATTCAAAAACAGATAATATAGCTATTTACCCCATTAGCAATAAAACAATTTACAGTTTTGCAAAAACGAAATTAACTGGTAAAGCGTGGCTGGATTTTGTAAGAGAATATAAAGGCTCAGCTGAACTTTATAAGGGAGAAACCAATGCCGCTTTAGTAGAAAAATTTATAACAACCACCGTAATGGATTATTATAAAAAAAATCTACAGGATTATAATACAGATTTCCGTTATCAGATGGAAGAGTTTAAAGATGGAAATGTACTGTTCGAGATAATGGAAAGAAATATTTGGGGGAAAGCTGCGGCAGATATGGAGGGATTACAAAAACATTATAATGCTAATAAAAATAAATATCTGTGGGCGGCGAGTGCTAATGTTATTTTATTTAACTGTGCCAGCAAAGCCATAGCTGAAAATGCAAGAGCCGCACTTGTACAGGGTAGGGATTGGAAAAAAATTGCAGAAGAAAGTAATAATAATATCCAGGCGGATTCGGGCAGGTTTGAGCTTTCACAGATCCCCGTTACAATCAATGCCGGAATGGCGCCGGGAACAATTTCTGAAATTATTATCAACACAACCGATGGCAATGCAAATTTTGTAAAACTTTTAAATCGTCATGATCCCAACCTCCCAAGAAATTTTGAAGAAGCAAGAGGATTGGTAATAAATGATTATCAAAACATATTAGAACAAAGATGGATAAATGACCTGAAGAGCAAAAACCCCGTCAAAATAAATGAAGCTGTTTTTCAGTCGTTATTAAAATAATGACATAAACATGAAAGGAAAAAGCCTGCTGATCATTATGATTGGCAGGCTTTTTGTCTAAGGGGCTATTAAGATAAAAAGGATACTTAAAGAATAACAGTATCCTAATTGTAAACTAAAAAATGAAATATGAAAAAATTGGTATTAGGATTAGTTCTAACAACAGCATTCACTTTAGGCAGTAAAGCACAGGTTTATATTCAGGGTGGATTAAACCTTGCCAATATCAGTAAAACCAATGATGGTCAAACTGAAGAGAATAATATTCTTCCTTCCTTTAATGTTGGTGTGTTAGGCCGTTTTGGTTTGTCATCTACGTTTGATCTGGAATCAGGTCTTTTATTGACTGGCCATGGCTCAAAGGCTGAAACTTATTTCAATGGCGGGAACGATTATGTAAAAACAAAATTCAACCCTATTTATCTGCAGGTTCCATTAAATGCAGTTGTAAAAATTCCAATGACAAAAGAATCTTCTGCATTTTTTCATGGAGGTCCTTATGTAGCGATGGGTATTGGCGGTAAGTCAAAAAGGGAATCAAAGATTGGCCCATTATTATCATCTTCTGAAAGCAGTATTGCATTTAGTAACGATGATCCCTTTACATCACAGCAGGAAGATGCCGGTTACAATAAATTAAAAAGATTTGATTTCGGTTTGAACTTTGGTGGTGGTGTTCAGTTCAGTCGTATAATATTAAAAGCCAATTACGGACTTGGGCTTGCAAAAATAAATTCAACAGAAAGTAACAATACCGCTAATGAAAAAAATAAGTATCGTACGCTTAGTTTTTCAGTAGGTATTCCACTGGGAAAATAATAAACCCTGTGAAAACAAAAGCCCTCCTATCCGGAGGGTTTTTTTTATACAAGTTGTTTTACTACGTTAGCTACCATATGCGGCCGGCCCAAAGTATAATAATGCAATACAGGTACTCCGAATTTTTTTAACTCCTGCGATTGATGCAACAACCATTCTTCACCAACCTTTTCTACCTCTTCATCAGTGTTACATTTTAAAATGTCTTTGGTTAAAGCCATAGGCAGGTCAATATGAAATATTTTGGGCAGCACTGTTAATTGCTTTTTGGTATAAATAGGTTTAAGCCCCGGAATGATTGGAACTGTGATCCCGATATCCCTGCATGCTTTTACAAAAGCAAAAAACTTCTCGTTATCAAAAAACATTTGAGTTACTATATAATCTGCACCCATATCAACTTTTAGTTTTAAATATTGCAGGTCGCTGTCCATATTTGGTGCTTCAAAATGTTTTTCAGGATAGCCTGCCACGCCAATGCAGAATTTTGTCTGGCTGGTGTTCTTCAGATCCTCCTGCAGGTATTTTCCAGCATTCAGGTCTGTAACCTGTTTTAGCAGGTCAGTTGCATATTCATGTCCGCCGGGTTCTGGTAAAAAAGCAGTTTCATTTTTGGCTGCATCGCCTCTTAATACAAGTACATTATCGATACCGAGGTAGTTCAGGTTTATTAAAGCGTCTTCCGTCTCGTTAATACCAAAGCCGCCACATATTAAATGCGGTACCGTATCCACACTGTATTTGTTCATAATTGCCGCACAAATACTTTCGGTGCCGGGACGTTTACGTACCACTACTTTTTCGAATGTACCATTGGGTGTTTTTTTGAATACATGCTCGCTACGGTGATAAGTCACATTTATATAAGCAGGCTTAAATTCCATTAAAGGATCCAGGTGCTGGTATAGTGACTGTATTCCCTTGCCCTTAAGCGGCGGTAAAATTTCAAAAGATATAAGGGTATCCTTTGCCTGGTTAATGTGCTCTATTACTTTCATGTATTAAATTAATATGCAAACTTAAGCAAGCTTGCATACATAATCAAAATGTATGAGCAGGCACAAGCAATAACTGTATCATCCATAATTTTATGATAATATCCCTATATAACCTGCCGCTTTGTTTTTGTTCTCTTACTTTTGTAAAAAAATAGTTTGAGTTTAACCATACATACCAAAGACCTTGTAAAGATTTATGGCAGCCGTACTGTTGTAAATAAAGTATCCTTTAATGTAAAACAGGGAGAGATTGTTGGTTTGCTTGGTCCTAACGGAGCAGGTAAAACAACATCCTTTTACCAGGTGGTTGGTTTAGTTAAACCTGACGAAGGAGAGGTTTTTTTAAACGACATCAACATCACCAGGCTGCCCATGTATAAAAGGGCGCAAATGGGTATTGGCTACCTGCCGCAGGAAGCCAGTGTTTTCCGCAAGTTAAGTGTAGAAGATAATATACTGGCTGTGCTGGAAATGACAAAGCTGAGCAAGCAACAACAAAAAGATAAGCTGGAAACCCTGCTGGATGAATTTAATTTACAGCGGGTACGTAAAAACAATGGCGACACTTTAAGTGGAGGCGAAAGGAGACGGACCGAAATTGCCCGTGCATTGGCTGTTGATCCCAAATTTATTTTACTTGATGAACCCTTTGCCGGTGTTGACCCTATTGCGGTAGAAGATATACAAGCCATTGTAGCTAAATTGAAGTTCAGAAATATTGGTATATTGATCACAGACCATAATGTAAATGAAACCCTCTCTATTTGTGATCGGGCTTACTTATTGATTGATGGAAAAATTTTTACACACGGCACTGCTGAAGAGCTGGCAGGTGATGAACAGGTTCGCCGCTTATACCTTGGTAAAAACTTTGAATTAAAGCGCAAGGATTATTTACATGATGAAGCTGCCCGTTAATTATATATCTTGTCGGTGAAATGAAATTGCTCTCTTCAGTCATATCTAAATTAGCCCGCATGCGCCTTTGGCGTATCGAAAACTGGAGTAATCACCCCGTTGCATTACAGCGTGAAGTTTTACAGGATCTGGTTACTGCTGCACAATACACTGAGTTTGGAAGGAAATATAAATTTTCAAAATTATTTACGCTTAAAGAGTTTAAGAAAAATGTACCTATCCATGGCTATGATGATATAAAATCCTACATCCTTAAAATGATGGAAGGTGAAGAAAACATTTTATGGAATACCCCGGTTAGCTGGTTTGCAAAATCTTCGGGTACCACATCAGATAAAAGCAAATTCATTCCCATAAGCGAAGAAAGCCTGTATGAAAATCATTTTAAAGCAAGCAAAGACCTCCTTAGTAATTATTACAAAAACTTTCCGTCCAGCGATCTCTTAACAGGCAAGGGACTGGTGGTTGGTGGCTCTCACCAGATAAGTAAAGTAAACGAGCTGGTTCAATATGGAGATCTGAGTGCAGTGCTTATGCAGAATTCTCCCTTTTGGGGGCAATGGATACGTACACCTGAGCTTAGCGTTGCTTTACTTGATGAATGGGAAAATAAGATCGAGCAATTGGCACAGGTAACAGCTAATGAAAATGTAACTTCTTTAGCAGGTGTACCCACATGGACCTTATTGTTATTGAAAAGGATACTGGAGATAACAGGAAAACAAACAATAAAAGAAGTGTGGCCAAATTTAGAGCTTTACATTAATGGCGGTGTATCATTTGTTCCTTACAAAGATCAGTTTGACAAAATAATAGGCGACAAAATTAATTACCTGGAAATTTACAATGCAAGCGAGGGTTTTATAGCAGCGCAGGTTACGCCGGATGATGATGGTATGTTGTTGTTTACCAACCATGGCATCTTTTATGAGTTTATGCCGGTTGAAGAACATGGAAATGATAATCCTCAAACAGTAGGATTAAAAAATGTTGTTCCCGGAAAAAACTATGCCCTTGTAATAAGCACCACCGGTGGCTTGTGGCGGTACCTGATCGGCGATACCGTTCAATTTACAAGCCTTAATCCATACAAAATAAAAATAACCGGCAGGTTAAAGCATTACATGAATGCTTTTGGCGAAGAAGTAATTGTAGATAACAGTGATAATGCAATTGCTTATGCTGCCGGAAAAACAAATGCTATTGTTAATGACTATACTGCGGCCCCTGTTTACTTCAGCGAAAACAGCAATGGCGCCCACGAATGGTTGATCGAGTTTGAAAAAGAACCCGATGATTTTGATAAATTTATTTTTGAGCTGGATGACCATTTAAAAAATGTAAACAGTGATTACGAGGCCAAGCGGCATAAAAATATTGCATTGAGGTTACCAATCGTACATAAATTAGCAACAGGCACATTTACAAACTGGCTACGCAGTAAAGGAAAGCTTGGCGGACAGCATAAAGTTCCCAGGCTAAGCAATGAGCGAACAATGCTGGAAGAAATCTTAAGTTTATCCCTTAAATAATGCAGCAAACTTTCACATGTAAAAACTGCGGCAACAACTACACCGATAAATTTTGTAATCATTGCGGTGAAAAAAGGTATGAGGAAAAAGATAAATCTGTGCACTATCTTTTATCAGACGGTCTGCATTTTATAACACATTTTGAAGGTACGTTTTTTAATACCATTAGTACGCTTTTTAAAAGGCCGGGCAAGTTCTCAGTTGATTATTGCAATGGTATACGTAAAAAATATTTTAAACCCCTTTCGCTTTTTCTTTTACTGGTGATCCTTTACCTGCTGTTTCCCATTTTTGATGGCCTAAATGTAAAACCTTATGAGCATGTCAGGCATTCTCTTTATGGAGATTATGCCAGACGGGAAGCTATAAAAGTTATTCAGCAAAATAATTGGACCGATGCACAACTTGGCGAAGCTTTCCGTCACTCATCAGAAAAAATATCAAAATTTTTATTATTCCTGATTATACCTGTTATGGCATTATTTTCATGGCTCATTGGTTTTAAAAAAAGGAAATATTTCTATGATAATTTTGTTTTTAGCATTGAAGTAAATTCATTTTTTATCCTGTGGGCTTTTTTGATCTTTCCGCTATTACTCCGGAGCTTCATTTATTTTTTTCCGGTATTGGGGGAGACTGACGCACCCTATATACTTGTAATAAACCTTAGTTTTTTTCTTCTTTATCTGGTTAACGCATCAAAAAGATTCTTTGGGTTCAATTGGTGGTATAGCATACTATATTCTGTTGTTTACGCATTTTTTCTGGCCATGTTCATCCATTACGTTTATAAATTCATTTTATTCTTTATAACAATACGCATGATCTAAAAAAAATTAATTTACCGGAAGGCCTGCTTGATTATGATTTATTTACTTTTGTTGATACCTTTAAGCTCTAGGGAGCAAACATAAAAATGTACTTATGAAATTATTAGAGGGGAAAAATGCAATCATAACCGGTGCGGCCCGGGGCATTGGAGAAGCCATTGCCATAAAATTTGCTGAGCATGGATGTAATATTGCCTTTACTTATATAAGCGATAGCAGTGCTCAAAGAGCAAAGGACCTCGAAGAAAAATTAAGCACAATGGGCGTTAAGGCAAAAGCTTATCAAAGCAATGCAGGCGATTTTGCGGCATGTGAAATTTTGGTGAATGATGTAGTAAGAGAATTTGGAACAGTTGATATCTGCGTAAACAATGCAGGCATATCAAAAGATAATTTATTGCTTCGCATGACGGCAGAGCAATGGGATGATGTGATGCAGGTAAATCTTAAGAGTGTTTTCAACATGACCAAACATGTAATCAGGCCAATGATGAAAGCCCGTAGTGGCAGCATCATTAATATGAGCAGTGTTATTGGTGAAATGGGCAATGCGGGGCAAAGCAGTTATGCTGCAAGCAAAGCGGGTATATTGGGCTTTACTAAAAGCATTGCAAAAGAACTTGGCAGCCGCAATATCCGTTGTAATGCGGTAGCGCCGGGTTTTGTAGAAACAGATATGACAAGTTATTTAAAAGAGGGCGAGGGTGCCGATAAATATAAGGCAGATATTCCTTTAGGAAGATTTGCAACTACTGAAGACATTGCCAATGTTTGCTTGTTCTTAGCCTGCGATATGGGCAGTTATCTTACCGGCCAGGTTATAAGTGCATGTGGGGGATTGAATATTTAAAATTATTCTTTATACCTAAAGGATTCAAATAAACTCATAATTCATCATCAAAGAAATAGCAATGAGATTTTCCAACTTACCCAGCGTGAAACTATCATCTCTTAATACTTGAGAATACCAAATCTTCCAAAAACATAACAATCTTTGACTCATCCTTCTCTTTACCAAAATCAGTAAGCGAGGGGAGATTATTCATAAAAAAATTTTGAAAATGTGCCATTTCAATAATAGTGCTCGACAATGATTTTGGGTATCTATATTGGGGATTGCATTCAAGAATAATATCTCCAATTTTAGCACAAAGGTCTTTATATGGTTTAAACAGTTGGTCTTTATTATCTTCGGATACATGCTTGGTTAAGTAAGCTTTGGTGCCTTCTGCAATAATTATATGATGGAGAATGTTTTCATTTACATGACTGGTTTTAACATCATCTTCTACTACGGTAGCCAGTAATTTAATTACTCTTTTGAGCTTTTCAGTAGGGTCTTTAATATTATTGGTGTTAACCGCAACCCTGTATTCGAGCCAACTCCAATACCAGGCTGCTATATATATCAGCAATCGGTGCTTATTTTCAAAATACCTGTAAATACCCGCCTCGGTGGTACCAATATCTTGTGCCAGCTTTTTAAAGGTGAACGATTCAAATCCATTTTTATAAATCAACTGTATGCTGTGTAGTATGATCTTCTTTCCCAATTCAGATTGTTCGGGGTTTCTGAGAAATAATTTTTCATTCATTTTTATTTGTAACTGTACTTCCATGTATTCCGGTTTAATGTAAAATTGCCCAACTCCCACTAAAACAGCAGGTCTTAAATCCAATTGTCAAAATTAAGTAAAAGTTTTACATTTTAATAAGATAGTATTACTATCATTTGAAATAAATATACTATCATTGCATTACTAATAGCTAAAACCCGTAATTATGAGTGTAAAAAATATGTTTAAAGAACTGAAAAGTGATTTGCCGGCGAGTATTGTCGTTTTTTTTGTGGCGGTTCCCTTGTGTCTTGGTATCGCCCTGGCATCAGGAGCTCCTCTGTTTGCCGGTATTATTGCCGGAATAGTTGGCGGTATTGTAGTGGGTATTGCCAGCGGTTCCCCTCTAGGAGTTAGTGGTCCGGCGGCCGGTTTAGCTGTAATTGTATTAACCTCTATTGCATCTCTTGGAGGATCGTGGGAATCTTTTCTGCTTGCTGTTGTTATAGCAGGTATAATTCAGTTGTCTTTGGGTTTTGCCAAAGCTGGTTTTATTGCCTATTTCTTTCCTTCCTCAGTTATCAAAGGAATGCTTACGGGTATAGGGCTGCTGATTATTTTAAAACAGATACCTCATGCTTTAGGCTGGGATAAAGATGCTGTTGGAGATGATGCTTTCATACAGGCAGATGGCCAAAATACATTTTCTGAAATCTTCAGAGCATTTGAATTTATAACCCCCGGCGCAGTACTTATTGCCGCCATTTCATTAGCCATTCTTATATTTTGGGATAAGGTTTTAACAAAAAAGCACAAAATTTTCGGAATGCTAAACGGGCCACTTGTAGTTGTCGTTTTAGGAATTGTAATGTTTAATTTATATAAAAACGGAACACTGAATTTTAGTTTAGCCGATGACCAGGTTGTAAGAATTCCTGTTCCTGAAAATATAGCGGGTTTTTTTAGTCAGTTTACTTTTCCTGATTTTTCTGCAATCACAAATTTTGAAGTTTGGAAAATTGCAATCGTTTTGGCAATTGTAGCTAGTTTAGAAACATTATTGTGTGTGGAAGCCACCGATAAAATGGATCCTTATAAAAGAATTACACCTACCAATAGAGAACTTAAAGCACAAGGTTTAGGTAATGTCCTTTCTGGTTTAATTGGTGGGTTGCCGGTTACGCAAGTTATTGTTCGCAGTACAGCTAATATAACATTTGGTGGAAAAACAAAAATGTCTGCCATTCTGCACGGCTTTTTCCTTTTATTAAGTGCCCTTACCATTGCAAGCCTTTTAAACATGATACCATTGGCAAGTTTAGCCGCTATTTTATTTATCGTAGGCTACAAATTAGCCAAACCTGCTCTTTTTATAAACATGTACAAACTAGGATGGGAGCAGTTTATTCCTTTTACAGCAACGGTTGTCGGCATATTGTTAACCGATCTTTTAATAGGTATTACAATAGGTATCTGTTTTGGAATTTTTTACACGTTACGTCATAGTTACCGCAACTCCCACCACATGAAAAATGTAATTACCTCAGGAGATGGGCATGAAATACACCATATAGAGCTGGCTCAGGAAGTTTCATTTTTTAATAAAGCGAGTGTGCTGCGGGCTTTAGAAGCAATTCCAGAAAATTCGAAAGTGTTTATTGATTTTTCCAAGTCAAAATCAATTGCCCATGATGTACTTGAATTATTAAAAGATTTTGAGACTAATGTCAAAACCAAGAACATCACCGTTGAGAAAATAAAATTTATTGAGCCGGCTTATTTATAATCAATTTAAAACTAAAATTAGATGAAAACATTAACTAAAGAAATGCAAAATGCCATCACCCCTGCAATGGCAATGGATATTTTAAAGAAAGGGAATGAAAGGTTTATGAATAACCTTAAAGCAAATCGTAACCTGTTGCAACAGGCAAACGAAACATCAGACGGGCAACATCCGTTTGCTGTTATTTTAAGTTGTATTGATTCCCGTACTTCGGCAGAGTTGATTTTTGACCAGGGATTGGGCGATGTGTTTAGTGTTCGTATTGCCGGCAATATCATCAATGAAGATATTTTGGGCAGCATGGAATTTGGCTGCAAAGTTGCCGGTGCAAAAATTATAGTAGTGTTGGGACACACCAAATGCGGCGCAGTGAGAGGGGCATGCGACCATGTAGAAATGGGCAACCTCACAGCATTATTAAGCAAGATACAGCCTGCAGTTTATGATGAAAATACTATAAAAGAGAATCGCAATTCAGAGAACAGTGAATTTGTAGAAAAAGTAGCGATCATCAATGTAAAAAGAACGGTACATGCCATTATGGAACGCAGCACCATTTTAAAGGAAATGATACAATCGGGTGCCATTGGTATTGTGGGAGGTACACATGATATTACAACAGGTGAGGTAAATTTTCATGATGATACTTTAATTATTAACGATCCTAAGTAAAACCACTTCAGGCAGATGTAAAAATCTGCCTGAATATTTTTTTCAATCGCCATGTTGTATTACAAATCCCTTATCCTCTTCATAAAACCCATATGAAACAATACATACTATGATTGTCATCAGTAAATAGAACACAAAAAACAATTTAATTGTACTTTAATTAATACGATTTAACATGAAAAAAATAATTGTACCCACGGACTTCTCGCTTAACGCTGACAAAGCACTCCATTTTGCCGTTCAAATTGCCAAACAGGCAAAGGCAGAAATAATTTTAGTACATGCATGTGATCTGATTGACAGTCCTTTTAAAGACAATCAGACTTTATATAAAGAGCATAACCAGACAATAACTGACAAGTCAAATAAGAACCTGTCATTATTAAAACGGGGTATTGAGGCCACTGAAAAGCTTTCTATAAATATAAAGCTGTATAAAGGCACGGTAACTGATACAATTCTACAGGCTTCTGAAGAGCATCTTGCCAACCTTGTTATAATGGGTACATTGGGCAAGGCAGGACTACATGAAAAAATATTTGGCAGCAAAACTGCACAAATAATTGGGGAAACGAATGTACCACTAATTGCTGTTCCACTTTTGTACGAGTGGAAGGTTCCCGAAAAAATTCTGCTGGTAATAAATTATTTTGACGAGCAATCCGATAATATTAACCCCGTCTTTGAACTGGCAGGATTGTATAATGCCACAGTACATATTGCCATATTTACTGACGTAGATTCGGCCCAAGCTTTTGACTATCTAAAGGATAAAAGAAGCATTACTGCTTATGAAGAAAAACTCAAAACCCGGTATAAACATGTCAGTATAAAGTCTGTTCATTTAGACGGCAGCAGGTTTCAGGAAACTATTGAAGAATACATACATGAACAATCTATTGATATGGTGGCAATGATAAACCACAAACGAACATTCCTGGAAAGCATTTTTAATGGCAGTATGACAAAGAAAATGTCATACCATACACGAATACCATTGTTAACCATTCCTGCATAAAGGATAAAATGATTATAAAAAAACAGATAAAATGAAAATAGATATTCAATCTCCCGGCTTTACAGTTAACCAGGCACTTACTAGCTTTATAAAGGAAAAAGTGGAAAAGCTATCCCGGTACTACGGCGAAATTATTTCATGTGAAGTAGCACTCAGGCTTGATAATTCAGACACGAAAGAAAATAAACTATGTGAAATCAGGTTGGCTATACCAGGGAACGACCTATTAGCAAGTTCACAATGCAAAACTTTTGAAGAAGCTGTCTCAACTGTAGTTGAAATAATAAAGGGGCAAATAAAAAGAAAGAAAACAAAAATTATAGGTACGAGAAATGATATTGTACCACAACCTATAATATGAAATGAGCCGGACTATCGATTACCGGCCGAGCCAATTTAAATCAGGGGTTTCCCGAAATCAATTTTCATTGTTTCTGAGCTGGTTTACAATGTGTTCAACTAATTAATAAAAATGTATGTCAGCAACAAGTCCGGTTAACAGGATACTGAACCTTTTAAAACTGGAAAAAAAAGAGATCACCGCGGTTTATTTTTACGCCATTTTAAACGGCCTTATACAACTTTCATTACCCTTGGGGGTGCAGGCTATTGTTAGTTTTGTACTGGGTGCTTCAATGAGAGCTTCGTTGATAGTATTGATCATACTAGTAGTACTGGGCGTACTTGTTACCGGTATTATGCAGGTAAATCAGGTAAAAGTTATTGAAAAAATTCAACAGAAAATATTTGTACGTTACGCTTTTATTTTTGCTAACCACATTCCCAAATTAGACCTCAAAAAATCAGACAATGCCTATCTCCCTGAACTTGTCAACCAGTTTTTTGATGTGCCCATACTGCAAAAAAACTTATCAAAAATATTATTAGATATACCTATTGCCAGTATCAATATATTATTCGGATTGATATTACTATCATTTTATCACCCGGCATTTATACTTTTTGGCTTAATTCTAATTATTCTGTTATCATTAATACTTCGATACACCGGCCACAGAGGCCTTCAAACCAGTATAGATGAAAGCACCTATAAATATAAAGTGGCCGGTTGGTTAGGAGAAACAGCAAGGGTTATCAAATCCATCAAATTTGCAAAAAGGAATACCCTGCACCTGCAAAAGACTGATGAGTATGTAACCGGCTATCTGAATGCCCGCAATAAGCATTTCCGGATACTGTTGTTCCAATACAATGTGCTGGTATTGTTTAAAACTGTTATCACCGCTGCTATGCTCATTGTTGGCACAATATTATTAGTAAATCAGCAATTGAATATCGGCCAGTTTATTGCAGCAGAAATCATCATACTCCTTATACTTAATGCTGTAGAAAAGCTGATAACTAATTTAAGCAGCGTATATGATACATTAACATCCATAGAGAAAATATCCGGCTTTACTGAAAAGCCGGTGGAAGAAAATGGTTCTGTTCAATTACCGGATATCAGTAATGGATTAAAAATAGAAATGAGAAATTTGAGTTTCGGTTATAATAATGAAACAGATGTATTAAATAGTATTTCGCTACAAATAAACCCGGGAGATAAAATTTGTGTAATGGGCAAAGATAGTTCAGGAAAATCTACCCTGCTCCGTTTAATGACAGGAGCATATACTGATTTTAAAGGCACACTTTTGATGGATGATATTCCAGTTGGCAATTATGATTTGGCATCACTTCGTTCGCAGATAGGTGTGTTGATAAATCAGCAGGAGATTTTTAAAGGCACGGTATGGGAAAACATTTCTTTGGGCAATAATAATATTTCCATACAATCAGCAATTGACATAGCTGCAAAAGTTGGGCTGAATGATTTTATTGATACACAGAAAAATGGGTATGATACTATGCTTGACCCAACCGGTAAGCGGCTGCCCCGGAATGTAATCCATAAAATTTTATTAGTACGGGCAATCATCGGCAAGCCCCGCTTATTACTGTTGGAAGATCCGTGGATGAATGTCCAAAACGGTCACCGCCAGCAAATTATTGAGTTGTTAAATCAAATTAAGAATACCACAGTGGTTGTTGTCAGCAATGATGAAGACTTTGCAAAACAATGTGATAAGATCATCTTCATTGACGAAGGCATTGCCAGCATAAAAGAAAATGGTAAATCACAAAACAAGTAACCATGAACAATCATCATATCAACTCCTATTCGCATATTTACCTTTATAATAAAAACAGCAAAGTAAAACTGTGGTTTTATTTCTGTGTATTGATATTTATCATTTTTTTATTCTTGCCCTGGACACAAAATATCAGGTCAAAAGGTTCTGTAACTACACTATTCCAGGATCAACGGCCACAACAGGTAAATACGATTATCGGCGGTAGGGTAATAAAATGGTACATTAAAGAAGGGGATTATGTAAAAGCAGGTGATACATTGGTACAATTAACGGAAGTAAAAGTAGATTACCTCGACCCGAATTTAGTACAGCGTACACAGGAACAACTGGCGGGCAAACAATTATCCGTAGACTATTATAAGAAAAAAGTAGGTGTAACCCAACAACAAATTGGCGCTATTAACACAGGACTTGAGTTAAAACTGAACCAGTTATCAAACAAGTTGAACCAGTTAAAGTTAAAGGTAGAGGCCGACAGCGCCGAAGCAGCAGCAGCCAATAATGACTTTATAATCGGCATCAAACAATTTAACCGGCAAAAAGCTATGTATGACAGCGGTCTTGTTTCGTTAACTCAATTAGAAATAAGAAACCAACAATATCAGAACGCAACAGCGAAAAACATCAGCGCTGTAAATAAATTAGCCAACAGTAAACAGGACTTAACGATAACAAAAATTGAAATGAGTGCTTTGCAGCAGGAAAACCTTGAAAAAGTAGCCAAAGCTCAGGGAGAACAATTTCAATCTCTTACTCAAATAGCAAGTGGCCAGGCGGATGTTGCGAAGTTAGAAAACCAATATGCCAATTATATTATCCGCAACGGTATGTATTATTTACTTGCATCGCAAAGCGGACAAATTGTGAAGGCTCAAAAAGCAGGCATTGGTGAGTTTGTAAAAGAAGGTGATATGATTGCCGAAATAGTGCCTGATAAAATTCAGTATGCCGTGGAAATGTATGTGCAGCCGGTTGACCTGCCTTTGATCGCAGCAGGCCAAAAAGTGCGTTTCCTTTTCGATGGATTTCCCGCAATCGTATTTAGCGGATGGCCAAAAGCATCTTCGGGCACATTTGGTGGTGAGATTGTAGCTGTGGAAAGCAATGTAAGTGTGAACGGGAAATTCAGGGTGCTGGTAAAAGAGGATGTGGCTGACAAACCATGGCCAAAAGAATTAAAAATAGGGGCTGGCGCAAATGGCATTACTTTATTAAAAGATGTGATGGTGTGGTATGAGATATGGCGCAATATCAATGGCTTTCCGCCAGATTATTACAAAAAAGAAGAACTGAAACAAAAAGAAAAAAAATGAGCCCGTTAAAATATCTCATGCTATTTGCTGTTTTAATTATATTGACTCCTGCTAAGGCGCAGGACTCATTGAAAAAATTATCGGCCCAACAGGTGATGGAAATAGTAAAACAATTCCACCCAGTGGTAAGGCAGGCAGATATTTTTATTGAAAAGGCAAAAGCGGATGTCACTATTGCAAAAGGAATGTTTGACCCCGTGTTGCAAAATGAAACGGCACAAAAAACTTTTGATGGCAATAACTATTATTATTACAACCGTCCTGAACTTGCCATCCCTACCTGGTTTGGTGTGGAAGTAATTGCAGGGTTAGAATATTTATCCGGCAGCCGAACCGATCCCGTAGAAACAAAAGGGAAAACCAGTTATTTCGGTATAAGTGTGCCGTTGGCAAAAAACTTGTTAATGGATAAAAGAAGAGCTGCATTACAAACGGCAAAGATTTTTCGGGAAGCCTCAACCATTGAAAAAAAAAATATACTGAATAACCTGCTCCATGACGCGATGAAAAGCTACTGGAACTGGGCGCAGCAATACCAGGTATATAAAATATTAACTGATGCGGTATTGGTTAATGAAAAAAGAGTTAAGCTGATAGAAACTGCATTTCGCCTTGGCGAGCGGCCCGCAATTGATACTACCGAAGCTTTGACCCAACTGCAGAATTTTGAATTACTGAAAAGCCAGGCCTATCTTGATTTTCAAAATACAGGCCTGGAACTTTCTGTTTATTTGTGGACAGCGGATACACAACCGTACAACCTTCCCGCAAGTATCATTCCCGGTGATGAGTTACAGTTTTTAAACATTGCTGCTGCTTCCATTCCGGAATTAAATAATTTTTTGGAAGCGGCTACGCAAAATCATCCGGAGCTCATTATTTACAAATACAAATTGAATGTATTAAGTGTTGAAAAGAAATTAAAATTTCAGGATTTGTTACCTACTGTAAATTTTAGATACAACCAGTTGGGTAAAGGATATGATGTACTGAAAACTGCCACCGGCCCATTGTTTGAAAATAATTTTCAATATGGTCTCTCATTGGGTATTCCACTTCGTCTGTCGCAGGGAAGAGGCGGGTATAAGAAGGCGAAATTGAATATTACGGAAACACAGTTACAGCTGAGTCAAAAAAAAATACAGGTAGAAATTAAGGTAAAAAGCTACTTCAATGAATTGATGACACTGAAAAATCAGGTAGCTTTACAGGAAAAAGCCTATAAAAATTATAAGGATTTACAGCGGGGAGAGGAAACCCGGTTTCAGGCAGGTGAGAGTTCATTATTTCTCATCAATCTTAGAGAAAATAAAACGCTGGAAGCTTTACAAAAATTACAGGAACTGAAAGCCAAATATTTTAAAAGTGAGAATGCTTTGCAATGGGCTGCCGGTTTACTTATTCAATAATTATTAAAAAAATTAAAACCATGAAATGTCCAAATTGCGAAGAAACATTAGTTATGACAGAAAGACAAGGTGTAGAAATAGATTATTGTCCCAAATGCCGTGGCGTTTGGTTAGATAAAGGAGAGCTTGATAAAATCATTGAAAAGTCCTCGTCTGCCGAATCATCTCAACAATTGAAATCTCAGGATGAAAAACGAAATCGGGAGCATGATGACAATGACGACGACGATGAAAGTTTTTTTAACCGAAACCGGAATAATGATAATAAAACTAACCCCAACCGAAGAAAAGGTGGATTCCTAGGCAACTTATTCGATTTTGATTAAAAGCAGAAAAAAATATAGTAATAATTTACAGAATTATATAGACATCCTTACTATCATTAAAAAATCCTGATTATGGAATATGAAATTATTGTTTCACTTTTAACGCTGATAGCTTTGGAAGTTATCCTGGGAATAGACAACGTTATTTTCATATCCATCTTAGCTAATAAATTGCCGGCAGATCAGCAAAAAAAAGCAAGACTTTATGGATTAATACTGGCTATGGTTTTGCGGTTGGTTTTATTGGCAATGATAGCCTGGATAATGAAATTAAACAATGACCTATTTACTCTTTTTAATCAAGGTATATCAGTAAAAGATTTGATACTGATATCAGGCGGATTATTTCTATTGTATAAAAGTTCTGCAGAAATATATCATAAAATGGAAGGAGAGCAGGGTAACCAAACCAAAAATATTAAAGCGGCCACATTTACCCAGGTGATTTTGCAAATTTTAATAATGGACCTAGTTTTTTCAATTGATTCTATTATTACAGCAATAGGAATGGTAAAAGAAGTATGGATTATGTATGTGGCTATTATTGTTACTGTTTTAATCATGTTGGTAGCGGCTGAACCAATCAGCAGGTTTGTAAATAAACATCCGTCATTCAAAATGCTTGCACTTTCCTTCTTATTGCTGATCGGGTTTGCCCTTGTAAGTGAGGGTTTTGGTATAGAAATTCCAAAAGGGTACATCTATTTTTCAATGGCTTTTTCAATGCTGGTAAGTATTTTCCAAATGCGGATGCACAGAAATAATAAACCCGTAACAACACATGAACATTATAAAGAAGGAGAAGATAAATTGCCTAAAAATGTATTGTAATAATAGGGGGGCTAAAAAATGAAAATATTAAAAAAATATTCATTTACAATACTGTTCTCGTTCATTAGTAATCTCTGCTTTTCTCAGAATTTTGACTTAGGAAGTTGGAACATTTTAAATGTTAAATATAAAATAAATGAAAAATGGAGTGTTTTTGGTGAAGTACAAATACGTTCGTTAAAATTCTATACAAACTTTCATTATCACGAATATAAGGGAGGGATATCTTTTAAAGCCTTCAAAAATGTTACCCTTACAATTGGTGCCGGTGATTATGATACCTATAAAGAAGGCGGCAACTTTTTAAGGCCTAAAAATAATGATGAATTCCGATTGTGGCCACAGATCAATATTATACAACCGCTTGGAGCTTTTAACATGGAACATCGGTACAGAGCAGAATTCCGATTTACCAGCAATGGTTTTAAAAATAGATTTAGGTATAGATTAGGAGTTACATATCCTTTTGGAAAAGATAAATCAGGTTTCAAGCCTTATCAACTCAGTTTAAACAATGAAATATTTTTTACAGGCAAAGAACCCTATTTTGAAAGAAACAGGATATTAGTTTCAGTTGGGTATAGAATAACAAAGCAAACTACTTTTCAATTGGGATATTTACACCAATTTGATTACAAAATAAATGATGAAACCGGTCGTGATTTTTTACAAATGGGATTGTATGCAGAGTTATTTAATAAATTGAAAAGTAATAAATCCCGGTGATTATACTTCCAGGATTACGTTTACTAAATGAATATTATTTAAAGCTGAATTTTAAGATTTACTTTCCTTCATAAAACATCCTTACTATTTATGACGACCTGAACGCCACCGGGTGGTTTAATTTTTTATGAAGCCCCAAAAATATGCGGCAATAAATACGAATTGCCGCCAGCTCAATAAAAATAAAACAAAGCGCCATCATTATAATTAACGCTACCTGGTTACTGTGCACATAGGTAAACAATACATCCATTCCAATAAATGCGGTTGTTACCGGGAAGCCTAAAATACCTGTTGCAGCAATTAAAAATAACAAAGAAGTTGTTTTTTGCTCATATACATAACCATGGTATTTATTCAGCGTAATATCGTTATCAATTGCCCTGGTCTTTTGCAGACAAAAATAACCCAGGCAAAAAGCTGCCAGAATTCCACTTGCATAAAAAATGATCTCAATTGAATTTACATGTTCAGCATTTATACAGATTGCTGAAAGAATAAAAGTATGTGCTACTAAGATATACACCCATGCTGTTAAAGCCGATTTTCGGTGAGCAAAAGCAAAAAGTATCAATGCCAGTGCAATGCTTATTAAAACAATTGATATGCTGTGGTTATTTACAACGACAAATTCGGGCTTGTATACCGAAGCAACGAAAGCCCCTAGCCCCACAACGGCAAAAAATATGACAGCAGCTGTTGACTGTAAGAATTGTAATTGCATGCCAATCCATTTAAAAGGGCTCCATAAATATTTGAACATCGTTGTATCAAGGTTAAACTCTTTAATGCCCAGTACATACAATGCGGTTCTTATTTTTGATACCGGTTTATCCTGCGGGGGGTGGTAATGAAAATACTGATGATGTACCAGGTAATTTAATACAGATGGAGAAACCAATAATTGATATGTTCTTAAAAAAGCATTGCCTGCAAAATGTACCAATGCTAATACGTGAAATCCTAATGCTACTTCAATAAATATTATGCCTATCTGCGCTGCAGATGAATAGGCTATCTGAGTTTTTACAGTTGGTTGTACCCTGGCGATCAATGTAGCAACAATACCTGTTAATGCACCAACGATTATAATTGCAATTTTGATCCAGAGCATATCCTGCCAGAAAGGCCAGGTGCGTAATAATAAGAATACGCCTATATGTACGCTTAATGAACCGTAAAATATAGCCGATGATGAAGTGGGGCCTTCCATAGCACGGGGCAGCCAGCTTGTAAATGGAAACTGTGCTGATTTTATCATGGCGGCCAATACGATCATGATAACAATAAAGAGGGCCATATTACCGCTACCTGATTGTACAGCTGTTTGCTTCGCTTCTTCCAGTTGCGAAAAATTTATATTCTGGTTTGTAAGATGATGCATCATCCACATGGCCAGTATCAGCGCTACATCGCTAATCCTGTAATAGGATAATGTTTTGAAAGCATTTTTTACAGGCAAATACCTGTTCCTGTAAAATGCGATCAGCAGGAATGAGGATATACCAATCAATTCCCAACCTACAAACATGGTTTCAAAGTTGCCGGAAAAAATGATCAGATTATAGCCAAGCGCAAAGAACAGGATGGTATTAAAGAAGCGCTTATAACCTTCATCACGGTGCATATAATAACGGCTGAACTTTGATACCAGGAAAAATAATACAGCGCCCACAATACTGTACACGGCTGTTATATGATCATAATAGAACTGAATTGCGAAAACAAAATGATCGGTTTGGTAAAGCGTAACGAATTGCTCATTAACAGGGATGCGTCCATTTACAAACCACAACACCGCATATGCTACTGCAGCAATAATGTAAAACGCTTTTGTAACCTGAACAATTAATATGATCGGTTTTTCCTGTTTATTCTGCCACAGCAACGTGGCAAAAAACGCAATCAGCGGTATAATAACAAACAGGCTGATTGATTGGTTAAGTATGTTATCGAATTGGTTCATTGATATTTTTTGTTTCTGTTATTTATTTCTGTTACATAATACATATCCTGGCAAAACCAAGTTTCCCAACGGGGGACGCAAGGCTTTAATCCAATAAATACACCGGCAGATTTTCTTCGGTGGCATGTACAATATGGTTGGTTTCCATTTCACTGGCACCTTCAATAAATTCTTCCATATTGTGAATAGTTTTTATAGCATCTGCACCGGTAATAGGATCGTACTTGCTAAATGCCCCATCTTTAAAATAATAGAATTGCTTTTCGCCCGGGTGCAATGCAATGATATGTACCCATTCATTTTTATACCATTCAAATACTTCTGGCGAAGATTGAATAGCCTGCAAAACGATCTCCGGTTTTTGTTCAACGATAACCAACAATCTTACGGGATCATGTACCTCGATCATCTGCCAGGGCAAACCTGGACGCAGATCACCATCGCTACTGTTGGCAACACCAAACAAGCCAAGCACATTGTGCGGAAGTTTGGTGCCTGCTCCCATTTTAATATTATCAACTCTGCTGAAATAATACTCCAGGTTTATACCGCCACAAACTAAACCAATAGGCCTCATTACTGCAGATAGTATAGATCCATCCGCATCGGTTGTATGATCATAACTGTTTAAAAAAGCCCGGCGGTCAAGGAATAACCCTTTGGTGATATGCCTGCGGCCGATGATGGCTAAAGTGTTGGTACCATGCCCTAACTCAGGTCTGGGTTCAAATAAAGAAACGGAACGGTTATGAATGGCCTTACGCACCTGTTCTAATTCCTGCCTGGTATTGATAGATGAGAATCTCCTGCTTCTTTCTTTTGCATTTAAGTTAAGAGCGGTTTCAAAATTCTGTTTATTCAATATATTTTGCGTTGCATTTTCTCCAGTTAAAATATCTTCATCATAGTAGCCAATTACATCAGCAGCTGTATCATGCATGCTGCCAACGAACTGGGTTTTATCGGTAAGTTCAATTCCTTTTGATTGAAGTATCTCTCTTACTTTTTTATGATTTAAGATATATGCCTGTACCCTTGCATTGGTAGCCCCTGGCCTTCCGCTGCAGGCGCCGCAATCGTGTGCACCATGGTGTGGGTTGTTTGCACTGCTGCTGCCATGCGCAACAATATAAACTATCCGGGCAAAATCCCTGATCAATCCAATACCTCTTAAAAAACCTTCGGCTCTTGTAACCATCTCATCTAAAGTGTATCCTACCTGCAACCCATTTTCTACATCTTCAGTATTCTTATTTTCTATGGTTAAAGTTGAGCGGCCATCCATATGCCCGTATGCATTTGAAATGGCAGGGCTCATTTTTGGTTTAAACAGGTTTTGAATTGTTTTGGCAAATGCCCAGAATCCAAAGCTCATGCTTAATGCAAAGCCGGTTAAAAATCCATGTGTATGTTTACTGTAAAGCGGTTCATCTTTTTTAGACAATGCAGCATCAAATTCTTTAATGAGGTATTTTGGCGTAACCGGGGCGGGGCATAACTTATCATAGAATTTACTTCCCTGTTGCTGGAAGTAGAATTCAACACCGAAGAAACCAGGTGCACCAAAGGTTTCGCAATTTTTATCTACAGCTTCAATATGCCTGCGGATCGAATCCTCCCTTTCGTCAATACAGAATATGGCCTGGAAAGTTTTTTCCATTGCAGGCGTTTTTATATCAACGATCAGCATGCCTTTTAGTACCGAATCATAATAACTCCATTCAAAAGCATCCTGCCATAATTCTATAACTGTTGCAAATTCCGTTTTAGCAATATCTGCAAGCAGGTCAAGCGGGGGTTCTTTTACCTGCTCAGATAATGGCTGCCATTTATTTCCCAGCTCATGGTTCAACATGTCAAGCTCAAACAATAATTCAAATTCAATTAGCTCCTGCAGGGTTATCATTTTCCTGTCGAGCAGCGTTTGCGGGTTATCTTCAACAGCAGAAATAAATCCACTCCACCCATGATGTGCAAACTGCTGGTCAAATAAATACTGCTCAAAATATTCTTCTTTACCAACAATCGTTTTTAATAATTCAGTAATGGAGTAATTGCCAGATACAAATTTTTGTTTGATAGCTTTTGTTTTGAAAAAGCTAACACCACTATTTTTCTCAAGCATTTTCATGCTCTCAATAAAATTTCGGTTGGCAACAGGGAAGCTGTCCACAGCAATTCCCTGGTCTAAAAAAGCACAAAGGATACGGAACAATATAGGATGTACTTTATTATCCAGGTCTATGCTATAAACTTCTTTCCAGTGTTTTCGCAACTGGCCAATGCGTGGGCGGGTAATGGTATCATAGTTTCCTGTCAGCAGTTTTTGTTTCCATTCTTCAATAGCCCCTTTGCCTTTTTTATTGGTTATCACCATTTCAAGAATGTCTTTCCTTATCCTGCCGCTTTTATACATTTCCCTGTATTCGGGCAATTGCAAATGCACCTGTAAACCAAATATACCAGAGGCTTTAAAAATGGCATCATAGAATTTCATGTGCTGAAAAGCATGCAGGGTATTATGATGGATAAAATCCTTTAGCGCCTGCTGTGATGGCAGGTGATGCTTTAATTCATGTATAACATGTGCTTCGTTAAAAGAATGATTACTCATATAAAATAAAAATTGGGTTGGAGGTTTCTCCAACCCTGTTAAAAAATTAATGCCTTAATTCTGCCAAACTGAATTTGGGATTTTTTTCGTCCTTTATATAGGACACTTCCTTATAAAACTCCACCTTACCGGTATCTATATTATGCATAGCCCCAACAATCCCTATTTCGCCCTTGTCCAGCATTTCTTCCAGAATAAAACTACGCTCAATAATATTTTTCACTCCCCGTTTCACATTTAATGAAGATACATTTTCAACAAATTTTCCGTTTTTTGAATTTCTTTTATCTACGGCCGTTGTTTCAGATTCAGCATAAACAGCGGGTTGCAATTTGGATAATAGCTCTGTAAGATTTCCCATTTCCACATGGTCGCAGGCCCCTTTTACTGCTCCACATTTGGTGTGTCCAAGAACGACAATAAGCTTTGATCCTGCTACCTTACAGGCAAACTCCATACTGCCAAGTATGTCGGTATTCACAATATTACCGGCAATTCGGATAGAAAAAACATCGCCCAATCCCTGGTCGAAAATTAACTCAGCGGAAGTGCGGCTGTCAATACAGCTAAGTATGGTGGCAAATGGCCATTGCCCGTCACGGGTGGCATTCACCTGGGCTAATAAATCTCTCTGTGCTTTCAGGTTTTTAACAAAGCGGCCATTACCTTCCTGTAAAATTTCCAATGCCATCCTGGGTGTTAAACTAGATTGTGTTTCTTTTGTATGAACTCTCATAATTTTTTATAGTATTTTTTTTGATAAACTAATATTGTTTAATGTGCAGATTGTACACTTTCTGTGTTTTCAATTTTATAGACTTCTTTAAAACCTATCAATTGCAGCTGTATATTCTTTAATGGAACTTTAATATCCTTAAACTCTTTGATCAGCCCTAGCACGTCATAATCAATATATCGTGTATTGGAAGCATCAATTATTACCGAGGTGTTTTTTGGGATATGATCCAATGTCTCCCGGATAGCTGCTTTATTCAAAAATGATACTTCTTCCGAAAGTTTGATAGTAACAGTATCTCCTTCTCTATGTTTTTCTGAATGAAAAAAGTAAGAGTTCTTAAGATTTCCGTGTAAAAGAGCACCAATAGCCGCTACGATTCCCGCCAGTACTCCTATAACAAGTCCTTTACCACTTAATGCCGGTATTATTGCAAATAGGTCAACAGCAATGATCACCAACACGGTGACTATAAAAGGTATGAATTGGTATTTTCCGGCCTTCCAAAATCCTTTGAATACAGAAGGGTTGGCCAATTTCCAACCTGTTAGGATCAGAATGGCGGCAAGCGCTCCTTTGGGCATCATATTCAATATCCCGGGAATTAATATCACGGTTAGCAGCAATAACATCGCATGGAAAATTGCAGAGAGCTTAGTTTTCGCTCCTGCATTTACGTTAGCACTGCTTCTTACTATCACACTTGTTATTGGCAAACCTCCAATTAAACCCGATAAAGTATTGCCTGCACCCTGTGCCATTAACTCCCTGTTAGTATTGGTTACTCTCCTTTCCGGATCCAGGTTATCAATAGCTTCTATACTCAACAAGCTTTCTAACGACGCTATTATGGCAATGATAAAGCCATACATAATAACAGTGCCGTTTGTAAATCCACTAAAATCGGGGAGTGTAAAAAATCCAAAAAACTCACTGGCGTTTTGTGCTACAGGTAATTTTATCAGGTGAGACTCTTCTATAATTTGTAAATTACTACTTGATGCAATCCAGATCTGATTGAGCACAATAGCCAACACTACCGCTACCAATGCGCTGGGGATATAAGGTAATTTTTTCTTTAAAGGAGATCTATCCCATAATACCATTATTAGTATAGAAAGAAGGGAAATGATAACAACCCCTACTTCAATTTTTTGTAAGGGGATTAACAGTTCGTGCCAGTCGCCACCGGTAAAGGGCATTACATCAATCAGATGGCCAGACTCATCTTTATCTCTTCCGAATATATGCGGAATTTGCTTGGCAATAATTAATATACCAATGCTGGTAAGCAAACCTTTTATAACGCTTGATGGAATATAATTGGCAATTCCGCCCAGCTTTAATGCACCTAATGCTATTTGTATTAACCCTGCCAGCACAACCGCACATAAAAAGAGGCCATAATTCTCTAACCCTCCCAGGGCTATAATGGCTCCAGATACCAGTGTAGCCAATCCTGCAGCCGGACCGCTAACGCTCAATGGTGAATTACTTAACGAGCCTACAACCAGGCCGCCAATGATACCGGCAATTAAACCGCTAAAAGGCGTGGCTCCACTAGCTACAGCAATAGCTATACATAATGGTAAGGCAACCAGAAAAACAACCAGGCCCGCAGGTAGGTCATTTTTTAAATAATTTGTATTGATTTTCATCTTGTATTTAGTTTTAGCTATATGTTTTGCTTTTCTGTACCGAAAAGTTTTAAAGGTGCCTTAAACAAGACCATTAAGAAATGGTAACATTGCTTTGTTGTAGAGTGTGGCTTTAGTTAGCCACTAACTAGAAAGGGGTGTCCAGGATCAGCACCTGTTCGGGGGAGGAACAAGCAGTTCTCCATGATAAGCGATATAAGTGTCTACATTATCAAGTTTATGATACTGCATGGCTAAAGAAAAGAAAAAGTCTGTTTTGTGATTGTCGTGGAGAAATTCTTCTGAAACAGAATTGCTACCAGGTGTTTTTTCTTCAGTATTAGCACCAGGTGTTTTAGTGGTTTCTTCTTCGCTACCGGCAAGTGGGGCGGAAGTTTTTTCCATCTTATGCTTTTTGGCCACTTCCTGCTGGCTTGCTATCAGAAAAGGGGTGCTCACCGTAAGCCACATCAATGCCAGTATCATTACAACGGCAGATACCAGTTGGTAAACACTATATATTTTACGGCTTTTCCTCATAAAGAGGCTGCAAGATACTGCATAACATTTTTTAAACCAACATTTAAGGGAGCTTCAACATGGAAGTAATAAAAATATGACAGAGATATAACAGTAGTTTCTAATTATTGTTGGTCTAGCTACGGCTTTTAAATTTTTCAATGGCGTTTTTTGTGAAATCGCTAAGAACCAGTTTACCACTGATGGCAGCTCTTTCTTTTAATAATTCATCCCAGTGCTCCGTGCCTTTCCAGAATATTTTTTTCATTTCGGCCATTGCCAGCGGGTTTGAATGTGCTAATGTATTTGCAAGCCTGTCAACAGCTTCGTCCATGTTTTCAATGCTTTCATGTACTTCTGCAAACAAACCTTTTCTTTTTGCCCAATCTGTACTTCGCCAACCTGCAGCATCAATTGCAAGGGCGCTGAAAGGGCCAACACCTATTTTTCTTTCTATTGCCGGACCAACCACAAAGGGGCCAATACCTACTGCCAATTCACTCAATTTTATTTCGGCCTTATTTGTTGCAATAGCATAATCAACTGCTGCTGCTAAACCCACTCCGCCGCCAACACATTTTCCCTGTATCCTGCCGATTATAAATTTGGGGCATTTTCGCATGGCATTGATCACATTAGCAAAACCACTAAAAAACTGCAACCCCTCTTTTTCATTTTTAATAGAAACCAGTTCATCAAAACTTGCACCTGAGCAAAATGTTTTATCGCCCCCGCTTTTTAAAATGATCACCCTGGTATCATCATGTGTGCCAGCAAAATGAATTTCACGGGCAAGCTGCTCTAAAATTTTCCCCGGCAAACTGTTACTTTGCGGATGAAAAAATTCAATAGTGTTTATGCCGTGTTCTATATGGCTTGTTACATATGCTTCTGTGTTCATAAAAATGTTTTCTCTAATAAAAGTATAATCTTATTGCGCTTTCTTAGCTACCATTGTTAAAATAGTTGCAACACCCGTTACCTCATTTGTTTCATCTATCATTTCTACCAACCACTTAACTATTCCCTTATCAATATCATCGCCTCTTTTAAAATCTTCTGGTTTTTCTACAACACGTTTATCATTCAGTAATTTTTGTTTGCAGGTAAAACGGATATGAATTTCGCTGCCGGGGTAAACGGGTTTAGTGAACCGCAGTTCATCAATACCGTAATTCAACAGCACCGGATTCTTCGCATAGCTATCAACAAATAATCCTGCTGCAATGCTCATAATAAAATAACCGTGTGCCACCTGCTGCTCAAACATGGTGCCTTCAAAATCGGTGGTTTTAATATGAGCATAAAAATGATCGCCGCTCAGGTCAGCAAACTTATCAATGTCTTCTGATGTGATCACTCTTTTTTCTGTGATGATCTGTTCTCCGATCTCCAGCTCTTCAAAATATTTAGTAAAGGGGTGTTTGCCGGAATCTTTTCCCTTTGCATATTGCTGGTAAATATTGGTGATGGCGGTAATGGTTGTTGGCGATCCCTGAATAGCAGTGCGCTGCAGGTAATGCTTTACGCCACGCAATCCGCCCATCTCTTCGCCGCCGCCGGCCCGGCCCGGGCCGCCATGCACCAGTAACGGTAATGGAGAACCATGGCCTGTACTTTCTTTAGCACATTCGTTATTTAAAATTAAAATACGGCCATGGTGCGTTGCTGCACCAATAACATATTGCTGTGCCAGTTTATGATCGGCAGTAACAATGGTGGAACATAAACTTCCTTTACCGAGTTTGCTTAATGCGATCGCATCTTCCGCATTTTTGTATGGCATGATGGTACTTACTGGTCCAAATGCTTCTACCTCGTGCACCGCTTTTGCATTAAACGGATCTTTATTCATTAATAATATCGGCGACATAAATGCACCTTTGTCTGCATCTGCATCAATTACTTCAACACTGTCCAGGCTGCCATAAATTATTTGTGAAGACACCAGTAGTTTTTGTACCTGCTCTTTTACTTCCTGCCGCTGTGACTGCCCGGCAAGCGAGCCCATTCTTACTTTTTCATTCAATGGATTTCCGATCACCGTTTGTGCCAGCGCTGTATTGATCCCTTTCCAAACATCTTCCATTTTATTTTCCGGTACAAATATGCGGCGTATGCCTGTGCAGCGTTGTCCAGCCTTCAAAGTCATTTCCCGTCGCACTTCTTTAATAAAGATATCCCACTCAGGCATTCCCGGTGCTACATCTTGGCCAAGCACAATGCAATTAAGCGAATCTGCTTCCATATTAAAAGGCACATTCTCTTTTAAAATATTGGGATTCGTTTTTAACATCAACCCTGTTGATGCTGAGCCTGTAAATGTTACTACATCCTGTGAGTTAACATGATCTAATATATCTCCTGCGCCGCCGCACAATAATTGTAATGAGCCTTCGGGTAAAATTTTACTGGCAATGATCTCTTTTACTACCGCTTCGGTAACATAGCATGTAACACTTGCTGGCTTTACAACGCAGGGCATACCTGCCAATAAATTAACGGCAATTTTTTCAAGCATACCCCATACGGGAAAATTAAATGCGTTGATATGTACAGCAACGCCTTCTTTAGGTACTAGAATATGCGTACCCATAAAAGTATTATTCTGGCTTAGGTTATGGCTGTCGCCATCAACACAAAAAACATCATTGGGAAATTTGCGGCGTAGTGATGCATTGGCAAAAAGATTGCCGATACCACCTTCAATATCTACCCAGCTATCTGCTTTTGTTGCGCCCGTCTTATAACTGATGGCATAAAATTTATCCAGGTGGTTTCTTAAATGAAGGGCCAGTGCCTTCAGCATATTTCCCCGCTCATGAAAGGTCATTTTTCTTAACGCCGGGTTACCAACAGTTCTACCGTATTCAAGAATATTTTTAAAATCAAATCCTTTTGTTGTTGCGATAGCAACAGCTTCGCCGGTAACAGCATTAAATAATTGTTGTCCGTCTCCATCTCCTGTTATCCAGTTACCGGTTATATAGTTTTCAAGTTTCATGCAATCGTATCTTTTTATAAAGATCAAAGTTAACAAGAGAAGTTGTCTAAAACACAGCTTCCCACAAAGCCGCAAAATACACAAAGGCATTTTTGACGATCATTATACATGCTTTGTGGTCTTCGTTCCTTTGTGGGAAATATTAGAACAACCCGAATTGTTTCAGGTGGTGTGTTACATGTTTATAATGCAGTAAAATCCATTCTTCAAAATTCAACTCTCCAAAAACAGGGTGAATGGTTTGCTTGCCGGTATGGTCTTTAAAGTATTGTTCAAAATAAGCAATGGCGCTTTCCAGTTTGCCAAGAGCTTCTTCCATTGTTGCATGCCTGAGTGGTAAAGGTTCTTCGCCTATCACCGTGATAGGGGCTTTTGTATTTTCCCTGAATTCCTTATCGCTTAACAGGAACTCTTTATACTTAGGTAAATGTTCAGCAGGGGTTACCAGGTCGAATTTTATTTTTTCGGTTGATACATAAAAAAAAGCAGCAACATGCTCTATCATCTGCTGTGTATTCATCTTGCCCCATTTTCCAACTGCATCAGCAGCTATCTTTTTAAATAAAGGCATTGCTTCTTTGGTAACAAAGTGTAGCTTTTGCTGATCCATGGCTGGTATTTTAATAACTAATGTAATGGCTTTATGCCCGTTGATCAATTTCTTCGCAAAGCCTGTTGAATATCTCCTCTACAGATCCTTCTCCTTTCACCATTACTACCTTATCAAACTGTTGATAATAATCTGCCACTGCTGCTGTTTTGGTGCGGTATTCTACTATCCGAGCCCTGATAACGCTATCGTTGGTATCATCACTTCTGCCACTTGTCTCTCCTCTTTTCAATAATCTTTTTATCAGTTCTTCTTCGCTTACATCTAAAGCCAGCATTACCGCAATGGGGGCCTTTTTTAAATCCAATAATCTGTCAAGTGCTTTGGCCTGTGCCGGTGTTCTTGGAAAACCATCAAATAAAAATCCTTTAGCTCCCGGGTTTTCATCCAAGGCTGAACTGATCATACCAATCACCACTTCATCCGGTACCAGCTGTCCTTTATCCATAAAATTCTGTGCTTCCTTACCAAGTGCTGTCTGGTTACATATTTCACTACGCAACAGGTCGCCTGTACTCAGGTGCTTAAGGCCATACCTGGCGATCAATTTTTCGCTTTGTGTACCTTTTCCACTACCGGGGGGTCCAAATAAAATTAAATTAAACATATAATTTATTCCTGATGAAGAAAGCAAATATAACAATCGTACTTTAAATATTAACACAAACATTAACAGGTTTAAAATCTTAAAATATCCTGTTTTCGTACATTAAAAACTATTTATACCGAAATTTGTTTAATCATATGCAAGCTTATATTTACATAACACTCATCGTTTCTTTATTAGTAACGGGCTGCGCCGATGGAACTGTTAAACAAACAAACACTACTACTATGGAATCCAATAAAAATACAAATCCTGTTTTTTCTAAAACCGATACTGCCAAATTAGACATCAGCAATGATGAATGGAAAAAGGTTTTACCTGCCGATGTTTATAATATTGCCCGTGAAAAAGGAACTGAAAGGGCTTTCACCGGTAAATTTTGGGACCATAAAGAAGGCGGTACCTATTACTGCGCTGCTTGCGGCAATGCCTTGTTCAACAGTAATGGTAAATTCGACAGTAACTGCGGCTGGCCAAGTTTTTTTGAACCCATTAGTAAAGGAAGCATAATTTATGCACCGGACAATACCTATGGCATGAAGCGTACAGAAGTAATGTGCGGCAAATGTAAAGCGCACTTAGGCCATGTATTTGAAGATGGCCCTCCTCCAACCGGTTTACGTTATTGCATCAATTCAGTGATACTCGATTTTGAGAAAGCAACTGATGCTGAGAAAGCTTTTGATAAAAAGAGCTGATCAATCTGCTTTTCTAACACAAACTAAATGACAAAGTTCCACTTTGCCTACATTATAAAAGGCGCCGCTGTAAAAATATTTCGTTACTGCCTGCGTTCCGTTTGCTTCTGTTGAACTCCAGATGGTCATTTTCTCATCCAACTTAAGTTTCTCAAAATTGATATGTATCACATTGGTTTCTTCCTTGCAGGGAAGATACCAGTCTGTATATCCGCCGGCGGTAAGGCTGTCGCAAACCTTTGCTGCATAAGGCTTTCCTTCGTAACCAGTATTTTTACCAACGGCAGCTACAATGGCTTTGGTGTTGGCTGCACCATCTGTTTCGCTTTGTGCCGGATTACCAATTTGCTCATAACCACCCCAAGTAATGCGATCCATAAAAGTCATATCGGCTATCATAAGCTTTTTACCATTGCCCTCAATTGTTGAAATTTTTTGGGCTGCTGCATGAGCAGAAAAGAATAACACAACGATCAATATATATTTCATAACAATAATTTAGAGAGGTAAATAAAGTATAAATTTTTGAGAATATCTGTAAAATTTATCCCTCAATGTGTTACCGGCATATTCCAAAATACCCATTCATCATTTCTTATTTGCCGGCTCGTCTTTTTTTTGCACCTTCATTGCCTAAATACTAACAATGAAAAATTTTACTTCGCTTGTTTTAGGTTTAATGCTCATCGGTTCTTATAATAACGCATTTGCCCAAAAACTTTCTCTTGACCAGTTTAAAAATTTAAAACCTCGTAATATTGGCCCAGCCGGTATGAGTGGTCGTATCACTACAATTGATGCTGTAGTAAGTAATCCTAATATTTTTTATGTAGGTGCAGCAAGTGGCGGTGTATGGAAAACCGAGAATAGCGGCCAATCATGGACACCAATTTTTGATGAGCAGCCCATACAGAATATTGGCGCTATCGCTATTCAACAATCCAATCCTTCAGTAGTTTGGGTAGGAACAGGAGAAGGTAATCCCAGGAATTCATTAAACCTGGGTGGAGGTATTTATAAAAGTCTGGATGCCGGCAAGACCTGGAAAAAAATGGGGCTGGATAAAACTATTTGTATACACCGGGTGGTTATCGATCCGGTTAATCCTAATACCGTTTATGCAGCAGCAATTGGCAACCCATATGCAGAACATCCTGAGCGTGGCGTTTTTAAAACTACTGATGGTGGCGAAACCTGGAGTAAAATCCTGTATGCAAATGATACTACGGGTTGTGCCGACCTTATTATGGATCCATCAAACCCCAATAAATTGATAGCTGCCATGTGGCAGTTCCGCAGAACACCATGGAATTTAAAAAGTGGTGGTAAAGGAAGTGGTTTATTTATAACTGTGGATGGCGGTAAAAACTGGAAGCAATTAAATAAAGAGGATGGAATGCCCGAAGGCCAACTTGGAAGAATTGGCGTGGCTTTCAGCCGCAGCATGCCCAGCAGGGTTTATGCAAAAGTAGAAGCAACAAAAAATGGTTTATACAAAAGCGATGACGGCGGTTTTAAATGGACCCTGGTAAACAGTAACGCATCAGAAGTAACTGATCGTCCTTTTTACTACCAGGAAATTTATGTTGATCCAAAAAATGAGAACAGGATATATGATGTGCATTCAACCATAACTTTCAGTGAAGATGGCGGCAAATCTTTTTCAACGATGATACCGTATTCAGGTATTCATCCAGATCATCATGCCTGGTGGATACATCCCGAAGATGCTAACCTGATCATTGAAGGTAATGATGGCGGTATTGGTATTTCAAGAGACCGTGGTAAGACCTGGGTGTTTGATGAAAAAATTCCGGTGGGCCAGTTCTACCATGTAAATGTTGATAATGAAATTCCTTACAATGTAATGGGCGGTATGCAGGATAATGGCAGCTGGCTTGGTCCGGCTTACACCTGGACAAACGGTGGCATTAGAAATTATTACTGGAGCAATGTTGGCGGTGGAGATGGCTTTGATGTAGTGTCGGACCCCGAAGATGCAAGCTGGGTGTATAGTATGAGCCAGGGTGGAAGTGTTGGCAGAAGAAACTGGAAAACAGGTGAGGGATGGTTCATCAGGCCACCGGCACTGGACCCTAAAACCAAACTACGCTTTAACTGGAACTCGGCTATTGCGCTTGATCCCTTTGATACAAAAACAGTTTACTACGGCAGCCAGTATGTACATAAGAGTACCGATAAGGGTGTGAGTTGGGATATTATATCTCCTGATCTTACATCAAATGATACAGTAAAAATTAATGCCTATCAAAATACCGGGGGTTTAACGCTGGATATAACCGGTGCAGAAACCCATTGCAGTATTCTTGCCATTGAACCCTCAAAAAAAGAAAGAGGAACCATATGGGTGACTACAGATGATGGTAATGTGCAGCTTACCAGGGATGGCGGAAAAACGTGGACATCTTTTTATGGAAAGATCCCGGGCATGCCGGCTGGTTGTTGGTTACCGCAGGTAAAAGCATCTGTATATAATGCTGCTGAAGCATTTGTTGTTGCCAATGATTATCGCCGTGGCGATATGAAGCCTTATATTTTTCGTACCACAGATTATGGTAAAACATGGTCAAGAATGATCGATGAAAATAAAGTGAAAGGTTATGCATTATCTATAATGCAGGATCCTACACAACCCAACCTGATATTTGTTGGTACAGAAAATGGTTTATGGATAAGCCTGGATAATGGAAGCTCCTTTGAGCAATTTAAAAATGGGTATCCTTCTGTTTCCACATATGATCTTGCAATACAGGAACGTGAAGCCGACCTGGTAATAGCAACATTTGGACGTGCGCTTTGGGTATTGGATGATATCAGGCCCCTAAGAAAAGCAGCAGCTAATAAAGGCATGAAGTTTACTGCACCAATAACTGTTTTTGCCTCACCCGGCGCATACCAGGCCCAATACAAGGCGGCAACAGGATATGAGTGGAGCACTTATGGTTTATATGATGCCGAGAACAGGAGACGTGGTGCCCCGGTTTCTTTTTTCATCAATAAACAAAAACAGGATACGGCTGTAAAACAAAAGCTGGATACGGCAGCAAAGCAACCGCCTGTTATTGTACCTGCTGAACCAGCCACCCCGGTTGCTGCACACCAAACCGGTGGAGCCGGACGTGCTGGACGTGGGGGTTCAGGAGGAGGAGGCAGGTCAGACAGCGCAATGGTGAAAGTTTTTAATTCGAATAATGAACTAATAAGAACTTTACGTTGGGCAGTTGATTCAGGGTTCAACAAAATGTATTGGGGCATGGATGAAAAAGGTTTCCGACAGCCAGGTTCGGCTAAACCATTACCTGGTGCGCCAGAGCCGGGAGGCTTTGCTGTTTTGCCAGGTACTTATAAATTGGTAATGACTTATGCAAGAATATCGGATTCCACATATATAACGGTTAAGGACGATCCCCGGTTAGGCAACCGTAATGATATAAAACTTGCACAGCGTAGCGTATATGACCGCTTAAGAAAAAGTGCTGAAAAATTAACTACAGGAATGGACCAGTTAACCGAAAGCGATGAGTTGCTCACCAAAATGCTTGCTCAATTAAAAGGCATGGAAGGAAAAGAAATAGATTCGCTAAGAAAATCAACAACTAAAATGCAGGATACCATAAAAAGCATCCGTGAGTTGATCAGCGGTAAAACAAGCACTGCACAAGGTATTACCAGATCGCCTGAATTAACCGTCATGACATCTTTACAAACAGCGCAGCAATCCATCGGCAGTAAGATGGTGGCTCCTGGCCCACAGGTAACAATACTTGTGGAAAATGCAGAGAAAGCAGTAAAAGAGGTTACAGATAAAATAAATAATTTTTACAGCAGCAAATGGGTAGCCTACCGACAGCAGGTAGAAAATACCAAAGTAAACCTGTTTAAAGATTATAAAGCTATTGAATAAGCAGTATCATGTATTTTAAAAGCGGCTCTCAAGCCGCTTTTTTTATTCTTTGCCATACTCCCCGTAAATTTTTACTTTTGCCACTTAATGATAAGTTTATGGGTAATGTAAAATTGAGTGTGCTGGCAGAAACACTGCAGGCTTCCGAAATTGTGCGCCTGGGTGCAACCATCAAAGAAAAGATGAGCGAAGGCGAAAAAATTTACAATTATACCATTGGAGATTTTGATTCTGCCATATTTCCTATCCCTGCCGAGTTGGAATCCGAAATTATAGATGCCTACAAAAATGGTTTTACTAACTATCCAACTGCCGAGGGCAACCTGGATTTAAGAGAAGCTGTTTCCGCATTCATGTCATCCCGGGCTGGTTTACATTATGAAACAAACGAGATACTGATTGCTGCAGGAGGACGGCCGTTGATATATGCTTTGTATCGTGCTATTGTGGATAAAGCTGATAAAGTAATTTATCCTGCGCCAAGCTGGAATAATAATCATTATGTGCATTTTACGGAGGGTGAACATATCATTCTGGAAGCAGAAAGAGAAAATAATTTTATGATCTCGGCCGCACAAATTAAGGAGCACATAAAAGGAGCCACACTACTTTCAATATGCTCTCCTTTAAATCCTACGGGTACAACCTTTGGCAAGAACGAGTTGATGGCTATTTGCGACCTGGTTGTTGAAGAGAATAAAAGCCGCAGGGAAGGAGAAAAAAAACTTTACCTGATGTATGACCAGATCTACTGGACACTTACTTTTGGTGATACCGCACATTATAACCCGGTTACGCTTAATCCGGAAATGAAAGCGTATACCATTTTTATTGATGGCATAAGCAAGGCTTTTGCAGCCACAGGCGTACGTGTTGGCTGGGCTTTGGGGCCTGCAGAGATTTTGGTAAAAATGCGTTCTATCAACAGCCATGTTGGTGCATGGGCACCTATGGCCGAGCAAAAAGCAGTTGCTAAATATTTATTAAGAACAGATGCTATTAATAATTACTTTGCGCATTTTAAAACAGAAATTAGCCTCCGTTTACAAAAGATTTTTGATGGCATACAGCAAATGAAAAAAGAAGGTTTTACTGTTGATGCCATTTCACCTGAAGCAGCTATTTACCTCACTATACAAATTGAATATGCCGGCAAAAAAACTCCTGAAGGCAAATTACTGGCTACCCAGGCAGATGTTACTTCCTATATTTTAGATGAAGCAAAATTAGCCATCGTGCCTTTTTATTGTTTTGGTGCAAAGCCTGTAAGTAGCTGGTACAGGTTAAGTGTGGGCACCTGCAAAAAAGAAGAGATTGATGAAATGCTGGCTGCCTTAAAGGGGGCATTAAATAAATTGAGTTGAAGGGAATAAAAAATTACAATTAATTTTTACAGTTTAAAAACACAAAGGGTTTTAATTCTTTTTGACGGATCAGCCTGCGGAGCTTTAAGGGCTTAATAATTATCTTGTATTTATTGAGATCAATGATCTCGTGGGTAACAATCAGGTTGTCTATACTTTCAATGGTATACAATAACTGATGAAGTAATTCTACCTCATGTTCTATTGACTGTGGAGTCATTAACTCCTGGTTGAACAAAACCAGTAAGTCCCGGTTTGAATTGTTCATAGTTGCTTTAGTTAATACCTGCTGTTAATAACCAACCATTCCAGATTTGTTGGGGCAACCGCAGCCCTTCTTAGTAGAAGCACAGCCTGTTGATACCAGTACGGTTACCATAATTAATAGCAGTAATGTTAATTTATTAAGTTGTTTCATAATCTTCAGAATAGCAATTTAAACTATTTTCACAAATATTTATTGCATTGTTTTGATGAAAGACACAAATTTTAACACCCAAGCTAAAAAACCGCGTGTTCTGGTAGCGCCCCTTGATTGGGGACTTGGCCATGCAACCCGCTGCATTCCAATTATATTTAAATTATTACAAGAAAATTGTGATGTAATTATTGCCGCAGAAGGGGCCGGCAAAATTTTATTGCAAAAAGAGTTTCCCCATTTGGATTGTATTGAGTTAAAAGGATACGGGATACAATATGGCCGTAATAGATTCCTTATGCCATTGAAACTCATCTTGCAATTTCCAAAACTGGTTTACAGCATATTTACTGAAAACAGGTGGCTGAAACATGTTGTTGCAGCATATAAAATAGATGCAGTCATCTCTGATAATCGTCTTGGTTTGTCTCACAAAAAAATTTCTTCCGTTTATATTACTCACCAATTAAAAATAAAAACAGGTAATATTTTTACAGACCGGATTGCACAAAAAATTCATTACCATTTTATAAATAAATATCGAAACTGTTGGGTCCCTGATGCAAAAGGAGAAGTTAATTTAACTGGAGAGTTATCGCACCCGGTCATTTTTCCAAAAACGCCGGTATCATATATTGGCCCTTTATCCAGATTTGAAAAAATAAATATTGAAAATAAATATGACCTCTGCATAATTTTATCGGGGCCCGAACCACAAAGAACTATTTTTGAAAATATTATTCTGAATGATTTAAATAATGTGCCGGGGAAAAAAATTTTGCTAAGGGGCCTGCCAGGCAAAAATTTGCCTGATCCAATAAGTAACCCATTAATTGAAATTAAGTGCCACTTGCCTGGTGCTGAAATGAATATGGTGATTCAACAATCAAAATTAATTATAAGCCGCTGTGGTTACAGTACTGTAATGGATCTAGTTAAACTGCAGAAAAAAGCGATACTTGTTCCAACTCCGGGCCAGACAGAACAGGAATACCTTGCAACTTATTTACAACAGCAACAGTTATTTTATTGTGTTATGCAAAATAAGTTTTCATTGGCTGATGCTTTAAAAAAGGAAAAGGAATACAACTATAAGGAGCTAAGAGTAGATCAAATCGAATATGCAAAAGTGATTGATGATTTTGTAAAGGAATTACAAATCAATAGTGAAGATATTTAAACCCCCTACCAATTTTTTTAAGATCGAGTGCGGCTGAATAACCTGTTGCATACCATTCATCGCTTTTTTCTAAACTTTCTAATGGTAGTTCATTTAATAAACCAGGTAATGAGGTACTTGTAATCACAGGCTTCCTAATGGTTGGCAATGCGTTTGATTGTGTTGCATATCCTATCCAGGTTTTTTTGCCGGCCAACACAGCAAGAACATTCTTACAAAAATTGCCAGGTTTTTTTTGAAAAAAAATAATTATAGGTAATGCAACAATAAAAACCATGGCAACAATTACATCAACTATCCTTTTATTCCGTCGTTGTATAGGTAATCCGATGTTATATATTTTTGTATCTGCTATATACCCGCCGCTGCTGTCCTTACTATCACTTCCTACAATGCTGCTACTCCCCGATGCATGAAATTTATTGCGTACACTCTCCGGTAACATCTTAATGGCTTCAATAATCTCTTTGAAGCTTAATCCGTTTTCGCAAAATATGATTTCCTTTACTGTATATTTTTTTACAAGCATCGGTAACTGCTTAATATTGCCAAGCGTTGTAGCAGATTCTGCTTCATGATTGACTACCCGGCCCAAAACCCGTTTAGGCATTCCGGCTTTTTCCATCAGGGCAGTAATAGCTAGAAAATCATTTTTTGCGGCAACTACGATAGTTTGCCTGCGCTCTTCATATTCGTTGCCCGTTTCCAGGTAGCGCCATTTTATAAATAACAGCCGCATGGTATTCATTAATACAAAGCCAAGTAAAATACCCGATACCAATATCCCCCTCGAAAACCTTACAGTTTCAGGCAGTAAAGCATACACACTTAATAAAACAAGGGCCGAAATGCAGGTTGAGCGTATTAATTGCGTTTGCTTATAGCCCTTATCGTAGAGGCCGCTATAAAATGCTGTAATTAAAAACAGGGCTGTAAAAGCAGGAAAAGCAATAAATAAAACATTGGGCGAATAGTTAACTTCCTGTCTTATGTAACTACTCCATAAGAATTTGGTTATCCAGAATGCAGTTAAGATAATTCCAGCATCCAGGATAGGTAAGCCAATTTTTTTTAAAAGATTTCCGATAGCAGAAAAAGCAGCTCTGATGATAATTGCAACCTGAATTAAAAAAATAAAGATGCCAGCTTTGCTTCCGCTATAATGCTTCTTTACAAAAAAGCTCATGGCTTTATAAAATAATCTTACGTAATTAAGGCTTCCTCTCTTTGTACTCTCTCCTTTAAAATGTATAATGGTAGTTTCTGAAAAATAATAATTCTTATACCCGGCTTTCTGTATCCGGTAACTAAGGTCTACATCCTCTCCATACATAAAAAAACCTTCGTCAAAATTTCCAATTTCGCATAATATAATTTTGGGTATCATCATAAAAGCTCCTGCTAATACATCTACTTCATGATTTTCATCTTCAGGCAAATGGCCAAGGTGATACCTTGCAAAAAATTTTGTCCTTGGAAATAACATTGCAAGACCGGATAACTTACATAAAGAAGTTAATGGTGACGGAAAAGCTCTTTTACTTTCTTTTAAAAAATTACCTGAGCCGTCAATCATCTTAACGCCTAATGCTCCCGCTTTTTTGTTTGTTGCAAAAAAGTGCAGGCATTTTTCTACACAGTCTTCAGCTAATATGGTATCGGGGTTTAAAAAAAGTATAAGCTCTCCTTTGGCCAATTCAAGAGCCTGGTTATTTGCTTTTGCAAAACCGACATTGGCATCATTCCATATAAATTGTACTGATGGAAAAGCTATTTCAAGGAAAGGCCTGCTTCCATCCGTTGAGTTATTATCAACCACTATAATTTCAGCATCAATTCTCAAACAGGCTTTTTTAACGGAATACAGGCATTGCTCCAGGAAATATTTTACATTATAGTTTACTATTATCACCGACAATTGCATAATCAAATATACTTATACAAAGCTTAATTTCATTTCTATCAATATAATACGCTGCTAAGCAATATTGCAATCAACCGGTATAAGGAAGCCTTTGTATATTTGCGCCATGTTAAAAACAACGCTGTTAAATGCCGTAGAGGCGGGCGCCAGGCAACTGCGGTATTATTTTAATAACGCAGATCTGAAGATCAGTAATAAAGAAGGGATCAATAACTGGGTTACAGAAGCTGATCATGCCGCAGAAAAAGCAATCATTGAAGTTATTAAAGCAGATTTTCCCGATCATTTTATTTTAAGTGAGGAGGTTGGTGAAATTGCAACTAACAGCAACACAAAATGGATCATTGACCCAATTGACGGCACCATCAATTTTGCCAGCGGCATACCGCTTTGTTGTGTAAGTATCGGTGTAGAGCAAAATGGAGAAATGATATTTGGTGCTGTTTACAATCCATTCATCAATGAATTGTTTTTTGCAGAAAAAGGGCTGGGCGCTTCTTTAAATAACAAAAAGATCAGCGTAAGTAAAAAGTCGGAGCTGATACATAGCTGCCTGGTTACCGGTTTTCCATATGCTTACTTAGATATGGAGAACGGCCCGCTGGAAGTATTTGAACGTTTTGTGCGTAAAGGTGTGCCAGTCCGCAGGCTGGGCAGTGCGGCTATTGACCTGTGTTGGGTTGCCGCCGGAAGGTTTGAAGGTTTTTTTGAACATAGCCTCAGTGCATGGGATTCGGCTGCCGGGTATTTAATTGTTGAAGAAGCAGGAGGTAAGGTAACAGATATGAATGGAAATAAATATTCCCCTTATCAAAAAAAGATCGTGGCAACAAATGGATTGATACATGATGAATTGATAGAAGTGATACATAACAGGAAGACATTGGGCTAAGAGAAGAAAAGAGACAAGGAGGCCAAGAAGGTACTCTCCTTCAGCTCATTTTCTCTTTGTTCTCTTTGCTAAAAATTTATATAATGGAAGAACGTACAGAAATATCTACTCTCGGTGAATTTGGTTTAATTGACCATCTTACCCGAAACAATGAAATAAAAAATGCATCCACAATTTTAAGTGTGGGTGATGATGCTGCAGTGATCGATCATTTTGGCCGGCAAACTGTGATTACAACCGACCTATTGGTAGAAGGTATTCATTTTGACCTGATGTACACTCCATTAAAACACCTTGGCTATAAATCTGTGATCGTTAACATCAGTGATATTTATGCCATGAATGCAATACCAACTCAAATTGTTATCAGTATTGCTATAAGTAATAAGTTCAGCGTAGAGGCATTAGATGAATTCTATGATGGTGTGTATGCTGCCTGTGATAAATATAATGTAGATCTGGTTGGCGGAGATACTACTACATCGCAACGTGGTTTTGTAATAAGTATTACCGCTATTGGTGAAGTTGCACCAGATACTTTTGTAAAAAGAGATGGTGCAAAAGTTAATGACCTTATTTGTGTAAGTGGCGATCTGGGCGGTGCTTTTTTAGGATTAACTATTTTGGAAAGAGAAAAGAAAATATTTGAAGAAACCGGTGCACAGCCGGACCTGGAAGACAGGGCATATATTGTGGGCCGATTATTGAAGCCTGAGGCACGTAAAGATGTTATCGAATATTTTGCAGAGCACAAAATTGTACCAACAAGTATGATGGACATCAGCGATGGACTAAGCAGCGAAATGCTACACATTTGTAAGCAAAGTAGTGTAGGCTGTGTTTTGTACGAAGACAAACTTCCTTTAAATGAAGACAGTAAAGATTTTGCATACAAGCTTGAACTTGATCCTACTGCCTGCGCTTTAAGTGGTGGTGAAGATTATGAATTGTTGTTTACTGTTGCGCAGGCCGACCATGAAAAGATAATGGCTAACAATGGCCTGAGTATTATCGGTTATATTACCGAAGCCAGTGAAGGAAAAATATTTATTACCCGTGGGGGAAATAAGCATGAGCTTGTGGCACAGGGTTGGAATCATTTGAAATAAAAAATGAAAGCTTTAAAAAATATCTTCCTTTTATTATTTGTTCTGCTTTTATACTCGTGCGCCTCCACTAAAAGTTACAATCCGCAAAAAAAGTTCTCCGTACAGCAATTACAGGAAGATTATTCTTTATTAAGAAATATCCTGGAAACAAAACATCCATCGCTTTACTGGTATACCGGAAAGGATAGTATGGATATGTATTTTGAAAAATATTATGCGGCTATTAAAGATAGCATGACCGAGCAGCAGTTTGGCTGGAAAATACTTGCACCACTTACTGATAAGATCCATTGCGGCCATACCAGCTTTGGCAGGAGCAAGGCATACAATAAATGGGCTGCCGATAAAAAATTCCCCTCTTTTCCGCTTTTTATGAAAGTGTGGAATGATACTATGGCTGTTACCAAGAACCTCAACAGGAAAGATTCCATTTTAAAAAGAGGAACACTTATCACTTCGATAAATGGATTAAGAAATCAGGAACTGAAAGAAGTAATGTTCAATTACATGACAGAAGACGGGTATGCCAATAATGTAAATTATTTAAGGCTCAGCAATAATTTTCCTTATTACCACCGTAATATTTTTGGAGTAAGCAGAACGTATGCCGTTACTTATTTAGATAGCGCCGGGAAAGAACAATTAAAAAACATTCCTGCTTTTGAAATGATCGTTGACAGCAGTAAAAAAATAAAAGACAGTGTTTTAACAACAAGGCAGCCCAGGGACAAAAAACAAACACGTCAAAAAAAATTACTGGAGCTACGTTCCCTCGCCGTAGATACCGCAAACAATACAGCCATAATTACCATTAATACTTTTTCTTCGGGAAGCCTGCGTAAATTTTACAGGCAAACTTTCAGGTACATTAAAAAAACGGGCATTGCTAATGTAGTGCTTGATATCAGGAGTAATGGTGGCGGAAGGATCAGGCTGTCAACTTTATTAACTAAATATGTAAGCCGGACCAATTTTAAAGTTGCTGATACTTCTTTTGCTGTTACAAAATCGTTGCGACCATATTCAAAATACATTAAAGATGGTTTTGTAAATAATCTCGGACTTTTTTTTCTTACTAAGAAAAATAAAGATGGGCTTTACCATTTTGGCCACTGGGAAAGAAAAACATACAAGCCCAAAAAGCAAAATCATTATGGGGGTAACTTGTATGTACTTATTAATGGGAATACTTTTTCGGCGGCAGCCTTATTTAGTAATGCTGTAAAAGGTCAGCCGGGCGTTATGTTTGTAGGAGAAGAAACTGGCGGCGGCTGGCATGGCAACAATGGTATTTTAATTCCGGATATTATTTTACCTAACACCAGTTTAAAGGTAAGGCTGCCTTTGTTCAGGCTGGTGCAGTATAATCATAAACCAAAAGATGGTAGGGGCATTGAGCCCGACATTTTTATTGGAACCAATTATGATGCGCTTTTAAAAGGCATTGATCATAAAATGAAAGTTGTTATGGAAATAATCCAGGAAAAAAAGAGCAGGAATTAATTTATTCTATGTTGAATGAGTCCGCATCTTTCCAGAAAGGAAACTTTGTTCTTACTTCCTCCAGTAATTCTTTCTGAAGTATTATTGTATTTACATCTTCCTCATCTGCCATGTGATAAAGCACCTGGCCTGTAGGATCTATCACCAAACTATTGCCGCTGTAATAAATATTGTTTGCATCGGTACCTACACGATTCACACCAACCACATAACATTGATTTTCTATCGCCCGGGCACACAATAAAGTTTTCCAGGCATGGCTGCGGCGTTCTGGCCAGTTGGCAACATATATTAACACATCATATTCAGTGCTCTCCTCTTTGTTCTTTTGTCTTGCCCACACAGGAAATCTAAGGTCATAGCAAACCAGTAAATTTATTTTCCAGCCTTTTACCGAGGCTATTAATCTTTTATTGCCGGGGCGGTAATGTTTATCTTCTTCGCCATACGCAAATAAATGCCGCTTGTCGTAAGATCCATATTGGCCATTGGGTAACATCCATACCAGCCGGTTATAATAATTTTCTTCTTCTTTTATCATCAGGCTTCCGGTAAGTACAATATTATTTTCCCTGCTTACTCTTTTCATCCATTCGATCGTTTCGCCTCCCATCGTTTCTGCTAATACTTCGGGCCGCATACTGAAACCCGTGGTAAACATTTCGGGCAGCACTACAATTTCTGTTTTCTCTTCCATGCCCGTAATCTTTTGTTCCAGCATCCGCAGGTTGGCGGCTTTATTTTCCCAGGTTAAATTGCTTTGTATGGTAGTAATAGTTAGCGTAGGCATGAATTTGAGTTATACACGAATTTACGAATAGAAAGGATAACTAATGGCCCATTTCATGTTTTATCAGCCCATTAAAAAACAAAACTGTAAATTTGCATTCCACTTCCTTTCATAGACGGCCTGTTGCAGGCTACCTGCCTACCGGCAGGCAGGTGTGGTAATAATAATTTTCCTGCTGATTCAGAATATGCAACGTCTTTGCCAGCCCATACAAACATAAATAAACCATTTAATGGCATTTAAAAAATTAGATCTTATTGATCCTATCCTCAAAGCATTAATCACCGAAGGATACACAATTCCAACACCAATTCAGGCACAAAGTATTCCCTTGATCTTAGAAGAAAGAGACCTGCTGGGTTGTGCGCAAACAGGAACCGGCAAAACTGCAGCATTTGCAATTCCTATTTTACAGCTGCTATATAAGAACAAAGGAGAAGAGCGTGGTCCGCATAAAATAAAAGTGCTCATCTTAACACCAACACGTGAGCTTGCCATACAGATAGATGAAAGTTTTGCTGCTTATGGTAAACACACTGGCTTAACGCATACTGTAATTTTTGGCGGTGTGTCACAATTACATCAAACAAATATTTTAAGAAGAGGCGTAGATATTTTAGTGGCAACACCCGGCCGTTTACTCGACCTGATAAGCCAGGGTTTTATTGATCTTAAATTTCTGAAAATATTTGTACTTGATGAAGCAGACCGTATGCTTGACATGGGATTTATACACGATGTAAAAAGGATCATCACCAAGCTGCCTGCAAAACGGCAAACACTTTTTTTCTCGGCCACTATGCCGCCCGAAATTCAAAAGCTGGCAAATGTTCTTTTAACCAATCCTGCAAAAGTTGAGGTTACGCCGGTGTCTTCAACTGTTGATGCTATTGAACAAAGCTTGTATTATGTAGGTAAAGCAGAAAAGCCAATCCTGTTATTACATTTATTAAAGGATGAAGATATTGTAACTGCATTGGTGTTTACCAGAACCAAACATGGTGCTGATAAAGTTGTAAAATTTTTACACCGCCAAGAAATTACTGCAGCCGCTATTCATGGCAATAAGTCGCAAAATGCCAGGCAGCATGCATTAGGCCAATTTAAAACCGGAAAGTTACGGGTGTTGGTAGCTACTGATATTGCAGCCCGTGGTATTGATATTGATGACCTGAGCCATGTAATAAATTTTGAGTTGCCTAATGTTGCTGAGACTTATGTACATCGTATTGGCCGTACAGGAAGAGCGGGCAATACAGGTATTGCCATTTCTTTTTGCGATGCAGATGAAAGAAGTGAATTAAAAGATATTCAAAAATTGATCGGCATTAACATACCCGTTATTCATAATCATCCTTATCTATTAAGTGCATCTGCTTTATCTACCCCTTCGGCACCGGCACAAAAACCGGGACCCAAGCGTTCCCGTGGTTATGGCTCGAATGATAGGGGAAAGAGCAGGAATTTTAATAGCCGAAGGCAGGGATAAACAAAATACCAGCCATGCGTATTGTACGATAGTTTATTGGTTGTATATTCAACTTCTAAAACTAACTAAATTATGAAACATTCTTTTTTAAAGCTAATAGGCGTTATTATTGTAACGATCCTTTTTAGTTCTTGTGCAAATGAAGCTACTAAAACCGAAACGGCTTCTTCATTCAGCCTCGACAGCGCCAAGGCAGATATTACTGCCAGTAACAAAGTATTTGGCTCCAGTTTTGGTACGGGTGATTCTGCAGCATTTGCAAACCTTTATACAACGGATGGTTGTATGAACCCCCCAAATATGCCTAAGCTATGCGGCCAGGCAGGTATCGCTGCGTTTTTTAACGAGGGCTATAAGGGTGGCATTAAAAATATTGCCCTTACCACTGAAGAAGTTTTGGGCGGAAAAGATGGAGTTGTAGAAACGGGAAAATATGAAGTGTTTATTGCTGACAATGTATCGGTAGAAAAGGGAAAATATATTGTGATGTGGAAAGAAGAAAACGGAAAATGGAAAATGCACAGGGATAGCTGGAATTCAGACGCCCCACCGGCACCAGCTCCCGCTCCTGCAGAAAAAAAATAATTCTTTAATTTTTTATATTTTTAAAACCGATGTTTAATGCTTCGGTTTTTTTTATGGCTTTAGGGTTAAAATAAAAATGTTAATTTCATTTAGTTTATTGCTGATCTGTTTTTAAAATACTTGATAATATGGCCGCCCGTAAATATTTATCTTACCTTTTTAACCCGATGGAATTATTGCGTACTAAAAAAGTATTGCAGGTAAATCCTACTATAGCTTCTCCGCGGAAAGAACCAGAGCAAATAAAAATATTTGTACATGATTATGATGCCACTCATTTCGAGGTTAGGGAAATAAGCTCTATTACAGATAGTTTTAATTACCTGGCCTCTCCTACAACAACCTGGATAAATCTGGATGGTCTTCGTAAAGCCGATGTTGAGGAATTGAGTAACCATTATGGTATTCACTATCTGATAACAGAAGATATTCTTAGCATGGGGCAGCGCCCAAAAATGGACGATATCAATGGTCTTATGTTTTGCGTTTTAAATATGCTTTATTTTAACGAAAAAGATTCTACTGTAGAGACAGAGCAGATCAGCATTGTGCTGGGAAAGGATTTTGTTATTAGTTACCAGGAAGATGCATCAAGGGATGTTTTTAATCCACTGCGGGAACGGCTAAAAATCAATAGCAGCAAGGTTCGGCAAAACGGTGCCGATTTTCTTTTTTATTCGCTTATTGATATGATCGTTGATAATTATTACCTCGTTATGGAAAAACTTGGTGAAAAGATTGAAATACTTGAAGAAGATATTATACGAAATGCCAACAAGCGTACACTTGCAAAGATCAATATGCTTAGAAAGGAAATGATCATATTAAAACGAAGTATAGGGCCTGTGAGAGAATTGGTAAATGGCATTTTAAGAAGCGAAAGCGACCTGATAGAAGAAAGAACAGAAAAATATTTTAAAGATGTGTATGATCATATCATCCAGGCAAATGATCTTTCGGAAAACTACAGGGATATGATGATGAACCTGCAGGATCTATACCTGAGTAATGTGAATTTAAAAATGAACGAGGTGATGAAAGTTATGGCAGTGGTAACCTGTTTATTAGCGCCGGCAACAGTAATTGGCGGAATATTCGGGATGAATTTTGATGTTATTCCTTTTGCACACGAACAGATCGGCTTCTATTCTATTGTAGGTTTAATGATCTTTATCCCGCTACTGATGTTATATATATTTAAGAAAAGAGGATGGTTTTAAACCGCTCTTGGTTTTTTATAAATAGGTACAGTGCTACAGGGTTCGCCATACATAATGCTTTTTACAACCGGCCTTAACAATGCGGTTATGGCTACATAAGCTGTTTCAGAAACAGGCAATTCGCCACAGCCCTTAACTACCACCCGTTGGTCTTTGTAATCTTCCGGGTTGATTTTTTCTATATTTTTTAAAAACAGGTTTTTGTGTAAAAAATCTGCATCGCCAAAAATGATATCTTTTGCTATGGGCTGTAGATAGCTTGATACAAGCATGTAAGCCCACATGGGTATCACAGCATCGGCGCTACAAGTAAGTGCTATGTTTTTATTTGTGTAGGGAGTAAGATCAAGGTTTTTCATAGCTTCTCTGAAATCTTTTTCTTTCAGGATAAGCCCCATGAAAAGATGATCCTTCATATCAAAAACTGCAATCTCTTCTTTAGGATAAAAGTCTTCCAGATTGAGCGTAATTATCCCGCTCTCCGAAACTTTATTTACAAACACTTCATCCATGGCACAAAGATAAAACAAAACAGCCATCACTATAATGATGGCTGTTTTCTATAAAAGGAATAAAATGTTGTATTAAAAGAATTCGCTCCTGTTATCTTTAATGGTAGCTTTTTTGCGTAGCCCTTCAAACCAATTTGATACTGCCTGGTTACGTAATGCTGTAGTTTGCTGCAGCCTCAGCTGAATTTTATCTTCATTAGGATCGACCGCTTTTTCAACAATAGCATTTACCCTGAAAACATATACGCCGGATTTACCGATAACCGGCGCGGACACTTTATTTAAATTGGCTTTATTAAATATGGCACCAATCACTTTAGGTTCGTTCCCAATTCCGGTAATGATCTGCGATTTAAATATTATTGAAGAATCAGCACCAGCAGTTAAAATTTCTGTTGCATATTTTGAAGCGGCAGTTTCTAAGGTTGGATTAGCGCCCAGGTTCTTTATAATCTGTTCTGCTTTCTTTTCTTCCCTGATCACTTGTACAGGGTTTACAGTAGTATTAAGCTTTGCAGTTTCAACATCCTGTGTACCTTCTTTATAAACCTTATCAACAGTAGCTACTACAAATTGGTCGCCAACAGTCATTGGGTCGCTCACATCTCCTTTTTTAGCTTCAAACACCCAACGTACCAATTGTCTTGCATCCTGCATCTGCTGACCTATCTGTGCATCGTTCTCTTTAATTAATGTAGGGTTAGATGTTTTGCTGATGCCTTTACTTTTTAAATATTCATCAAATTTCTTTAGATCTTTTATTGCAGAAAGCTTTAATGCTTCATTGCTTGCTTTATTAATAGTTTCTTCACTTGCAAAGATCTCTTTAGCTAAAAATCCAATTTTATAAGCTGGGCTTGCCCCTTTCTGGCTTATCACCTCCATAATATGGTATCCAAACTGGGTTTTCACTACACCTTTAGATCCTGCAGGTTTTTCAAAACTGTATTTATTAAATTCAGGGACCATAGCACCATAACCAAAAGTTCCCAGGTCGCCGCCTTTATCTTTACTTCCATCAGCAGAATATTGCAAAGCCAACATAGCAAAGTTTGCTCCGCCGTTAACAGCGTTGTAAATACTATCTGCACGTTTTTTAGCAATACTATCTTCCAGTAAGGGTTCGCCTGTTTGAGAATTTACTGTAGCAATTAATATGTGCCTTACGTGAGCACTATCTGGCAAAGTTTTACTTCCTAGTATTTTTGCCATTACATAATTCTTATTATCTACATAGGGTCCATAAACTGAACCTGCAGGTAACCTGATGATTGAATCCAGTGCGGTGCTTTGGATCTTTGATTTTGGTAGATAGTTGGTATCAAAATCTATAGTTGATGTATTTCTCGCTAAAAAGGTTTTAAGATTTGTTTCGTTTGTAAAATCATTTCTTAAAGCCTCTACAACAGCTTTTATATTCGCACTATCTGCGGGGCTTGGCAACTGGCTGAAACTTACATAAGATATCATACGGCCTGCTTCCTGCTTAAAAAGATCTTTATGCTTTTCTATATATTTTTCAATTTCAGCATCGGTAACAGTAATTGAGCTGTCGCTGATGCTTTGGTAGGGAACCTGCACATAAGAAATATTTGCAAAACTCTTACTTTCCTTTGCGTCTTTTTCTTCCATCCAGGTTGGATAATAGGCACTGGCATTTAATAAGGCAAAATATTTTGTTGAAACACTGGTTAATTTTTGAGGCTCGATGATCTGTGTGTTTACCATATCCCATTGTTCGCCTTTCATTTTTTTGATATTGGCCATAGCTTGTCCCACCTTACTCATGTCTAATTTGCCTGTAGCAGGATCAACCATTGACTTGTCCTGCATAAGGGGATTAGAGGGGTCGTTGCTCTTTAATACATTATCCAGTTCTTTTGAGGTAAATTCAATACCAAGTTTTGAAGCCTCGGCATAAAATACCTTTTCAGCTACAATTTGATTCCAAACCTGCTCACGTATCTGGGCTGATCGGCTGTTGGTAGGTTTTTGACCTGATTGTTGCTCTTCCTGGGTTTCTAAATTTCTTACTTTCTTGGAAAATTCATTCTGCTCAACAGGCTGTCCATTTACTTTACCAATACTTCCCGAACCTGCACTATAATTATTGCCACCCTGTTTGGCATCCATTAATATGAAGCCAATTAAGCTAAGTGATATCACTACAATAACAATTGCAGCTCCTTTTTCACGAATTCCCTGAATAATTTGCATAAGTATACTATATTAAATTTTGGAGGGCAAAAATAGGGTAAAAATGTATATAAATTAAGATTTAAAAGGGGTTAGGTACATATATTATATTATGGCTGTATACTCTATTATCAGGGCTACGCTTGCAATCAGCTTCTGTAACTTGCCAAGAGAACTCACTTTTTGGTAGATTTCAACACCTGTTTGTTGATAAGGTTGATTTACTGTGGGTAACCCTGCTTTTCTTCCTTTGAAAATATGGGTAAAATGATCAAAGTTTTATGAAAGTAAAAATGAAATACCTGGTGTTGTTATTAAGTTATCTTTTATACCGGTATTATCAACAGGGTTAAATTATGTATATATCAAAATTGTTTCCACCGTAGCAATTATTAACAGCTGTTAAGAAAAAAGTATAAAATTTAGGTGATTGTCAGGTGGTGTAGGTTCTAGTGATTAAAAGGTAAAAATAAAAATGTTAATTAGTTGTGTATGAGCGTTAATAAACTAAAGGTTTTAATTTTGCAATAGTTGCTGTTTTTATTCTTTCCACAAATTAACAGCCCTAGTAGTAGTAGATGATTATATAAATAAGTAGTATTAATACATATTATGGTAGATATTAACAGTGCTGTTAAAGCAATAAATACAAAAGGTTTTCTGGATGTTGATATAGATCCATCAATTGATTTATTTGCGGAAATTGAAAAATTAAAAAAAGAAAAGAATGCGATAATACTGGCACATTATTACCAGGAGCCCGATATACAGGATGTGGCTGATTATATAGGAGATAGTTTAGGCCTGGCACAACAGGCTGTAAAAACTGAAGCTGATATAATAGTATTTGCCGGTGTTCATTTTATGGCCGAAACTGCTAAAATACTTAATCCATCAAAAAAGGTTTTATTGCCAGATCTAAAAGCTGGTTGTTCTTTGAGTGATTCAGCACCCCCCCCACTGTTTAAACTCTTTAGAGATAAGTATCCTGAACATAAGGTTATAACTTACATTAACTGTTCTGCCGGTATTAAAGCATTAAGCGATATTATCTGTACTTCTTCTAATGCCCAAAAAATAGTTGAAAGCTTACCGGTTGATCAACCCGTCATTTTTGCTCCTGATAAGAACCTTGGGGCTTATATCAACAAACAGACGGGTAGAAATATGTTACTCTGGAACGGAGCCTGTATGGTTCACGAGATATTTAGCTTAGAGAAAATAATAAAATTGAAAATCCGACATCCTAAAGCTAAAGTTATTGCTCACCCGGAATGTGAGGACCCTGTTTTAAAGATAACTGATTATATAGGCAGCACTACGGGCTTATTGAATTATACAAAAACAAACGAGGCCACTGAATTTATTGTAGCTACAGAAACAGGTATTTTGCACCAAATGCAAAAATCAAGTCCGCATAAAACTTTTATTCCGGCACCACCAAATAACAGTTGTGCCTGTAATGATTGCCCACATATGAAATTAAACACCTTGGAAAAATTATATTTGTGCCTGAAATATGAATTACCTGAAATAATAATGGATGAAGATTTAAGGCTGGCTGCAAAAAAACCTATTGATGAAATGCTTAAAATAAGCGCACTATATGGACTTTAAAAAAATATGTGGTTCTTTAAAAACAATATCTGTTATTAGTTTTACTTTACTTTTTTTTACCGGTTGTATAAATAAAGATAAAAGCAATACTGATAATACTTTTTATATTGAATTGATAAATTTTTCTAATGACAGCCTGAAACAACATGTTTCTGAAAATATCTTTGGAAAAGTTTCATTTTATAAGAATAATAACCTTGAGATATTATCCTTAAACTATGCAACTGATAATTTACCAGATATGCACTATTTTAAAAATGCAGCAACTTTAAAAAAAGATATAAAGGCGGATACCAAAAAAATAAGAATAGAGTTTAAAGGGAATTTTTCTCTTGATAGTATTAAATATTCACTTGAAAAATATAAGTACAAAAATAATCAATGGATTAAAACATCAAATATGGGTGAGATAAGAAACATGAAAAGCTTTGTGCAACCGAAGAATATAATAGATGAATTTGTGAGACTAATAGTTTTAAACACAGTACAATACTCATATAATTAAAGATAATTTATGTCAATTCCTTCCGTTGATCTAAGTTATTTTTTATCCGGCGATGTTACAAAGAAAAAAGATTTTGTACAAAACTTAGGGAAAGCATATGAAGACATAGGATTTGTTGCGGTTAAAAACCATGAAATTTTAGATGACCTGATCGCTGATTTATATAAATACGTACAACAATTTTTCTCATTTCCATTAGAGCAAAAAAAAATTATGGGATTAAGGACTTGCGGGTCAACGTGGATATACCAGCTTTGGTAAAGAGCATGCAAAAGGAAGCGAGGCACCAGACTTAAAAGAGTTTTTTCAATACGGGCAAATAGCCCGGAAAGGTTTTAGTGAAGAAATTTACCCTGATAATGTTTCTGTAAAAGAGATTGAGAGAGATCGGATTGAAGGTTTAATAGAATGAAAAGAATTTTAATAGTTGCCATTATTAACTGCAAATATTATTATTGAAAAAATTGCTTCGGCATATTCCCTTTTTAAAAGCGGTGTTCATACACAGCATAACTGCTTTTGGTGGCCCACAAGGCCACATAGGTATGGTTTTAAAAACTTTCGTAGATAGGCGGAGAGACCTTACCAAGGAAGAGTTAATGGAATATATATCTTTTTGCCAACTTTTGCCCGGCGCCTCATCTACACAAACCCTCACACTTATTGGTTATAAACGGGGGGGGATAAAACTTGCTGTTCTTACACTCCTTATTTGGATATTGCCTGCCTGCATTTTAATGGGCGGCCTTTCTTTTATTGTTGGTGATATTGGACAGAGCCGGATTCAAACAGGTTTATTTCAGTTCATACAACCTATGGCGATTGGCTTTTTAGCTTATGCTGCATTTAAGGCTTACCTGGTAAGTATAAAAAATACAATCACATTGGTAATAATGCTGGTTGCACTTGTTGCTACTTTTTTGCTTTTTAAAACCCCCTGGGTAATACCAGTGTTAATTGTGTGCGGGGGGATTGCCACCAACTTCAGTAATAGGCGTATACCGGAAAAAGAAGTGGTGAAACCTAAACAGATCCGATGGACGAATATCTGGCTCTTTGTACTCATTTTTGCTGTTGCCGGTTTGTTAAGTGAAACAGCACGAAAGCAAAATTGGGAAAATAAAAAATCATATAATCTTTTTGAAAACTTTTATCGCTTTGGTTCTTTTGTATTTGGTGGCGGCGATGTATTAATCCCATTAATGCTTGATCAATATGTTGTACGTCCAACATCGGAAAGGGTAGTTAAAAATAACCCGGATATTATTAAAGTAGAAAAGGAAGAATTATTAACAGGAGCAGGAATGGTAAGAGCAATACCAGGCCCTGTTTTTTCAATTGCCTCTTTTATGGGTGGAATAGCATTAAAAAAAGAAGGGGCTAAAGTGCAATTGCTGGGTTGTGTAATTGGGGCTGTGGCTATCTTTTTACCTAGCGCACTGCTGGTTTTATTTTTTTTTCCGGTATGGCAAATCCTTAAAAAATTTGTTGTTGTATTTCGTTCGCTCGAGGGCATCAACGCTGCCGTAGTAGGCATTATGTTTGCGGCAACGCTATATTTATTGAAAGATATTTTTATTTATCCTCAACCAGTACTTGTATTAAACATTGCTGTTATTGCAGGCACCTTTTTAATCTTACAATTTTCTAAGATACCGACGCCTTTTATTGTTTTGTTTTGCCTTGCACTAGGATTCTTGGTCTGATCAGGTGCGATAATAACCCCCTATCTCAATTTCTTCTTTCACAACATCGGGCACTAAGAATCTAATTGATTTCTTATTTTTAAGCAACTTACGAATATGAGTAGACGAAATATCCAGCAACGGCGCATCTAATAAATGCACAGTTGCACTAAAGTCATCGATTACCTCAAATCCCCGGCGTAAATAAATATAAATTGGATAGTTTTTTATGATCACTTCATAGTTCTTCCATTTATTGAGATTTTGAAATCCATCGCTTCCCATAAGGATAGAAAATTCGTGTTCAGGATATTTTTCTTTTAGATAAGCAAGACTATTTACTGTATAAGAAGGTTTAGGTAAACCAAATTCAACATTGCTTACTTTTAAATTATTTTCGCCATCAATAGCAGTCTTAATCAGGTGAAGCCGATGATATTCATTAAGTAAAGAAGCGGATTTTTTAAAGGGGTTTTGCGGCGAAACGACAAACCAAACCTGGTTCAGGCTGGTCTCGTTAATTACATGGTTAGCTATTATAAGATGCCCGTTGTGCACCGGGTTAAAAGAGCCAAAGTAAAGTCCGATCTTCATGATAGAGCTTGTAAAAATGTATTTATTTTTCTTCTACCCAAATCTTTTCAGCTTCATTTATCCTTAAACTTAAGCGGTATCCTGCAATAGTAATTGAAATGGGATCACCCAGCGGAGCTTTTTGGTCTATTTTTACTATTTCCCCTGGAATGCAGCCCATTTCCATCAACTTTAAAAAAATATCATCATTTTCAAAAGAAATAATAGTCCCTGATCGTCCAACTTTCATTTCCGATAATCTTTTCTTCATTACTCAAGCCTTTAATAATCTGATTGCAAATGTATCAAATCAATATTGTTATCTAATTTCGAGATGAGAAAATAAGTGTATGCAAACAGTACAATTTTACAATAATGATCGGGCCCCGACCCTAAAGAACCGGAAAAAGCTAAAGATCTTCCTGGCTAAACTATTTAAGCGGGAAACAAAAACATTGCATAGTCTCACCTATATCTTTAGCTCCGACCAATACATTTTGAAGATCAATAATGAATTTCTTAAGCATGATTTTTTTACAGACATCATAACCTTTGACCTGAGCGTGGATAAGCAGCAAACCATAGGAGAGATATATATAAGTACTGATAGAGTTAAAGAGAACGCAAAGAATTTAGGTATCACCTTCAATATTGAACTCCACCGGGTTATAATTCATGGCGCCCTTCATCTCTGTGGGTATAAGGATAAGAAAATTAATGAAATTGCAGAAATGAGGAGAAAGGAAGATTACTATCTTTTAAAGTATTCGAAACAAACCCCCAACTTGTAAGAATAAAGAGATATTGTTCCACAAAAAACAGTTTCACAATGAAACAGTGTCCCGTGGAACATTGTATCTTTGAATAAAAAGATGAATTATGCCTAGAAAAAAATGGGAAGCTAACAAGGATATTACCGAATCACTGTTGAAATTCCGGGAAAAGAGGAAATGGCAAATCAATTTGCGACGTTATGTGATTGAGAAAAGCCCGTGTCCCCAGTACGCACCATATTTCGCTCTTGATATCCAAAGCATACGACAATGGTTTGAATACCAATTTTCGGAAGAACTGAATTGGGATAATTTTGGAAAATGTTGGCAATTTGATCATATTATACCTGTAGTCTATTTTGATCACTCGGTTGAAATCGAATTGAAAATGTGTTGGAACTTTACAAATTTAAGAGTAGAGCCATTTCAGCTTAATAAAAACAGAGGAAGTAGAATCGATGTTTTGGGGGCTAAATCCTATTTCGATGAATTATATCAAAAAACAGGGTATTTGATGGCCCAGGCTCTTAAGGATAAATTAGAGAGAATTGCACTTTCTGAATTAGCCAGCTCTGAGCCGCAACAGCGCTTTCTCAACGAGCATAAGGATTACCTTGAACAAATCGAAAATTATTCCACTTTCGAGTTTGAACTTCTAAACAGCGGACGATCCATAAAGGATGTCAGATATGAGATTGATTTAATAAGTAAAATTGCCTCAAGGCTTCAATAACAAAGTATCTTTACACTCATGTTTTCAAATTATGACGTTATTGTAATAGGTGGAGGTCATGCTGGTTGTGAGGCGGCAGCTTCTGCAGCCAACCTGGGAAGCAAGGTTTTGTTGATAACCATGAACTTACAAACTATTGCCCAAATGAGCTGTAACCCTGCGATGGGGGGTATTGCTAAAGGCCAGATCGTTAGAGAGATCGATGCCATGGGAGGATATAGTGGTATAGTTACAGATAAGAGTATGATCCAGTTCCGTATGCTGAACAGGTCCAAAGGGCCAGCAATGTGGAGTCCCCGTGTTCAAAGTGATAGGATGTTATTTGCCGCAACCTGGCGGGAAATGCTTGAAAAAACACCAAATGTTGATTTTTATCAGGATACAGTACAGGGAGTTTTAGTTAAGGATGGAAGGGTGTACGGCGTTAGTACGGGTTTAGGTCATGACATAAAAGCCAAAGCAGTAATATTGACAAATGGTACTTTTTTAAATGGCGTAATACATATAGGTGAGAAAAATTTTGGAGGGGGGAGAATGGCGGAAAAAGCATCAACAGGAATAACTGAACAATTGGTTTCTTTAGGATTTGAAACAGATCGGTTAAAAACGGGAACCCCACCCAGAATTGATGGAAGAAGCCTTGACTATACAAAAATGGAGGAACAGAAAGGAGACGAAGAGATTGTAGGATTCAGCTATTTAAATATTGATAAAATTAAGCCTGAACAACAAAAAAGCTGCTGGATAACATATACAAATGATAAAGTACACGAATTATTGAAAACGGGGTTTGAAAAAAGCCCTATGTATCAAGGCCGCATTCACGGTACCGGGCCTAGATATTGTCCGAGTATAGAAGATAAAATAAGCCGGTTTGCACAAAGGGACCGCCATCAATTATTTGTTGAGCCTGAGGGTAACAATACAGTTGAGATATATGTTAATGGATTCTCAACATCTTTGCCAGAAAATATTCAGTATCAAGCACTTAAACTTGTCCCTGGATTTGAAAATTGTAAAATGTTCCGCCCAGGATATGCAATCGAATATGATTTTTTTCCACCAACCCAACTAAAATTCAGCTTAGAAACAAAACTGGTTGAGAACCTATTCTTTGCCGGGCAAATTAACGGCACTACTGGATATGAAGAAGCTGCTTGTCAGGGTTTAATGGCAGGTATTAATGCTCATCAGAAAACTACAGAGCAAGAACCGGTTATTCTAAAAAGAAGTGAAGCATATATTGGAGTGTTAATCGATGATTTGATAAATAAAGGAACGGACGAACCTTATCGAATGTTTACAAGCCGTGCAGAGTTCAGAACATTATTGCGACAGGATAATGCGGACCTTCGGTTAACAGAGAAAAGTTACCGGCTGGGTTTGGCCTCACAAGAGAGGATGGAAAAGGTAAAAATCAAAAGAGAAAATATCGAAAAAATTAAAGCCGCCCTGGCTGCTATGAGTCTTGATCCCGAAGAGACTGCAGGTTTTTTAGAAAGCGTACAATCTTCAGCGTTACTAAGTAAACAGAAAGCCGCACAGGTTTTACTGAGGCCAATGATCAGTTTGAAGCAAATGATTAATTATATTCCCAAAGTAGAACAAGCGCTTTCGGGATTTGATAGTGAAACACTGGAGCAGGCAGAGATTCAGATCAAGTACGACACATATATTGAAAAGGAAAAAGAATTGGTTTCTAAAATGAGCCAATTGGAAGACTTGATCATACCAGAGAATTTCAATTATGAAAAACTGGTTTCATTGAGTAATGAGGCCCGCCAAAAATTTACAAAGATTAAACCAAGAACACTGGGACAAGCTTCCAGAATCTCTGGAGTTAATCCAAGCGATGTACAGATATTAATGGTTTTTATGGGCAGATAAAAAAAATAATTATGAGCCTGAATTTCAAAAGCAACACTCCTAAAGAATTGATCTTTGAGCATATTGCAGAATACCTGCATATGCAAAATCTTAAAATAGATAAGCAGGATAATACCCGTCCGTGGGGGGGCTTTTTTGTGATAAAAGAAAACGAATCTGAAAAATTCATCAACCTGTATTTTCCTGAACTTGCTGGTAGCGGAGAATTAAATATTTCCTGGAAACTTAGTCCGAAAATTTTAATAGTGGCACCTGATAAAAAACTAAGCTGGCAATATCATAATCGCCGGGCTGAAGTATGGAAGCTTATTGGTGGAACAGCAGCGATTGTAACAAGCGACACAGACGAAGAAAAAGAAACCCTGTATTTAAAGATTGGGGATATTATACATTTACAACAAGGCGAAAGACATCGACTGATTGGTCTGGAAACCTGGGGAATTGTTGCAGAAATATGGCGACATACAGATGCTGGGCATCCAAGTGATGAGGAGGATATCGTAAGAATACAGGATGATTTTGGAAGATAATTTTATCATGTTTAAATAAAATGAAATCATAAAATTTTGCAAAATAGGTGCTGTTGGGTATTGTTTGTTATGCAATCAAGATTTAATTTTCCTCTATTATTAAGCATCTTATTTAATTATTGTAACCACTATTACTGCTGATGAAATATTTTTTATTTCTTCTTTCTGTGTTTATCACAAATAACTCGATTGCGCAAAATAAGCTGGCCCTTATTATAGCAGTGGGAGAATATCCGGCAGCAAGTAAAATACCTCCAATAGCATCTACAAATGATATAAAGTATATTAAAACAGCGTTAAGCAGAAACGGGTTTGAAGAAAAAAATATTGACACATTAATTAATAGTAAGGCAACTAAAGCTGCTATTTTAAATGCACTTAGTCAACTTTCAAAAAAAGCAAAACAAAATGATGTTGTTGTTATTCACTTCTCGTGCCATGGCCAACAAATAAGAGATCAAAAAACAATTGAGCTGGGTAAAGATGAGGACGATGGATACGACGAGGCATTTTTACCTTATGACGCCATGGCAAAATATAGTCCTACAGGCTACAAAGGGCAAAATCATTTGCGTGATGATGACCTTTATCCCATCCTTCTAGGCATTAGGAAAAAACTAGGTACAGCAGGAAGCCTGTTAGTGCTTTTAGATGCCTGCCACTCCGGAACAGGTACACGTTCCGAAAGTTTTGTAGTAACAAGGGGCGAACCAATTCCTTTTGCTAACCCCGAAAATCCGATAGATTCAGTCATAAATCTATCGGCTGCAGAAGGCCAGGGCTTTTTTGAGGCTATGTCCGATTCTGTTTCTAATATGGTTGTAATAAGCGCCTCCTCTCCTCACCAGGAAAATAAGCAAGTAAAAATTAATAATGAAGAACTGGGTTCTTTGTCTTATTCTTTTTATAAGGCATTAAACGAAATGACCGCTGGTAACACTTATCAATTGTTATTTGAAAAAATAAGGGCAACCATGCAGGCTTTTATACCTGAACAAATACCCATGATTGAAGGCAATGAACAGCAACTTATTTTTAGCGGAAAATACCAACCTAAAGAAAACAAGGTTTATATAAGGGTTGGTTATAAAGAAAGTATAAGTACAAAAGACTCGATATTTACTGTTGATAAGGGCTTGCTGGATAATATAGCCAATGGAACCCGTTGTAAAATATATAAAGCAGAAAGTAAAGAAGTGTATACCAATGCCGTAATAAAAAGGGTTGAAAATTTCAGAAGTTATGGGGTTGCTGAAAAAAGCCTAAACAAGAATGAATTGTATGAAGTGCAGATGGAGGAGGAGAATTACGGCAACCTGGAAGCAGGGTTAAAACTTAGTTTTTTAGCAGCTGATGCTGCATCAAAAATGCTGGAAAAGCAGGTTAAACAATTTATAAAACCTTATAGTTTTTTAAAAATTTCAGACAAACCCGACTTTCAGTTAGAAGTAAAAAATACCAAAGAAGGAAAAATAGCAACGCTTACAGACAGGAATAACAAACCGGTTTGGGGGGCCAGCCTTCTAAACAGGGATTCACTATCTGTCGAAGAGAAAAAACAATTTATTCTTAATATAAAGAAAGCGTTAAGAATAAAATATTTACGTACCATGCCTGATGGGGGCCAACTAGCTCAATATGTTTCAGCAGAAATCATTCCTGTAAAAGAATACAACAAATCCGCAGGAATAGAATTGGAAGTTGGGGATGGATATGCCATTCATATCAGAAACAACAGTAGCCAAAATCTTTACTATACCATTTTAGATATTTATCCTGATAATAATGTTGAGATCATGTATCCCTACAATGGAAAAGAACCAGCAGATTATATTGTAGAGAAAAATAATGTAGTTGTAAGAAAACTTGCGGTAAGCAAAGGCTCGCCAACGGGTGTGGAAATTTTGAAAATAATAGTTTCAAAAGAACCGATGGATCTAAGAAGTGTCTTTGAGAAAAAAATCACAAGAGAGAATATGCAATCTTTTCAAACTGTAATAGATGATTTGTTTAATGAAAATCAGGGAAAAGCCGCAACAAGAGGTGAAGTATCCAATATAAAAGCGGAAGAAATAGGAATAGTTAGTGTGAGTTTTATTATAAAAAAGCAATAAATGTATCCATTGAAATTACCTTTAAAAAAATATTATCTCTTTGCCTTATTACTGTTGATAAGCGCTTATTGTTCTGCACAGAGCACTATCAAAATGGAAGAAAAGGAAATTATTTTTGAGGTGAATTTTGTTTACCAGGAACATGATACTATTATTACGTTTCTCAAAGATGCCAAAGGATTGGGGGTGCAAAAAGGTGTTTCAGCCACAGCTTACCAGGCTTACCAGAAAGCGAAAGATAGTACTGAACCAGACCGGGATTTTAAGACAATTGGTTCAGGAAGGATAGTAAAGGCAGATAGCCTGATCGTATGTATGATAAAGCTTAATAAAATCTCAGAAGCGCTACGGGAGGGTGATATGATAGGGTTGAAAATAAATGTTCCTGCATTAGGCTACCGAAGTATTTTTTCTGAGTTGGTATTTAATAAGATTTTACTTGCTGATATTAATAAGACAAATTTTTATGCTTTGCATGATCTGGTATTTGATGACAGCAGGCAAAAAGAAGACTCTTTATATAAGATCATGAAAGCTGATCTAAAAGAGTCATATGAATTTTGGAAAACATTGAACAATCTTCCCGAAAATGTTACAGCAAAGATGACAACTGGTAGATACGCTGGTAAATCGGCACCGGAGATCATGCGTGATGCAACAAAGAAAGATATTGAAAGCTTCTTGCTTTTTGTAAAAGATTTTCCGGCAAAATATATGTCGCAACCTTACAAGCTTAATGAAACTTTTGCTACCTGGCTTATCAATGATGCGCCGGTAAGTCCTACAGAAATAAAAAACACCCTTTTTCCTGTTTACAAAAACAAGGCCCAGTTTCTTCAACTACTGGCTGTTTATAAACAACGAATTATTAAAGATGAATACTGCCGGATTTTGCTGGGAAATGTTGAAAAATCTTTAGCCGCAGAAAAATATTCTGACGCCGCTGAGGTTAATGACTTTATAAAAGCAGTGGCATACGCAGTTAATGATACACCTGGAAAATCACTTTTTTGGCTGTATGAAGCAGAAATAAACCATAAGCAAGATAAGTACGATATTGCCGTAATACAATGCGATTCAGCAATAAAATATGCTGTATTGTCAAATCGGCAAGAATATGAACTGGCGGCTATTTCAAAAAAAATATTTTGCCTTAATAAATTATTACAATTTAGTAAGGCAAAAATGCTGATACAGGAATTTGAAAGAAAACTCACGGCTTATAAACCAACTCTTCAGGAATCTGTTTATAATTCAAATTGGCAAAAAAGGTATGAATATGAAGGTGCCATGTATTATGCCGAAGGTAATTATGATCTGGCCCTTAAATCTTACAGTAAATTAATTGAATTAAATAAAGGCATAAACAGTTTTGAATCATTAAAAAAAAATGCCGATTACTTTGCTTTTATCGGCCGTGTAAATAACGACCAGGGAAAACCATCTGAAGCCTTGGACGCATTTGTTCATGCCGCCTATATCTATAAGATAAATTTCGATACCCTTAATTGGGCAAAGCTGCAAAATGATATGGCCTATAGCCATTATAAACTGGCTAATTACATTAAGTGTATGGCTTACACCGATTCGGCAATGAAAAAATTGCTACTGATAAATGATTTTAATAACGCCGGCTATTCTAAATCTTTAAATGGAAGCTGTTACTGGGAACTTGGCAAATATGATTCTGCAGTAATAGCACATAAAGAATCTATTGCACTAAGAAAAAGAGCGAATAATTTTTCGGGGCAGGCGCATTCCTGGAAAAGTATAGGCGAATTATATTTATTAAGCGGACAAAAAAAGCCAGCATTGTTGGCTTATGATTCGGCGGCATATTTTTATGAGAAATTAAAAGACAGCTCTGGCCTTGCCGAAACTTATAATAAAAAAGGAAACGTTTTTTACAACGATGAAAACAATAAAAAAGCTGTAGAGTATTTCGAAATGGCAAAAGGCGTTAACAGTAAATCCACAATTGAAGCTCTATACAATTTAGGCAATGCATGGTATGGCATTGATTCGGTTAAATCCCGTAATTATTATATAGCCTGTAGTCAATTAAGCGAAAGCACGAAAAATACGGCTTATCTTTTTGATGCTACAAGAAGCCTTGCAAACCTGGCTTATCGTACTGATAATACAATAGCGGGAGATAAATTATATGCCACCTGCCTGAATCTCAGCAAGCAATTAAATACAGCCCAAAGCTATGGCGATTGCCTGTCTTTAAAAGCCTATGGTTTTAAAACTCAATCCCAGTTAGATAGCGCATTACTTTATTACAACCAGGCCAAAACTGTTTTTGATACAGCAAGCCAATCTGGCGTCATTTGGCAACTAAATGGTATTGCCGAAGTATATATCTCTATGGGTAATTTTCCAAAAGCAAAAGAATCATTCAACAAAGCCATTAAACTTGCGCAGGAAAGCAATAACAATATTGCCCTGGGATCTACTTTAGAAGCAACATCTTTTTTATATGGCCTCACCGGCGAATTTAATGAGGGTTTAAAGAATAGTGATAGCGCCCTGGCAATATTCAGCAGATCGGATAATATAGTGAGACTGGCGAATACTTACTTATCCCGGGGCACGCTTTATAAAAGTATGGGGGAGTATAAAAAATCAATTAACTCCTTTTTAATAGCCGATAGCTTATATAAAGACCAGGAGGTGCTTGAAAGCAGGGGCGTTGTTTCAACAAATATCGGCGTAACATATTTTACGCAATATGATTATGTAAATGCATTAAAATATCACAGGCTGGCATTGGCTCATCTTAAAAAAGATGTAATTAATGAAAGCTATCTTTTAGGCAAAGGAAATATTGGAGAAGATCTTTTCTATTTAAAAAAATATGCCGAAGCAGAAAAAGAATTACTCGAAGTATATCCAATAACAAAAGATAAAAAATTATACCGGGTTGCATCTGGCATAGCACTTAGCCTGGGCAAATTATATTATGAAACGAAACAAACAGATAAATCGGTTGATTACTTTGTTTATGCTGCCGAATATGCAACCAGTAGTGGCGAAAAAGAAAAAGCAATTGAAGCGCTGACTTTTTTAGGTCAAATTGATAAAGACAAGGGTAAAATAGAAAAAGCAGAAAACGATTTCAAAAAAGCTATAACTATTATTAACGAATACAAAATTGGTAATGGTTGGGAACCCTTTTATCAATTAGGAATTTTATATTACGCACAAAACAAATTCGATAGCGCTTTGGGGTATTTTAAAAGTGCAGTTGAGATTCTAGATAAAAATTCAGAAAATTTATATGGCGGAGAAGAGGCCCGAAAAATCTTTAATAATGATCCCAAGAAATCCGACCTGTATAATAAGATCACCTTTTCTTATTACAACCTCGGTAATATAAACCAGGCATGGGCTTATGCTAACAGGAGTAATATAGCCGGCATAAAAGAGTTGTCAGGCACTTTATCTTCTTCCTCAAATAATGAAGAAAAAAACGAAGCGCTAAAAAAACTGCTTGCTATGCAGCAGTCTAAAAAAGCCTTGGAAAGCACGCTGGAAAAACAAGAAGGCCTGGCAAAAGAAGAAACGCTGAAAAAGATTGAAATTGTTGAAGCCGACTATAATAATTTTCTGCAGGATGTAGTAGAGCGATATCCGGAGTTAAGTGTTTACTTCACCAGGTCAAATGCCGATGAGTTTAATAATTATAAAAGCAGACTGCCTGAAGATGTTGCTGTATTACTGTACCTGCTAAACAATAATACATTAATGATATTCTCATTAACAAGAGAAAAACTTTCGGTTGATACTATGACAATTGATGTAAGCCCTAAAGTAAATACATTTATAGAAGCTATAAAAAACACATCAAAACAAACTGGTACCGGTCCGTTGGTATTAAGATCTGAACCGATGGATGAAGATAAAACTTCAGCGAATGTTGAGTTCAAAGATTTATCGAACCAATTATATAATATTCTCATTACAACTGTAGCTGATAAAATTAGCGGCAAGAAAAAGTTATGTATTATTCCTACCGGGGTTTTTAGCAATATGCCCTTTCAATGCCTCGGTAAAAAAACTGGCAATAATTTTAAATTCTTAATAGAAGACCATAATATCTTTTACACCAATAAAATGTCGGTGTTTAATGAAGATCAAAAAAATATTGCTGTAAGAACCGGCATGCAATCATTTGCAGCATTTGGTGTACCGGATGCAACTTTAAGTTTTAATATAGGAGAAGTTAAAGAGATCGGAAAGATACTCGGATCAGATTCTACCGTATATGCAGATGCAAGAGCCACTGAAAGTGTAGCCAAGCGTAGCCTTCGCCAAAAAAAATTCATTCATTTTGCCACACATGGTGTATTAAACTATTCGTCAGATTATTCACAATCGTACCTGAAATTATTACCTGATAAAGATACCAGCAATGGCAATAATGGTAAATTAACCATGAGAGAGATACAGGGGCTTGGGATAACCGATTGCAATATGGTTATATTATCAGCGTGTCAAACAGCAGTAAGTAAACAGCTGGTAAAAGGGTGGAACATTTCGCCGGCTAATTCCTTTTTGGTTAGTAATGTAAAAACAGTGGTTGCCAGTTTGTGGAAAGTTGCCGATGAGCCAACGGGATTGTTGATGCAATATTTTTATGAGAATCTTTCGCTGGCACAACCACCGATGGACAAATCTGAGGCTTTACGACAGGCCCAAATAAAACTGAGCCAGTCTCCACGATTCAGTCATCCTAATTATTGGGGAGCATTTGTATTATATGGCGATTGGCGATAAATAAATACCCTCTACAGGGTATCTGTATATATTATTTTAGCAGTTAATTTTAATCATAAATAAAAAAGTATGAAAAAGTTTTTTTTAGTGGTAGCAGGAGCTACCTTTTTGTTATTTAATGCGAATGCGCAAACCTTACCGAAAGGCCCTAAACCTTCCAAAGCTCCTTGCTCAACACTTACCGGTAATACTTTGCTTCCGGTTGCTATTGATACAACTAAAGGGAGAAGCGTTGCAAACAATGATGTGCTGTGGGAAAACGGCGACGTAATACTGGTAAAATTTATGGACAATGCCGGCAGCCAGCAGTTGCGGAATATGATCATGCAGTATGCCAAAAGCTGGGAGCAATATGCAAATATTACATTTAAGTTTGTACCGGATAATACAGAAGCAACAAATATCCGGGTTAAACTTGGCAGCAAAAAAGACAAGCTTGGACATAACTCCCAACTGGGAATTAACGCAAACCAGGTTTCTCAAAACACGCAAACACTTAATCTCGATTCATCAGATTTTATAGATTATAAAGCATACATAGATCAATATAAAAACGGTGGACCATTTTTGCAATACCTTAGAAATAAAGGCACTGATTTTAAAAACTATACTTACAAAGATCTATATAAAGATGTAATTGATTTTAAAGATCCTTTTGTAAAATGGAATTACAATTCCATGAGAGGAACAACAACCCACGAATTTGGCCACGCTTTAGGACTGCTTCATGAGCAAAGCTATCCAAAAGGTATAAAATGGAATAAGGATACGGTATATAAATACTATGCTAAATACCAGGGTTGGGATAAAGAGATGGTTGATTTTAATGTACTGGAAGCAAGCGACTTTTTTTATACGAATGGCACAACTTACGATCCCGTTTCAATAATGCATTACCCGGTGGAAGCCTGGCAAACAACCGATGGTTATACTGTAGGCCTAAATAATGATCTATCTGCCGGGGATAAAAAAATAATAGCTGCTTTATATCCTAAAGATCTAAAGATTTCAACACTGGCAGTGCCTAAAATTGAAATTACAAATGTTGGTTATGGGGAAGTGAAAACAGATAATGTGAAAAGAGGAATTTTAATTTACCCCACATTTGATATAAAAACAAGTGCCGTCTTGGGATCGGTGTATTTTGTAGCCCGGCTAACAACCGAAGATGGACAATATTTTATTCCCACAACCAATGTAAATTATAGTTGGAACAAAATGGCTGCAACATATATTAAAATGAAGCTTCTCCCTAGTACTAAAGCCAGCTTTAATAAAAATGGAGCAAAAAATCTTGAGCTGTTTTTCCCCTTCAAGGAAATGCCTGAATTAGCAGGAAAAAAGGTAAAAATTCAATTTTCAGTTTACCAGGATGATCTTGTAAATAACAGGTTTCAAAAACTCACATTTAATTTTCTTTCTTCTCCGTTAACTGTACCTAATTTAAAATAGAGACAACTTTATATTTTTTTAAAATAAAATCAGCCATTGTTTTATTACAATGGCTGATTGCTTTTGATCAATTGCGCTTGCTTTTATGTATGTTTTGCAAGCACCATCCTTAACTGGTCATAGGTTATATCATTTGGTAAATTCTCCAGTAAAGCTTTATGGCTCAAAGAGCCGTGTACTTCAACAGCCGTCTTTATTAAATGTTGATTTTCTACACTTACCAGGTCGTTGATATTTATTTCACCAGTGCCTACAAAATATGACAGGTGCCCTTCAATAGTACTGGTACTAAAATTCCTTTCAGTAGCAATGCTGGCAATATCTTTCCCTGCTTTAAAAAACTCAAATGAAACAGTTTTAGAATCAATCTTTACCTCTGTAGATTTTGGTTTCCTTTCTTTCTTTGGATTTAAATGTTTTAAATGCATGTTCGTTTCAAGACCATTTCTTTCGCAAAAACTTTCAACAGCTTCCAATATTTCATCGCCATATTTTTCTGCCTTGGCTTTTCCAAATCCACCAATCTGCATAAGATCTTTTTTGGTAAGCGGTAGATAGGTACATATTTCCTGTAAAGAAGCCTGGTTAGCAACCATATAAATTGCTTGCCCGGTTTCGGAACAGATCATATTTCGCCAACGCTTCAGCGTGTCAAATAATTCTGCGTTAGATACATCAGTACTTATTCCTTTAGCCTCGCTGGCATAACAGGTGATATTAAAACGGGGCAATACATATTTTAATTTGTGTTGTAAAAAGCCAGTGACAGAAAAGGCCTGCTTACAATATTGTAAATAAAAATTACTGTTATAAAGCGCCAGCGCCAGTTCATTCAGTTTTTCATTTACAGGGGTTGCAGCTTCTTTAAATTCTGTATTTATCGGGTGCGATCTTAGGTCTTTAATATAAACTTCAAGTCTTGGAATAAAATGATTGGCAGCATCTGAAATCCGTTTTTGTAACAACGGATTCTTTTCTATTACGCCTTCAGCCTTCATTAAACCTGCAATTAAACCTATGAATTTTAATCCCACCGCTTTATCTGCAGCAAGTGTCAACTTAAAATTTTCTATCCATTCAATAGCTTCTTTATTTAATTTTTCCTTGTGCTGTTTTATTTGAAATGCCAACAGGTCTATTGCGGTATTGACTTCGACAAATGAAAAGATCTCTTCCAATAGCTGCTGTGTAAATAATTGCCTTGCACCTGCAAAACGATCTGCCAGCGAGCCTTTATAAGAGAGCGATTGCTGGCCTTTAATTACATTTTCGTTACTATGAATTGCAGCCGCTGCAATTTTACTCAGCAAAACAATGCCAGATAAACTGGTACAACGACTGAGTGCTACATATACCTGCCCGCTGCTGAATGCAGCACCGGCATCAATCATTACCTTTTCAAAAGTTAACCCCTGGCTTTTGTGTATGGTAATAGCCCAGGCGTGTCTTAAAGGATATTGTGTATAGGAGCCCAGCGTTTCCTGCTCCAGTTTTCCATCCGATCGGTTAAGCGTATAGCGGCTGTTCTCCCAGGTCTCCCTGCCTACTTCAATTTCATTGCCGTCGCAATCAACAATTATTTTTTCCTTCTCAAGCGTTTTTATAACACCAATCTTGCCATTGTAATATCGCTTTTGAATTAGATCATTCTTTAAAAACATTACCTGTGCACCCTCTTTTAAACTCAACTCAAAATCTACGGGGTACATATTTTCAGGAAATTCATCTTCTACAATTGCTTTATAAATAAAGGAAGGCGTATTTAATTTATATAACTGCTGTTGGTTGATCTTGTCTGCCTGGTTATTGTGAGAAGTTAAGGTTATGTATTTTTCTTCAGCAGGCGGATTAAAATGCGGATCAAACCGGAGGTGCAGGTCCTCAAAGTCATCAGCATTCATGTGATTGTTGCGAACCTTATTTAAAAGTGTTACAAAAGCTTCTTCTTTCTGGCGATAAATTTTATTTAGTTCTATTAAAAGCGGACACTGCTCTTTAATAGCAAGGCTATCAAAAAAGAAAGGTGATTCATAATATTCATTTAAAATACTCCACTCCTGGTTTTGAGCTACCGGCGGTAACTGGTGCAAATCGCCTATACATAATAACTGTACGCCGCCAAAAGGTAAATGATAATTTCTGCGGGTGTGTTTTAAAATCGTATCAATAGCATCCATCACATCACAGCGCACCATACTGATCTCATCAATTACCAGCAGATCCATTTTACGTAAAAGTTGTTGCCGCTGACCATTGTACCGGATCTTTGCCAGCAAGTCTTCTTTATTATTTTTTGTGGGTAGAAAAGGATGGAATGGTAATTGAAACAAGCTATGCAAAGTAACACCACCTGCGTTAATGGCCGCTACACCTGTTGGCGCAGCCACCACAATATTTTTTGTAGAATTCTCTTTGAGGTATTTTAAAAAGGTTGTTTTGCCGGTGCCCGCCTTACCGGTTAAGAATATATTTTCATTGGTTTCGGTAACAAAGCGGTACGCCAGGTCGAAAATTTCGTTACGTTCTATATTTGTCACAGATATAATTTTTAAAAATTTTATGTTATCCACGGATTGCGAGGATGGACATGGATGATAAACACATTATAAAACCAGCCTTTTGTACTCAAGACTTGATTTGCCGAAATTGATTATCAACCCTAAAGAACAACCAGATACTTTCATGTAATTTAATGTTTGTGCAATAAAGTCATTTGATATTCCATCCTTTGAAGCTTTTACTTCAATAATAGCTGAATCCATCACAAAAAAATCGGCATAAAACTTATGTGGTAAAATTATTCCTTTGTAATTGATATCAAATTCTTTTTCTCTCATATAAATTGTTGAATTTTTTGCAAATTCAATTTGTATGGCATCTTTATAAACTATTTCTAAAAAGCCATGGCCTAAAAAATTATGAACTTTCATACAGGCGCCAATTATTTTGTAACTGATATCTTCATGGATAAGTAAAGGCATAAATTTTATTTTTCATATAAGCTATAGATTACACGAATTAATACTGATTATTTTTATCGCTATTGATCTTTTTTGAATTTAAAAAAATAAGCCACGGATTACACGGATTTACACTGATATTTTTCATCCGTGCTAATCTGTGTAATCCGTGGCAAAATACTAAGCCGTAGGTTTCTGGCTTCCAAGCATCAGTAATTCATTTACCTGTACTTCGGTAATGTACTTTTTGGCACCATCTTTATCTGTATAGCTGCGGTTAATGAGCTTGCCCTCAATAGCAATCTCAGCACCCTTGGTCAAATACTTCTCGGCAATATCCGCAACCTTACCCCAGGCAACCAGGTTGTGCCAGGTAGTTTCTGTTACTTTTTCTCCCTTGGCGTTGCGATAGCTTTCATTAGTGGCAACGCTGAACCGGGCTAATTTTTTACCGCTTTCGGTAGTTTTTACTTCAGGTGCATTACCTAAATTTCCAATCAGTTGAACTTTGTTTTTTAATGCGTACATGTTTTTTCGTTTTGTGCCGTGCTATTGTTTTAAAGCCGTGCGGTTTTTTAATTTATTTCAATCAACCGGGGAAGATGTTATTTCCGATTGACAACACAAAGATGGGGTTGCCAAAAAGCCATAGCCGGAGATTATCCTTTTACTTGGCAACTACATACGAAATGGGTGAAATAAATGTAAACAACTGAAATACAGTACAGTAAGAAGGTTGTGGGTTTTAGGCTTTCTTAGCCAGTTTATCTTCTTTGTTCTTTTTTACGACTTTAAAAACATCAGCAAAAGTTCCTTTAATAGCTAATGGAGCTTCGTAATTTTTAGGTCGTGGAGTTATGGTTTTTTTAGCTTTTGCCATACGATAAAGTTACAAAAAAAATCTAACCGAAATAAGTAGTATATTAGATATCCCTCAAACAAAACTAATTATGGCTGATGACGAATTTTCAAAAAAAGAGACCTCATTTAAACAGGAAGTAGATATAATTCAGGAAAAATATATTGAATATTTTAAAAAATCTTCTAATATATCATTTTTGTATAGCACGATAACGATTTATGAATTTAATGACGTTCTTAATATAAGCTTTAACTCAAAGTATGAAATAGATGACTTTATAAAAGCACACTGTATTTCGGCTTTTAATAAAGTATATTTTAAATAAGAAATGGCAGCTTTCTCCCTTTTGTCCAAATGACTATTCTGTAGTACGGCATGGTGAAAATTACCCAAAAAGTAGATATATTTTTAGGGTTAATATATAACATTTTCTTGTAAATTATGTATAATTTCGTATCTTTGACAAACAGAAACGCCGCATAAAAATGCGGCGAAACTGGCTCGGCTTATCATCGTATGGTAGCGTGTACGGAATCCAGGTTATGAATCTGGTCGTTTATACTACTCCTCTAATGTGGGAATGGCTAAAACTCTGGCACAACAAACGATAATGAACAAAATGGGGTTTACGACACCCCATTTTGTTGTATAGAAATATCTTCATTCTCTTTTTTTAATTTCCCTTCAAATTTTAATCTCAATACCACTCCTTTAAGATGGTGTTCAATCAGTTCAATATCATCACCACTAATATCATTAGGGTACATTAAGTATGCAATTTTATCATTGGTTAAATGTATTGGAACTTTTTTGTCGTTATCCGTGTTATCAAAATCTACTTTTTTAATTTTTGCAACGACATTGTTATTATCAATAATAACAGGTTCTGCATCAATTTCTTCCGCAATTTGAGTTTTGGCAATTGAACTTAAAGCAACCTTGTAATTTAAAACCCTGCTTTCACTTATAGCACCCACTTCTGAACCAGCGTTTAAAAAAATGTCTGCAACCTCTTTAGAAGCTGCAATGGTTATACCATGATGCTTTATTAAGGTGTTGGGTAATTCTTCTGGAATAACAGAGCAATCAAATTTGGTTATTAATTCTTGGTAGAGTTTGGGTTTTCCGAAAGCAATAAGTAAATTCATTTTCTTTTGCTTTTCATTGTCGGGCCTTAATATATCAGTAAAGAGGACTGTTACTTTGTATTTAAAATCAGTTTCCCCTTTAGCTAAAGATTTATCGAATAACCCATAAGCAGCAGCAGCGGCAACCTCTCTGGAAATAGAGTTCGGATGCACTTTAAGTACATTTGCCATCTCCTTTCTTGTAACCTCTACATTGGAGAATTTGTCGTAAATCTTGTTGGTGAAATTGAATGCCTCAACAGTTGTTAACGCAGGGTACGAGGCACTGCGTCCAGCTTTTTTTTGTTCTACGATTGGAGTTGTAGGTTCGGTAATGTTTTCTGCTTCTGACATAAAATTGTTTTTAAGACATTGTAAAGGTAGTTATTTATTTGATTCAAAGTACTTAAAGCACAACACTTTAAGTACAAGTGTTTTATTTTGGCATATAATACATTGATAATCATATATATGAATAACAAAAATAAATACTTAAAGGAGTTAAACCAAAAATAATTGTTTAAAAATTAGGTATATAATGGGTAAAATCATACCTTTGAGTATAATTAATAAAAATGACTACGACATTTAAGAGCTTAATCGAATTAAACGATTTCTTCAAAGAGGAAAAAACCTGCTTTGAGTTCCTTGCAAGCCAAATATGGGAGGATGGTAAGTCTGTTTGCCCTCATTGCAATTCTACTCATGTTTACATAACAAAGAGCCGTAGCAAAAAGCCAAGCAAACAAGGTGTGCCGGAATACCATTGTGCAAACAAAGAATGTAAAAAGAAATTTTCAGCAACAACAGGTACAATATTTCAATCTTCTAAAATTTCTTTACGTACATGGTATGCTGCAATTTTCTTATTAACCACAAGCAAAAAGGGGATTAGTAGTTTACAGCTTGCGGCACAATTAAACGTAACCCAAAAAACAGCGTGGTTTTTAAATCACAGGATTAGAGAAATGTTTAAAGAAACAGCACCACACATGCTAAAAGGTATCGTTGAAGTAGATGAAACTTTTGTGGGTGGAAAAAATTATAACCGTCATGCAAATAAGAAAAGAAATTATGAAAAGGATGGGGATGAAAAAGTGCCTGTATTTGGTATGGTAGAGCGTGGTGGTAAGATTAAAACCTTTGTTGTGCCAAATACTAAGGCTGATATTTTACAGCCGATTATGGGGGAATTTGTGGAGAGTGGTACTTTGATTATTTCAGACGGACACAGAGGTTATATTGGTTTAAATGGAGAGTATGAACATGTATCTATAAAGCATAACTTAGATGATTTCAAAACGGTTGGAGAGTTTCATACAAACAACATTGAAAACTTTTGGAGTACTTTTAAGCGTGGTATCATAGGTATTTATCATTTTGTATCTCCACAACATTTACACAGATACACAACCGAATTTACATACAGGTACAACAACAGAAAAGAAAAACCAGTTGTAAAATTTAACGATGCAGTAGGTTTATCCAGTAATGCAACTTTAACCTATAATAAATTGATAGGTAAAGTAAACACCCCACCACCAAATTTACCAATAGCTGAATAATTAAAAGACCCTAAAAATGGGGCTTTATAATTTGTAATATGTATTTTGAGTAATGGCAATTACTCCCAATAATGATATTGAAGCAATAGATATTATTCTAAGCGAAATTCTGTGTGAAGGAATACCACAATGGTTTGACGAATCAGCAATAACGAATCTCTTTGATAATTCTTATTATCATGAGGCCAGCCGAATATTTAGAAAGATGCAAAAATTAGAGTTGATTGAAAAGAGTGATAAAGGCTTTGGGGGCATACCTGTGTGGAATCCATACAGTATTACTGATCATGCTAGGGAAATACTACATCAACATAGTTCATACGCTAAGTATTTAGAATATCAAGACACTCTCAAAAAGAAAGAAAGTAAAACTGTTTTTTTAGACAGATTTATAAAAAATGGTAATGTGATTGCTGCCTTATTGCTTAATGTTGTAACCATCGTTTTATCGCGATGCTCCAAAGAAGACAACACAAAGCAGCAGAAGATAGAGGAAGGCATACAATTAGTTTCAAAGGAACTTGATAGTCTAAAGCAAGTTTTACGCAATATCCCAATACCCCCAATGCCCAAACCAAAAGAAGATACTGCAACCAAAAAATAGATTTATAATTGAATTTCATTTTGATAAATTTTAAGATTAAATTTGTGTTGTAAGCCTCCGTTTTCGAGCGTTCAGCTATAGTAAGTAGGATAACTCCGAAACAACAATAGCAAGGTTTATAATCGGTTCTTTCTTATAGTTCGTTTCAGTTTTGATGCCTCTTTTGCATCCTATTCAAGTCAGATACTTTGCTATCTGAAAACTGAATTTTTAGAACGATTTTCCTCTTTCAAACTTCTATTTTCAGGCTTCACCCAATTCGTATATAGTTGCCTTTTACTTACCTTTATAACCGTATGTAAACGGTTGTTGCTGGGAAATTGAAACTGTTTTATCCACCTAAACCAAAGCCTGCACTATGCTACAGCAAAAAGAAATCAAAACCTGTATGTTTTGCGAAAAGCCTTTAAAAGGTCGCAGCGATAAGAAATTCTGTGATGATTATTGCCGGGCCGCTTACAATAATGAGCTTAAAAGCCCTGCCAATAATTATATACGCAACGTAAATAACGCCCTTGGTAAGAACCGACGCATATTGGAAAGTCTTTTGCCAGATGGAGAAGCCACTGCAAAAGCCAACCGTGATAAACTTAGCGAAAAAGGTTTTCAATTTAAATACCACACCCATCAATACAGCGCAAAAAATGGCAACACCTATTTTTATTGCTATGACTATGGATACCTGCCGCTGGAAAACGATTGGTTCCTGGTAGTTAAAAGAAAGGAAGAATAATATTTATTATACCTAAAGCAACAGTTTTATACATAATCAATATCTGAACTTATGCGGCAGGAATAAAGTATTTTTACAGGCTTAATTAATAAAATTGCTATCGTTTTTAAATTCTGCTTACCGGGTAATATTTTTGATTGTTTGTATAAGTTGCATACAGCAATATGTACATGCACAATGCGCCACCACCATTTCTGTTTTTCCATACAATGAAGGATTTGAAACAACCAACGGTGGCTTTACTACCGGCGGTACCGCATCAGACTGGGCATGGGGCACTCCGGCAAAGCCGGTAATTACAGGTGCAGCAACCGGCACAAAATGCTGGATAGTGGGCGGGCTTACCGGCAGCAGCTATAATAATGGCGAAGCATCTTTTTTACAAAGTCCCTGTTTTGATTTTACAGGCCTGCAGCATCCCTACATTTCCTTCAATGTTTTTTGGGAAACAGAACAAAAATTTGATGGCGCAGGGTTTCAATACTCAACAAACCTGGGTGCCAGCTGGACAAATGTGGGCACTGTAGCTGAAACCAGCTGTTTGACTACCAACTGGTTTAATTTTTCTCCAATACAATTTCTAGGTCCGCTCACTGGGGTACGTGATGGTTGGTCGGGCAATATACAGTCAACAGCTGGAAACTGCCTGGGCGGTAGTGGTAGCGGAGGATGGGTAAACGCAACACATGCCATGCCTAACCTGGCCGGTATGCCCAATGTTATTTTCCGTTTTATTTTCGGGGCAGGTACACAGTGTAATGCCTACGATGGTTTTGCTGTGGATGATATTGTAATTACAAACGCACCACCCAATAACGCTTCGTTTAACTGGTCATGCTTAAGCAGCACAAGTGTAAATTTTACAAATACATCTGCATTGTGCCCATCAGTTAGCTGGGATTTTGGAGATCCTGCATCAGGAGCAAACAATACATCAGCCCTGCCGAACCCCGTACATATTTTTAGCGGGCCGGGTCAATATATTGTTACCCTAACAGCAACCGGACCGGCAAATGCGCCTTCAACTACTACAAAAACCATCAACATTCTTGGTTTAACAACCTCAGTCATCAGCAATAATAATTGCTTTGGCGATAATAATGGTGCTGCATCAGTATCTGTAATTCCTGTTATAGCGGCACCATTCTTTATTAACTGGAATACAGTTCCCCCGCAAAACACAGCAATTGCCACCGGGCTTGCCGGCGGAACGTATACCGTTACTGTAAATGCAAACAACAGCTGCCAGGCAACAGCAACTGCTGTAATTACTGAGCCTGCTGCATTATCACATACCATAAATATTGTACAGCCGGGCTGTGCAGTTACAACAGGTAGCGCAACTATAAATGAAAGTGGGGGAACAGGACCATATATATATGCATGGTCACCATCTGGTGGAAATGGCCCTGCCGCCAGCGGACTTACACCCGGTATTTATACCGTTACAGTTACCGACAGTAAAGGTTGTACAGAAAACATCAGCGTGATTATTACAACCGCAACAGCACCAACCCTTGCCATTGCCAATAAAAAAGACGCAAGCTGTTTTGGGTTGAGTGATGGTACGGCAACGGCTTTGGCAACAGGTGGCATTGCACCATATATATATAGCTGGAACACGACACCTGCACAAAACAATACCACTGCAACAAACCTTGCTGCAGGAAATTATACCGTAACGGTTACAGATAATAATGGCTGCACGGCAACAACATCGGTACAAATTAGTGAGCCGGCCAACGGCAGCTGTGGCGAAGTATATTTTCCCAATGCATTTACGCCAAACGGCGATGCCCTGAATCCGAATTTTGGGCCCATGGGTAATGTGGCTGCCATTACCAATTATCAACTGTATGTTTACAACCGCTATGGCGAATTGGTTTTTGCAAGCCGTGATCCTTTTAAAAGATGGGATGGATTGTATAAAGGCACACAACTTTCTGGTAGCTATGTTTGGTCATCAACCTTTACTTACAAAGGGCAGTTTAAACGGACAGAGCAGGGATCGGTGATGATCGTAAGGTAAAAGTCATTTTAAGCCGAAAGTTTTGTGCTATTTCTCCCGGATAAAAAATCTCAACTCTCCTTTTTTGCTTTCAGGCTCTACGGAAAAATCAACCTCCAATTCAATCTTCTTGGTATATCACTTAAAGAGAAAGGCGCTCCATGGTATAAGATATCGTATCGAGTCCCGATGCAAATTTTTTCGCAGTAAAATCAGCCAAATACAATTTTAAACTTTAGTTCATAACTTGAACAACATTAGTTACTATAAACTTTTTAAAATGAGAAAAGCAACAAACTTTGTTTTAGGCCTGGTACTTATTTCTTTGTATAGCTGTAGTGGTTCAGATACTTATAGAGGGCTTTGGAAAGCGATTGACGAAAAGGGAGAAAAATTTGACATCACCTTCGATGCAAAAAGTTTCACAATAAAAGACAGTGCCGGCAAAATAATCTCATACACATACAAACAAAATTCAGTTTCAATTCAAAATTCCGTTGAAACCTATGGTATTCAGGTAAGTGATGGAAAAGCTTATTTAATTAATTTCCCTATTGCAAATGATGAAACTAAAGGCGTTATCAAAAATGCTGCAGACAGGCCCATTTATATAATTGGCAGATCAGGGTATGTACAGTATGAAGAGATTTATGGGTTGAAATAAATCTTCGATATTTAATCTAACGTACTGTATCTAAGCTGAAAGTTTTGTGCTATCATTTCTATTGGATAAAAATCTCAACTCTCCTTTTTCTTTAACAGGCTCTTCCGGAAGATCATCAACTTCCAGTTCAATCCTCCTGGTAATATCACTTAAAGAAGAAAGGCGCTCCATGGTATAAGGTATGGTATCAAGGCCAGATGCAAATTTTAAAATATAACTGTACATACCAAACAGGCTGCCCGCCATGATTGTTGTACTATGTAGGTTTTTAGAAACGATAAGAGAAACTGCAATTACAAGCAACACCATGATCTCCATAAAACCAAAGTTCCATGCTTCTTTATCAGAGATACGTACCTGCCATTTGCGCAAATTATTATAGTGATGGCGTATGGTTACATTATTGCCCGATGAAATAATGTCTACCTGTTTTTCCAGTTCATCATTCTTGTGCTTATTAAGTTTCATCATTTTTTTACCATATAACAAACTGATGAGTATAACGGGAACCATCATAGCCAGGCAGGTAACAACCACTGTTTTATCATAAAAGAATAAGATGATGAGGGAGCCTAAAATATTATAAGCTGCTTCAATTACATATACCAGGTCGTGCTCTAAAAAATCTACAAACTCTCTTGCCAGTGTGCTGTGGGCGCTTAGTTTAGAAACATTGTTGGTAAGATATTTCCTGGCTAAAAATTTAGTAACAAGCGATGTATATATAGCAGAGTAGGTTCGGGTATCATACATGTGGCGTATAGTACCAATAATTAAGTAAGCAAGATGAACAAACGTTAATATGATCAGGCCATGATAACTTCCTTTTATCAGATCATTGATGGCCTCTCCAAAAAAATAAAAACGCAACAGGCCACCCAACATCTCCAGCGAGAATAAAGAATACGTAAACACTAATTGGTATTTATGCTTCATCATGAGGTTGCGTAATATTTGAAACTTAGACATAGTTTGGTTCTTTTGATGCTCAGACAATCCTTACCCTCTTTAAGCCAATATCATTTTCCTTCAAATATAAAAAGCTATCAGCCTAAGCCTGCCTTTGTCGGCAGACAGGCTTGTCGAAGGCGGGTTGCTTATAATATACCGGGTTCGACAGGCTCACCCTGACAAACTTTAAATAAAATAACATTTCCTAAAAAAAGGAGAGAATAGTAATGGTGGTTAGTAAGACCGGAGGAATGTGGGTGAGTTTAATCGTTGCGTTGGCTTTCTCTTTTTGTTATCGAATTTTCTTTAATTCCCGTAACCCATCCACAACAATTGGCTGCACCGCAGCGGCAGTTAAAGGGCTCCATATGTTCATCCAAAAAGCTGGCGTAGTTGAGGGTTAGTTCTTCGCCCTGCTCAATATTTCGCAGAGCCACTACATTCAGTCCTTCATAGGAGGTGTTCGGATCACAACTGTGATTTTGAGGCGCCCAGTTTGCCGGGTTATTATCCCACAGCAAAAATACTTCTTTACTAAGAGGATAAGCGTATTTTCTAAATGATTCCTTTTCCTTAACATTCCAATAACGGTCTACATAATTGCGGGTTACAATGCTTTGTGGTGCCTCCTCTCCTTTAAAGATCAATTCGTTAGGCTGAATATGTTGGGTTGCATAAATGCCATAACCGGCAATAGCATTGCCTTTCATAGTGTATTTTTTTAATCTGCGTTGGTGGCGGGCAATACCCTCATCAATTATTTTTTTGAGGAAGACCGCCTGCCCTGTTCCGTCGGCTTTTAAAATATAATCGGCCGATCCTTCGTACCCATCTTTATAAAAAACTGAGCAGGTAAAATTTATTTCCAGAAAGAAGATCTCGTTCTTTTCATTCACCCTGAAATCGAGCCGGGCATAACCAGCCCCGCCAAATCCCTGGAAAATCTGCAAGGCGGCATCCTTTAATTGTTTTTCCAATTCAGGATTGTTGCAGGGAATATTTGCTTCGGGATGCAGCTCCGATGTTTTTAACGCATAGGTCTTAAATTCAAAACCTGCTGGAAAAATATATTCTACCGGTTTATAAACCGTACATGTTTTTTCATCATCTGCATTGGCAACCAGCATTACGGTAAATTCTCTGCCCCCAATATATTCTTCCACAAGCAATGGCCCATACTCTTCAATAATTTCAGCGCATTTTTGTTTCAGTTCATTGATGTTGTGTACTAATGAGTGTTGATCAATACCTAAACTATCCCCAGCCTTATCTGGTTTTACAAACAACGGAAACTTTAAATGAGCGCAAGCTTTTTCAATACCCTCCATCGAATCAATGAGAGCATAAGCAGGTGCCTTAACCCTTACCGTGTAAGCAACGTATTTCATCAGGTCTTTTGGCGGATCATACAACAAAGATGTGGGACCGGTAAAAGGAAGGTTGAGCAGTTCCATAAAATAAATAACATCAATGGATGGCACACTCCACTCCAGGTACCCTTCGCAAAGGTTTACAAAAACATCGTAGTTTTTTTTCTTAAGCTCTTTAAGTTGTTTGTAAGTAGTTAGCTTATTAAGAAGAACATGATCAAACTGTGCACCGGGCATTAAATGACTAAGGTCTCTTGGCGGATCATAATTTTGATAATCAACATCAGAAGTGGAATAGTCGGGCTGCAGCACACAAATTTTAAGCCCCCCCCGCCCCCTGGAGGGGGAGCCTTGCGAAGATTGAAGCGGAGATATATTTTGATTTTGTGGTTCTTCCATTTGGTTTCTGCAAAAGATCTGCAGCAGATAGTTTAAGCAATGCGCCTTTTTAATTCTCTAGCCGAGCGGCGGCTGAAAGTGTCACTGATAATTTCGCTCACAAGCTCTGTAAAGGTATTTCCGCTAAAGCGAAGGATAGCGCCTATAGAAGTAAAATCCTCGTCTTCACTTAAACCGCATTGTGCATTTACTTCAAGCACATATAATTTGCCGGTCTCTTTATCCATTCTTATATCAACACGAGTATAGCCACAACCTTTTGTAGCAACGTATGCATCCCAGCTTATCTTTTTGATCTCATCCATTAAAGCGGCAGCAGGTAAAGCATACTCATAAAAATTTTCATCGCCTGGCATGGCAGTTTCTTCTTCATAAATTTCCCAAAGCCTGTCAAAGGATAAGAATTTTTCCTCTTCAGGTAAGGATTGATGAAACACCCTTTCAACAGGGGTATAAATTTTTGCGTCTTTAGGATTATTGTATGATCCGGATATCAGTACCGTATATTCTGGCCCGGTAATAAATGACTCAGCAATTAAGCCGTCGGCTGCAAGGTCCCAGCCGCGGTATCCTTCAAACATCCTATCTACCTGCTCTTTTAATTCAGTTGTATCGTGTACCACGTTTTTGATACCTACACCCATGCTTCCACCGGATATTGAGGGCTTTACAATTATTGGACAACCGAGCTTATCAAATATATGTTCAAGATTATCTTCTTTATCATGAATGGCTTTCCATTTTGCTGATGGAACTTTGGCTTTATCAAAAGCCCGTTTCATAGGAATTTTGGAAGTAGTAATATTATAAAAATATTCATTGGCTCCTGTATATAGCAATTCTTTCTCCTCCAATAACCTTACAACAGAAATACCGGGGGTGCCATTTATTTCATCGCCATCGCATAAATTAAAAACTACGGGAGTTTTATTGCCAAACTCTTTTTCAGCAGCTATTTTTTCTATAATAGCGGGGTAATCTGTAATTGTTACCGGTTGCCATTTCCATTCTATGCCCAATTCGGTAAAGGTCTTTTCATATTCGGCAATGCTCTGGCTAAAATCGTAGTAATAATCAATATTGGCATCATTAGTTTCCAATAGCGGAGCCAATACCCAAACTTTAATGTGTTGGAAAGATACAGAAGACAATAATGGATTTAGTGGAGCCATAGAATAAAATGGGTAGCTACAGGGATAATTTTTGCTTTACCTGCTGCTTTATAAAATCGGTTAGTTTATATTTTGAAAGCGTTTCAACAGAAAGGTGTGAAGCGCCGTTTATTAATTGTAAACATCCCTCGCTGCCGCAATTGCAAATAAAGGGCTGTGCCATTTTCCACTCGGTTGATGGATAGAAAAAAGTAAACTCATCACCAGGCTGCATAACTTTTAAACAAACAAGCTCCATGCTTGTTGTGTCAAAAAATACATTGGGAGCGCAACTGTGGTTGATATATTGCAGGAATTCCGGTTTAAGTGTAATATGCCTGCTGGCACCGGTTTGCACAGTTAAGTAGGTTGCAAAAGTTTGCGTTTCGTTAGCATCAAAATTACATAATACTTCGCCCGGCGATAAAGCAAGAGCAGCATGTAATGATCTTTGATTAGTTTGGTTATTAAGTAAAACATTTGCAAAAATGTGCTTACTGATAACTTGGGTGGATGGGTTAGTAATTGAAGTTGTTATCATGCGTTTTTTGATGGGAATGACCCGTAAAAGTTTAAAATAATTTAAATTTATTTTTAAGCATGTAATTCTATATAGTAAATGTATAAAAGCATTGAGTAATAAAAAAGATAATTAACTATTATTATTCAATAGTGGATTAATAAGGATATTGTGTGTATAACCACATTGTTTGTTTTATTGGTTAAATAATTTGATCATGGCGGAAGAACCGGCGGCACCCGATCCCAATCTATTGATAGAATTGGTAGAATTAAAAATGCCCTTTGGGAAATTTAAAGACAGGATACTTTGTGATCTGCCTGTATCGTACCTGGAATGGTTTCAGCAAAAAGGTTTTCCAAAAGGAAGGCTGGGGGTTTTATTAGAAACCTTATACGAGATAAAGATAAACGGGTTGGAAGAGCTGCTGCAACCGTTAAGGCGTTAATGATTTTGACCAGTTAATTGAGAAGCTTTTACAGTAGAATATTAAAAAACCTCAACAATTTTGTTGAGGTTTTTTGTGGTGTGGGGCGGTCGAAAAATTAGTAGCTCAGGCGTGCTGAAATTGTTCGCCTAATACCGACCTAAATACGAATTAATTAATGTTTCGTAACCAATGATACAATTTGTGTTCGACTGGTGGATAAAAAAAGGCAACCAATTGGACAACTCGCCTTAAATATTTAAAATACCCAAGTCATAAAAATAAAAGTACCTATATGATACTTTAAAATAAAAATTAATAAACTTTAACAATTTACAAAAAATGTTTATATTGTTGAAAGGCACCAAAAAAGATGCTTTGCAATAAATTTATGAGAGAATATAAAAGAAGTATTTTTTTACTATTTAGTATTTTTTCGAAGAAAATCTGCCCAATCATATTGGTGTTAATCTTTACATTAAGCCATAATACAAACGCCCAAAACCTTGACCTTGCTTGGGCAAAAGGAATTGGTGGTTCTGGTACAGACATAGCCAATTCACTTGCCCTTGACGCAGTTGGGAATGTTTTTACAACAGGCTCATTTAGTGGGACTTTTGACTTTGACCCTGGTTCGGGAACTTTTAATCTCACATCTTTTGGACTAGAAGATATTTTTATTACTAAGTTTGATGCATTTGGAAATTTTATTTGGGCCAAACAAATGGGTGGAACTGATTCTGATGTTGCAAACGCAATAGCTGTTGATGGGTCTGGCAATATTTATACCACAGGACGATTTCGGAGTACTGCTGATTTTGATCCGGGTTCGGGTTCTTTCAATCTTACATCTTTTGGTCTAAATGATATTTTTGTATCAAAACTCGATGTTTCAGGAAACTTTATCTGGGCAAAACAAATGGGTGGGACTAATCCTGATAATTTAGGTGATATTGGCTATTCTATTGGTGTTGATCAGAATGGAAATGTTCTTACGACAGGCGGTTTTTCTTCTACTGCTGACTTTGATCCTGGCCCCGGTATTTATAATTTTACTTCTGTAGGTAATGTTGATTTATTTGTTTCCAAACTTGATGGGAATGGAAATTTCTTATGGGCAGTACAAGTAGGTGGTACGGCAGGAGAACAAGGCCAAGGTCTGACTTTAGATGCAAATGGAAATATTTATACAACAGGATTACTTGGTTCAGAATTCGGCGGAGCAGATTTTGACCCTGGGCCTGGTGTTTTTCTTCTTTATGGAGAAGGGGCATTTGTTTATAAACTTAATAGTTCAGGTAATTTAGTTTGGGCAAAAGTTTTAAGAGAATCAATTGGTAATTTTAGCGGAGGGTTTGGTAATTCAATTACTCTTGATGCAAATGAAAATGTTTACACCACAGGGCATTTTTTAGGTACTGTTGACTTTGACCCTGGACCAGGTACTTATAATTTGTCCACTCTGACTAATGTCATTGATGTTTATATATCTAAATTAAATTCGACTGGAGATTTCGTATGGGCCAAACAATTAAGTGCTACTACTACGGGTTGGGTAAATCAGGGGAAATCAATAGTAATTGGAGCTGGAGGGAATGTTTATTTAACAGGGCAATTTAATGGCACTATGGATTTTGACCCCGGGGCAGGTGTCTATAATCTTACCACGATTGGTAGCTTTGATGTTTTTATTTCTACCCTTAATAATATGGGTAATTTCATTAGTGCGAAACAAATAGGCGGTATCGATTTTGATAGAGGGTCTTCTATTAAAACAGATGTTTCAGGTAACATTTATTTAGCAGGCACTTTTAACCAAACGGCTGACTTTGACCCCTGCCCGGGAAACTATAATCTATCTTCAGCAGGGGGGTATGATATTTTTATTGCTAAGTTTGCTTCCCCTTCAGTAAATATCACAGCATCATCCATTGCAATTTGTTCCGGTACTTCTGTAACTTTTATTGCAACTCCAATTAATGGCGGGCCTTCTCCCTCTTATCAATGGCAGGTAAATGGTGGTAATGTTGGCACAAACTCTTCTACTTATACAACTACTACTTTAAATAATAATGACTTGGTAAGTGTTATTTTAACGAGTAATGCAACTTGTGTTCCCCCTACTATTGCAGCCAGTAATGTCATTACAATAACAGTGGGCGCTGCCGTTACGTCTTCTGTTTCCATATCCACACCTGCTACAACTGTATGCCAGGGAACTTCGGTAACATTCACTGCAGTACCAACTAATGGCGGCAATACTCCTGTTTATCAATGGCAGGTAAATGGCGTTAATGTGGGAACAAATTCTACAACATACACATCAAGTACTTTATCTAATGGAGATGTAGTGAAAGTTATTATGACCTCGAGTGCAGCCTGTGCAACCCCGCCTTCTCCGACTTCAAATACAATTATAATGACCGTGTCGCCCGGTGGGCCTGCATTAGTAAATATTAGTTCAACGGGTTCAACCATCTGTGTTGGCGGTTCTGTAACATTCACTGCAACGCCAACAAACGGTGGCCCCGGAGTTTCCTATCAGTGGCAAGTGAATGGTAGTAATGTTGGAACAAATTCCATAACATACACAACGAGTACATTATCAAATGGAGATGTAGTAAAAGTTATCATGACTTCCAGTTTAAGCTGTGCTACAGGTTCGCCTGCAACATCAAATTCAATTACTATGACAGTGTTGCCTCCCGGCCCGGCATCAGTAAATATCAGTTCACCTTCTACAACAATTTGCTCCGGCACTTCTGTTACTTTCACTGCAACCACAATTAATGGAGGTTCCTCACCTACTTATCAATGGCAGGTAAATAGTGTAAATGTGGGCACTAATTCTCCAACTTATACAACAAGTACATTATCAAATGGAGATGTAGTAAATGTTATTATGACATCAAACTTAAGTTGTGCTACCGGCTCTCCAGCCACATCAAATTCAATCACAATGAATGTTACTCAATCTCTAACCCCCTCTGTAAATATTATAGCCAATTCAACGACAATCTGTGCTGGTACAAGTGTAACTTTCTCTGCAACTCCCACTAATGGTGGCGCAGGCCCCGGTTATCAATGGCAGGTTAATGGAATTAATGTTGGCGTAAATAGCCCTGTTTATACAAGCAATACATTAAACAATGGCGATGTAGTTAAATGTATATTAACGAGCAACTATGTATGTGTTACTTCAACAACTGCTACTTCAAATACTATACAAATGATTGTAAATGCACCTGTAATTCCTTCTGTCAGCATTACTGCATCTGCAACAACAATTTGTATAGGAACATTAGTAACATATACTGCGACACCAGTAAATGGCGGTATCACCCCTTCATACCAATGGAAATTAAATGGAACTAATGTTGGATCAAATAGCCCTGTCTATCCAACCAATAGTATTGTAAATGGGGATGTGATTTCCTGCATACTAACCAATCTCAATTCCTGCAGTGCAGTTACCACTGCTAGTTCAAATAACATAACAATGAT
>JAYUYX010000142.1:0-4758 GCA_043752205.1 Chitinophagaceae bacterium
GTTGAAATAGGTGACCTCAATGGTAACCGTATCACCATGTGCAGAGTCGTTATTCAATAAACAATAAAGTTCAGCTTATACAAATCCCTCCCCATAATAAGGGAGGGATTTTTTTGTTGAATAAAATGACCAGGTCAGTTCCTAATAAAACCCAATTTTTAGATAGAACAACTAAGCACTCAATTTTTAATATCTTCATTCAACAAATTTTACTATGCCCCCTAAAGAATATTATAAACAAAGAATTAAAGACTTACAATCGTACCTGGCTATTCTTTATAAAAGAAAATCACTTTATGGATGGCTGCGATTTTCTGTAATTATAATAATTGCAGCTGCCTGGTATTTTTTATTTGCGGTGAATGTATTTTATGCACTTATTCCCTCTCTTTTATTGCTTACTGTTTTCACCAGGCTTGTATTTGCAGATATTAGAAATAAGACAGCCATTGAACATCATAATTATCTCGTTAAAATAAATGAGGATGAATTGAAAGCACTGGAATATAATTATTTTCATTTTGCAACAGGGGATGAATTTAAACCCAAAGAACATTATTATGCCAATGACCTCGACCTATTTGGGCGTGCCTCTCTTTACCAGTACGTAAACAGAACCAACTCAGAAACAGGAAACGAAACCTTGGCAGGTTGGTTGTTGAATCCTTCTACATTAAAAAAAATTACTGAAAGGCAGGATGCTATAAAAGAGCTGGCAGCACAAACAGTATGGCGGCAGCAATTGCAGGCATTGGGCGCAGCTAAAAAAATACAAACTGAAACACAAAACAGGTTGGATAACTGGTTTGCAGAAAATTATCGGTTCATCAATAATAAATTCTGGTTATTTGCCCGTTATTTTATACCTGCAATTGTGTTAACGATCATTGTTTTAAATATTACTGATGTAGTAAACAACTATATACGAAATTATTTTTTGCTGGCTTCTACTCTTGTTGCATTTTATATCAGCAAAAAAGTGACCCCGTTACACCAGCAGGTTTCAAAAATGAGTGAGGAACTGGAAGTACTTGCCGACAGTATTAAATTGATTGAAGAAACCGATTTCAAATCTTCTTTTTTACAGGATCTGCAAAAGCAATATAAGCAGCAACAAGGGAAAGCATCATTTCAGCTTCACCAGCTAAAAAAAATATTAGAGCGGCTAGACCTACGTTTTAATTTTGTTGTATTCATCCCGCTGGATCTATTACTGCAATGGGACCTTCAGCAGGTGATTGCGCTGGAGAAATGGAAAAAAAACAATCACAAAAATGTGATGGGCTGGTTTACTGCCCTGGGCCAGTTTGAGGCGGTAAACAGTTTTTCAACCTTATCTTTTAATCACCCTCAATGGTGCTTCCCAACTTTTAAGGAGCAACATTTTTTTATAGAGGGGAAAGATATCGGCCATCCATTAATCCCGGCGGAGAAATGTATTAATAATCCACTTACAATTGACCACACCGGGGAACTAATGCTTATAACTGGCAGTAACATGGCAGGCAAAAGTACTTATCTGAGAAGTATAGGTGTTAATACTGTTTTAGCTATGGCAGGTGCACCGGTTTGTGCAGCGTACTTTTGTTTATCGCCTGTGCAGGTTATAAGTAGTATGCGTATTGCTGATAACCTCGAGGAAAGCACTTCTACTTTTTATGCAGAATTAAAAAAATTAAAGATCATCATTGACAAAGTAAATAATAATGAAAAAGTATTTATTTTATTAGATGAGATACTAAGGGGCACTAATTCATTAGACCGCCATACAGGTTCGGCCGCACTCATCAAACAACTTATAAAACATAAGGCAGCATGTATCATTGCCACGCATGATGTGGATCTTGCAAAAATGAAAGAGAAGTTCCCGGTCAATATTTTAAATTATCATTTTGATGTGCAGGTAAGTAATGATGAGCTGTATTTTGATTACAGGCTGAAAGAGGGAATCTGTACAAGTTTAAATGCGTCGATATTGATGAAAAAAATAGGAATAGAATTATAAGTTGTCAACCTTGAATAAAGAAAAGGAAGCTTCGTGCTTCCTTTTCTTTATAAATCTCTTATTTATTATTACTTACCTCTCCCCCATCCAAACCAATCGTTACCATTTGCATACAGCATTAACGCCAGCAAAACAATCATTCCTGCGATCTGTGCATACTCCAAAAATTTTTCGCTGGGTTTACGGCCTGTTATCATTTCTCCTAAGGTGAATAAAACATGACCCCCATCCAATGCCGGTATGGGCAACAGATTCATGAAGGCAAGAATAATTGAGAAGAATGCCGTGATGGTCCAGAAATGTTCCCAATTCCATTCTGTACCTGAAAATACAGAGCCCATCGCTTTAAAACCGCCAACTCCTTTGTAGGCGCCTGTTTCGGGAGATAATATTTTCTTGAACTGGTCAATATAAAACTGTAACTCTTTACCCGCCCTTTTTACACCGGCTGGAAATGCCGCAAAGAAGCCATACTTTTTTACTTCAAATTTATAAATACCCAGACTATCATATTCTGCATGGCTGCTGGGAGGATTGAATCCTATTTTCCCTCCGTTAATAAGCGTTGTTGTAATATTTAATGTTTCGGTATTCCTTTTTACAGTAAGATCAATAGTATCTCCTTTCTTCTGCTTTTTCATAAAGGCTGAAAACTCATCATAAAACTGTGTTTGTACAGAATCAACAGCAACGATCAGATCTCCTTTTCTTAAGCCAGCTTTGTATGCTACGCTGGTATCATCCAAAACAGAAACCATTACAGGAACTCTTGGGCTGATCAACGGACCTTCAGCCAGTTTCTTTTTTTCCACCAGTTTGCCGATAAGATCAACAGGCATCTCCAGGTTCGTTTCTTTACCATCCCGCTCAACAGTTACATTCTTATTTACAACCAATACCTTTTTTAGGATATCAGTGTATTCAACCACAGGCTTACCATCAACTGCTATAACTTTATCACCATTCTTAAATCCAAGATCATTAAATAAAGAATCATTGAATGTAATACCATATTTTAAAGAAGATGCAGGTATCTTTTTTTCGCCCCATGTCATTAAGATGCCGGCATAAATTATAAATGCCAGTAAAATATTTACCGTTACACCCCCCAACATGATTATTAAGCGTTGCCAGGCTGGCTTACTCCTGAACTCCCATGGTTGTGGAGGTAGTTTCATGGATTCCTTGTCCATGCTTTCATCTACCATACCCGAGATCTTTACATAACCTCCCAAAGGCAACCAGCCAATACCATAAACCGTATCGCCTATTTTCTTTTTAAAAATAGAAAACCAGGGATCAAAGAAGAGATAGAATTTTTCTACCCGGCACTTAAACCATTTTGCAGTTATGTAATGCCCAAATTCGTGAAGTATGACAAGGATTGAAAGCGACAATAAAAGCTGGGCAACTTTTAAACCTACGCTAGGCCAGTTTATTGCTAATAAGGTAATATCCATTTTAAAAATTAATTTTTTAGTTGATTACCGTAAGTGGTTATGAAGTTCTCTATTAGATTTACAGGTTAATTAACGAAGCGGCAAAATTACGGGCTTCGCCGTCGCTTTCAAAATATTCCTGTAAGGTAGGTTTTTCAATAAATGATACCATTTGCATGGTTTTTTCCACCATTGCAGTCATGTCTAAAAAACCAATACGATTGCGCAAAAAGGCCCATACAGCAATTTCATTAGCAGCATTTAATATACAAGGCATATTACCGGCCTTATTAAGCGCTTCCATAGCCAATGACAAGTTTCTAAAAGTTTTAACATCCGGTTCTTCAAAATTCAACGCCGGGTATTTTTTGAAATTAATGCGTGGAAAATTATTTTTTATTCTTTCTGGAAATGCCATAGCATATTGAATGGGCAATTTCATATCCGGCAGGCCCATTTGTGCTTTTATACTCCCGTCTTCAAACTGAACCATGCTATGAATAATACTTTGCTGATGTATTACCACTTCGATCTGGTCGGGACGTAAATTGAAAAGCCATTTTGCTTCGATCATCTCAAGCCCTTTATTCATAAGGGTTGCAGAGTCGATAGATATTTTAGCTCCCATGCTCCAGTTAGGATGTTGCAGGGCATGATCTCTTTTTACATTCACCAAAAAATTAGGCTTCTTACCCAAAAAAGGGCCGCCACTTGCAGTAAGAATAATTTTTTCGATTGGATTGCGTGCCTCTCCTACCAGGCATTGAAATATGGCGGAATGTTCACTATCAACCGGAATTATGGGCACTCTTTTTTCAATGGCCTTCTGCATTACAATGTCACCTGCAACTACCAGCGTTTCTTTATTAGCCAACCCAACGGCTTTGCCTTTTTCTACTGCTTTTAAAGTGGGTTTAAGGCCTGCAAAGCCAACAATGCCTGCAAGCATCATATCGTAAGTATCAAAATCGGCTACTTCTTCTAATGCAGCCTCACCGGCAAAAACTTTTATATCTGTTGATGATAATGCTTCCTTGAGTTTTTCGTAACGTGTTTCATCACCAATAACAACCGCATTGGGCTTGAACTCCAGCGCCTGGGTTATCAGTAATTCGTAATTTGTCTGGGCGGTTAATATTTCAACTTCAAACAGGTCAGTATTTGCACGGATAACCTCTAATGCCTGGGTACCTATGGAACCGGTTGAACCAAATATAGCAATGCGTTTCTTTGTTGTCTGATCGGCCATTATTTTTAGAATATTAGTGCGACAAATCTAACTTAATAATTGTTGCAACGCAATTTTCACTTTAT
>JAYUYX010000143.1:0-4753 GCA_043752205.1 Chitinophagaceae bacterium
CCTGTCCATCGCAATTGCCTCCGGCACCAATGCCAATGGTTGGTATGTGTAAACTTTCACTTACTTCTTTTGCCAGTGCTGCAGGTATTTTTTCAAGTACAATGGCAAATGCGCCTGCTTCCTGCAGCAGCAAAGCATCTTTTTTTAATTTTGATGCTTCATCTATTTCTTTTGCCCTTACGGTGTATGTACCAAATTTATAAATGCTTTGTGGTGTTAATCCTAAATGCCCCATCACAGGTATGCCGGCACTCACAATTTTTTTTACGGAGTCAACGGCTTCCTCTCCGCCTTCTAACTTAACCGAGTGGCCGCCGGTTTCCTTCATTATTTTAACAGCTGATGCCAGTGCTATCTCTGAATTGGATTGATAAGAGCCAAAGGGCATATCTACCACCACCAGGCATCGGTTAATACCACGTACCACGCTTTGTGCATGATAGATCATCTGGTCGAGCGTGATGGGCAAAGTTGTTTCGTGGCCGGCCATTACATTGCTGGCGCTGTCGCCTACCAGGATGATGTCTATACCGGCTGCATCAAAGATCTTGGCAAAGGAAAAATCGTAAGCCGTTATCATGGAGATCTTTTCACCTGCAGCTTTCATTTTTTGAAGCGTATGGGTAGTTATTTTTTTAACTTCTTTATTTACAGACATGGGTATTTGTTTTAATTAACTATGGTGCTGTTGGAGTTGGCTCTGCGTTAGAATAAAACAAATCCGGGGAGCAATTGAGATTGTAAATGTATAAAGAAATTTATTTGAAAATGATTTTTAGTATTTAATTGACAGGCAAAAATTATGGATAAGTTCATCTGCAACAGGGAAAATAGCATGTTGCGACCCACAAGTTTATTTTATAGTTTCAGTTTTAAGCCTAAACCAAGTTGTAAATATTGATGTTTTATTTTCGGATGTTTTGTGGAGTATTCCTCTTCTCTAACTGTATTTACCAGCGAATAAGCAATAGCACTGGTCAGTTTAATTTTTTGGGTTAAAGTATAATCAATACCAATGTTTGGGTTAACCGAAAACCCCTGCCAATAATTTTTCTTAAAAGCCGGATAATTATTGAGTGTGCCATATTTTGCATTTAAAAGAAAGTTAGGAACAAATGTGAGGCCTGCAAATACATTTGTCTTTTTGGTTTTAAGAAAGTAGTATCCCAGGCCCACCGGGATTTGTAATACCCGATACGAAAGTGTTTTTGTTATATAAAGAATTTTAGTGCTATCGTAATAAGGCTCAGGTAAAAGTGATTGAGCTACATCAATTTCGGTATTTAATTTTCTTGAAATAAAACCCAAACCCAGCGTTGCAAATAAATGATCTGTTATTTGATATTGGCCATAAAGGTTAAAGCCAATGTTGACAGAAGATTTTGAGTAAGCCGGTGGATATACTGCAGTATAACTGGATTTATAAAATGTTAACTCAGGTTGCGCCTGAAAACCTATAGAGAATTCGTTTTTTGCTTGTGCATTTGTCAAAAAAGGAATTGCGGAGAAAACTAAAATTATAAATAGTTTCATAAGCAGGTTTGGGGTTAAAGTTATTTGATAAATACAAAATATAAATATTTCCTGTATTTATCCAGTTTATTTATACCAAATCCAAAAAATGGCCGGAGCTATTTAAAAACCAGTTTTAAAACAGGGACTGGCTTTTTATCTTCTGGGTCATTCAATTTATTTAAATACAATACCATTGCTTTGATATTGGAGAAGAACTTATTTTTTTTATAGTCATAATACCAGTCCTGTATCAATTGTGCATGAGTAAATATTTTGGGATTGATAGGATCTTCTGCGGCTATATAACTTACTATTTTTCCTTCCAAATCATAAATGGGCGTTATTACAGGTTGTTTAGCGGCTAATGACATCGTTAATTGCTCAGGCTTAAGTTTCCTGTTGCTATCTTGTTCAACTGAAAATGCTTCTATTTCATTTTTCATCACAAATGGCCAAAGGGTTTCCAAAACATTGCGGCCATACATTTCTTTAAGGGCATCTCGTTCTTGGGCATGATTGAGCTTTATCATTTTTTTAGTTTGCGCTAAAAAAGAAAGTTTGTTTTTTTTAGGAAATTTGTAATTGGGCTTATAGTTATAGGCGGTATTAAAATAAAATCTTTCACCAATATAATTACCTGTAGATGTAAATACGGGTAACGTAGGTGTTACCCAGGGGATATAACTTTTTAGTGTTCCATTTTCAACATATAAGATCTGTGTTACTTCTGTTACAGTAAAAGTAGTGCTGTCAATTTGTTTACGGATAGTGACATACCGGGCTATATTCCCCAGCGTATCAGACATAAACATTTCTTCTTCCGGAAAGAAAACTTTATCAATGGAATCTATAACAGCGTATTGTATTTTGTTTGCCTCCTCGCTGCGGCTATCAACAGGGAATGAAGCTTTTATTTGTTTTTTTACAAGCCTGTTCAGTAATAAGTTATTTAAACCTGCATTGGTAAAATTAAAAGTATCGCTTGCATAAGCGGCCCATTCTATTTTTGAATGCTTTACAAATTTATCAAACTGGGTAGGTTGCGGTTTGAATTGTGCAAAAGAAATGTTGGCAGTGAAAAGAAAAATAACAATGAGCTTTGTTGTCATGCAGTGTTGCGTTAATAACTAAAGTTATTTTAATTGATGTTAAGGAAAGCTTATTTCAGCTATTGAGTAAGTTACTAATTCCATCGTATCAATCTCGACTTCGCTCGAAACACTTCGACTTCGCTCTGTGCTATTTCAATTCCTCCCACATATGATGTACCAATCCATCTACCAAACCAATTTTGGGTACATACATTTCGGTAGCGCCGGCCCAGCGCATGGCATTGGTATATATCTGCAGGGCGGGTACAATAACATCTGCACGGTCTTCTTTAAGGTTGTATATTTTTATCCTGTCTTCAATACTTACATTAATTAACTCATTATAATAGTCTCTAAGCAGGTCAAATGAAATAGGCTTCCCCTCTTTTCTTTTACTCATGGTAAACACTTTGTTGATGTTACCGCCACTGCCAATAGCCACAACTTCTTTCTGATTTTTGGTAACCGTTTTAATGGTTTCCTTCATCACTTCCCAGGTCTTTTCATGCACCATACCCTGTAATAAACGTATGGTACCAATGTTAAACGATTCTTTAAAGGTTAACACACCATTGCTGAAGAAAGACAACTCGGTACTACCACCGCCTACATCTATATACATATAGCTGTGGTCTTTGTCGAGTGTTTCGGCAATATGGTTCTCAAATATCAGCCCTGCTTCCATATCTCCGCTTATCACTTCAATTTTAATATCTGTTTCTAATCGTATTTTCCTGATAATATCATCTGCATTTTTTGCATCCCGCATGGCACTGGTGGCACAGGCCCTTATGTTCTTAACCTCGTAAGCATTTATTAAATGTTTAAATGCCTTCATGGTCTGTATAAACATGACAGTCTTTTGCTTAGAGATAATGCCTGTCTCAAACACTTCAAATCCAAGGCGTAGTGGCACCCTGAAGAGGTTGAGTTTATTAAAAACGGGATTTTTATTTTCGTCGGTGGTTACTTCTGTTATCAAAAGCCTGGCTGCGTTACTTCCTATATCTATGGCTGCAAGTCTCAATTGTTGATTGGTTAATTTGTTAATCCATTAATTTGTTGATGAGCTCAAACGAATTTACGGATTAACGTTTAAACGGATTAAGTTTAAATGGATTTGCGATGCAGATAATTGTATGTTTCTACCTGGCTGCGGATCTTTTTAGTATTACGGGGGTTTACATACTGGTTATCGAGATCGTTATCCAGTATCCTTGCTTTAATATTATCCTTTAGTTGTATGTGCAATATGTCCTTAATTTCTTGCTGGATATTTTTTTCAAATATGGGGCAGGCTACTTCCACCCGGTGATCAATGTTTCGAACCATCCAGTCGGCAGAAGAAATAAATGTTCGTTCTTTTCCACCGTTATGAAATATCATGATACGGGAATGCTCCAGGTACTCATCCACAATACTGATAGCCTGTATGGGTACTTTAAATTTTTTATTTTCGGTGGGTAAACAAAAGATACCCCTTATCACCATTTTGATTTCTACACCCACTTTGGCAGCTTCAGATAATTTTTCGATCAGCAATTCATCACTGAGTGAGTTTAATTTGAGGGTGATGGATGCAGGCTTTTTTGCTTTTGCAGATTTAATTTCTTTATTGATCAGCTGCATCAGGTGGTTACGCATTCCTGTAGGACTAACGATCAATGTGCGACAGCTTTTTAATAATTCAATACGGCTTTTGGGCTGCTCCAGGTAGCTGAAAATCCGGTTTACATCTGCCATAATATTCCGGTCGGAGGTAAGCAGGCAGGCATCTCCATAAACTTTTGCTGTTTTTTCATTCAGGTTGCCTGTACTTACAAAACCATAATGAATAGTTCGGTTGTTCACCCTTTTTTTGATGAGGCATATCTTGGCGTGCACTTTCATATTAGGTACCCCCAGTAACACCTTTGCGCCAGCTTCTTCCAGTTCTTCCTTCCACTCCAGGTTGGCCTCTTCATCAAAGCGGGCCCGCAGTTCTAAAACAACCGTTACTAATTTGCCATTACGCACAGCATTGGTTAGCGCATTTATTATTTTAGAGCGGTCCGCCAGCCGGTAGCAGGTTAGTTTTATACTTACTACTTCGGGATCAATGGCAGCTTCACGTAAGAGATCTATTACACTGTCGAAAGAGTGATAAG
>JAYUYX010000144.1:0-4747 GCA_043752205.1 Chitinophagaceae bacterium
GGCTCGAACCGGCCACCCCGACCTTGGCAAGGTCGTGCTCTACCAAATGAGCTACTTCCGCAATAATGATAAGAACTGTACTTATTTTTCGGACGGCAAAAATAAGCGTTGTGCTGTTACTATAAAAATTTTATTTGTAAGTTGGATTGTACAAAGTATTAGTCGGTACGTCAACCTTTGGCGGCCCTTTGTATCGGTGCGTATATAAATTATAACAACCGCCTAAAACAAAAGCCAACACTAAAAATACCTGGCAAAACCAGATAAAACGGGATGTGGAGACCCAGTTATGTGTAAAATCTTTATGTTTGTTATCTATAACTTCCTGATTCATTTTATTATAGTTTGCGTTGCAAAAATAAGGTGTGCAGGTCAAAAAAAATTATTTACTGCCAATAATTTCTAAAAAGGTTTTTTTCTTCTGAATAAAATAAGCCCAAACAATTGATCCGTTATACAATCCGCTAAGTTTTATTATTTTTTTTCTTGTGGAAACAGGTTGCTTTTTAGCGGTTAACAGCCAGCCCGTAAAAGAAAAATGAGCCTTACATATGGCAAAAAAATAGCCGCTGTCGCCGCTAATTAAACCACGCCATGCCGATAATCCATCAAGTCCCATTCTGATAGGGATCTTCCATATAGCAGCAGAAAGAGGAAGATTTTTTACCAGCATGATGAGGTTGTTTCGAAAATTCAGAAAAGTTTTACGGCTATTTCCTTTTGGCAGAGTTCCTCCTCCCACATGATAAACAACAGATGCAGGCTGAACAAATATTTTATACCCCGCTAATTGTGCCCGCCAGCAAAAATCAATTTCTTCCTGGTGCGCAAAAAAATATTCGTCAAGCCCCCCCAGTTGCTGGTAAACTTTTGACCTTACAAAGAAGGCAGCACCACTGGCCCAAAAGCAAGGCAACACATTATTATATTGTCCTGTATCTTTTTCACAAACATCAAAGATCCTGCCCCGCATAAAAGGATAACCAAATTTATCTAACCAGCCGCCGCTTGCACCGGCGTATTCAAATTGATCTTTATTATCGTAAGCTAATAATTTAGGCTGGCATGCTGCTATCGAATTATCTGATTCCATCAGGTCAATCACCGGGCCTATCCAGTTAGGTGTAACTTCCACATCACTGTTTAACAAGACATAATAATCAGCCTCTACCTGTTGTAGTGCCACATTATATCCTTTGGCGTATCCTTCGTTACTCTTGTTTTTAATGACCTGTATTGCAGGATATGTTTTTTGCAAAAATGAAATTGAGTCATCAGTTGATGCATTATCTGCAACAATAATTTTTGTATGGGCATATGTTGAAGCAATTACCGAAGGCAAAAATCTTTGTAAAAAATTCTTTCCGTTCCAGTTTAGGATCACAATGGCTACTGATGCTGTTTGCATGTTTGATAGCAGCCGTTACCATTCTTCATGAGTGTTATAATCCGGCTGTAAGTGTTTTGCACAAACATACTATATTTCTTAATGTGCAATGACACTGCATATCAGTTATTCCTTATTTTTACTGCATGTTAAATTCCCTGCTTAACTGGCGAACCTTTTTAGGGCTTATAGCAATCGCTATTGTAACCGGTACAGTATTTTATTCCAATCACCTTGCAAAAAAAATTGCAGCCGAAGAAAAAATCAAGATTGAACAATGGGTTGAGGCAACAAAGGATATTGCAAATCCTAATAGCCTTATGAGCAATTTGGCAAGCCGTGTGTCAATTGAAAACAGTAAGGATATCCCTATGATACTGGTTACGGAAAAAGACAGCATTATGGACCACCGCAACCTGGATTCATCAAAGATCCGTACAAGTAACACTTATCTTGCCGATAAACTCACCGAGTTCAAAAAATTAAATGACCCCATCGTTTGGGAAAACCCGGATGATTCACTACAAAAGAATAAAGTGTATTATGGCGAGTCGGTATTATTAAAACAGGTACGTTACTACCCAATTGTACAATTAATTATTGTAGCCTTGTTCATCATCATTACGCTTATTGCCATTGCCACCCGTAACAAATCAACACAAAACCAGGTATGGGCAGGACTAGCTAAGGAAACAGCACATCAACTTGGTACACCACTTACATCACTACAAGGCTGGGTAGAGATGCTGAGAGAAACTGCGGGAATGGAAAAAATAGTGCCTGAAATGAGTAAAGATGTGGACAGGTTAAAACTGGTAAGCGACCGCTTTGGTAAAATTGGAAGCACACCCCAACTAGAACTGACTGACATCATCATCCAGGTTGAGAACATGGTCAATTACATCAAAAGAAGATCTCCGGGAAGTGTTGGCTTCAGCATTAACAGTTATGGCGAAACTGAGGTAAAAGCTATGATAAACGAGCCCTTATTTGATTGGGTAATAGAAAACTTATTAAAGAACGGTTTGGATGCTATGGAAGGAAAAGGGAATATACAGGTCAATATAAAAAATGAGACTACACAGGTAACAGTAGATGTGATCGATTCCGGCAAAGGCATCAGTAAACAAAATATCAGCAAGGTTTTTAAGCCAGGTTTTACAACAAAAAAACGGGGCTGGGGGCTGGGTTTAACTTTATGCAAACGTATCATAGTGCAATACCATAAAGGAGAATTGTTTGTAAAACAATCTGAACTTGGAAAGGGCACTACGTTTAGAATTGTATTGAGAAAATAATCTTTTACATTTGCAAACTTAAAAGCCCGGGTGGCGAACCTGCCTGCCGGCAGGCAGGATTGGTAGACGCATCACTTTGAGGTAAAATGAAACAGAAATAATGTTCTTTGTATATGCTATAAAAAGTACAGTTAGAAATTATATCTATGTAGGAATGACTAATGACGTAGATAGAAGGTTTGTAGAACATAATAATGGTGAGAACAGATCAACCAAAGCTTATAAACCGTTTAAATTAATACATAAGGAACCTTTTACAACACGAATAGAAGCAAGAGAAAGAGAAAAGTATTTAAAATCAGGAATTGGGAAAGAATACCTTAAATCATTGTAATAAAAAGCCCGGGTGGCGAAATTGGTAGACGCACCACCTTGAGGTGGTGGCGCTGGAAACGGCGTGCTGGTTCGAATCCAGTCTCGGGCACTTTTAAAAAAGCCCTAAACAATTGTTTAGGGCTTTTTCTTTATAAAACAAAGATGTGGTTCGAACCTGCCTGTCGTCAGGTCCAGTCTCGGGCACAAAGCGAAGTTTTTACTTCGCTTTTTTTTAAAAGTATTTATTTTTTTAATAAAGCTTCAGCACTTTCTTTTTCCAGATCTGTGGGCAGTATTGGATTATTTTTTAATCCAAGTTCAATCATTTTTTTCCCTTTCTCTGTATCCCCGGTTTTTAAATATATCAACCCGGATGTGCAAAGCAATACCGGATTCACACTGTTTGTTACAAGGGCGGCATCTACATAAGATAATGCCTTATCAATTTCATTTCTTTTATAATAAACCCAGGCCATCAACTCATTTACTTCAATATTGTTTGGTCTACGTTCGTACTCAGCCATAGCATGTGCCAATGCTTTATCATAATTATTGTTCTGAAGGTAAACATAAGCCTGTTCTTTATCTGAATAATGTCCCATATCAGGATCTTCAATCAATGCTTTTTCACTACTATTCATTTCATTTATGATCTGCTTATATAGTTCATTTGCTTTTGTTTGCTGACCTGCCTTATTGTAGGCATCGGCCAGGTTATTCTTAATTCCCAGATCGGTCATTAAAGCAGCAGCCTGCTCAAAATAATAAACAGCACTATCATACTTTTTTTCAAAAGTATGTATACGGCCTAACCCTGCAAGTGCATATGCATATTGAGGCCTTGCGGCCAGGGATAAATTATATTGAAAACGTGCTTTCTCTACTTCACCCATATTTTCATACAGTTTGCCAAGCTGCACCCTGCACCACTCTGTTGCCTCCTCAGCCGGTACACCAGCCTGCACAGCAAGCTTCATAGCAGAAACCGCTCCTGCATAATCTCCATGAATTTCCCGTAAATAGGCAATACGGGAATAAGAACGCAGATCGGGCCTGATGGAAACCATTTTATCAGCAGCATCAACTGCAGCGGCGTAGTTTCCCATTTCCACATGAGCATCAAGCAATAAACCATAAACAAATGCACTGTTCGAATCTATGCTGACAGCTTGTTTAGCTGTTTCCAATCCCTCTGCAAAATGATGCTGGGATAATTGCAAAAGTGATTTCAACATTAATGCTTCATAATTATTAGGTTCGCTTGCGATAATATTATCCACAGTTTTTAATGCTGCTTTATCATAATAAGCCAGGTTGCCACTGATCCTGGACTCAATAATGTATGCATTGACCAAAGCCAATTCAGTTTTTGTATCGGTTGGTTTAGCTTTTAATCTGGCTAGTAATTTATCAACATTGTTTTTTGCCATTAGCCATTCGGCATTGTTGTTATTGCCCTTTCTTGGCAACAAAGTATATACTACGTTATTTTCAGTCTGCTGCTCATTTTTGTACTTCAATACTACAAAGCCTACAGCTGTAACAAAAAAAAGTATCAATGCAATTTGCCAGTAATTTTTTTTCATCCTGATTTTTTTTAAAACTTAATAATGATCAATAAAAAAAGAGGCTGCATTTTCCAGATATGTAAACTGCAAGTGCAGCCTCTTTTAAATGAATGATATTATCCTTTTACAACACGAAGCGTTTGTTTTACAACTCCGTCTTTTGAAACTTTAATAAAATA
>JAYUYX010000145.1:0-26160 GCA_043752205.1 Chitinophagaceae bacterium
AAATTTAGAAGCACATCTTTTTGTAAAACAATATTGGTTACACTGGTAACATTTTGGAGGGCAGGATGAATAAAAGGTTTTTTACGCAGGCTTTTTTTATCAAACACCGCTTCAGGAAAGTTCATAAAGTCTACAAAATTATGAATGCGCCCGCCGGGTATAAGATTATCTTTTTGTAACAGCCCAAGCCGCCTTACCAGGTAAGTAAGGAGGGAAGGGTCAATAGTTTTATCAAAAACAAAACGTACGGGTTTACCTTTCTTGCGGTTCTTTAACCCCTTCTCAATTTTTTGAATGAGTGAAGTGGCAATGTCATTATCAATATCAATTTCTGCATCACGGGTTACTTTAATAATATGCGATGAGAAAGTATCATATCCAAAAAAAGTAAAAATATTCGGCAGGCAAAAACGGATAATATCTTCCAGTAAAATGATATGTTTATCAGCACTTTTTGACGGTAGGATGACGAACCTTGGCAACCGCCTTGATGGTACAGAAACGAGAGCAAATTTTTGTGGCACCGACCTGTCTTTTTTTGAAAGCTTGCAGGCCAGGTAAATTGATTTGTCATTCAGCACAGGAAAGTTTTGGATACTTTCGATCATCAACGGAATAATATTGTTGCGTATCTCCTCATTAAAATAATTAAGGATGAAAAGTTGCTGTGTTTTATTTAACTGCGTATCGTTAATGAGGTAAATCCTTTCTTTTTTAAGTTCTCTCAGTATCTCATTCCAGATGCGTTCAAATTCTTTTTGCTGCTCAATAACTTTTTCCTGTATTTCTTCTAAAATAGCATCAGGGGTAAGTTCTAAATGCATCTTAGATTTCTTTCCAAATTCAATCATTCGCTTCAATGTGGCCACACGTACCCTGAAGAACTCATCAAGATTATTAGAGAAAATGCCGAGGAATCTAAGACGCTCACGTAAAGGAACAGTTTCATCAGCGGCTTCCTGTAAAACACGATTATTGAATGATAGCCAGCTTATATCCCGGAATATGGTTTTTCTTTTATGCAACCTTCGTTTTTTTTGAATGTGGCGAATATACCGTCTTGCTTTTATAATGACGTAAAAAGCAATATTAAGTTTATGTAAAAATTTTGGAGGTTACGCCTGGATACTTTTCATTTTTTCAATGATGCCTGTGGTAGAAAATCCTTCTACAATGGGTACAATTTTTACTTCGCCCCCATTTGCAATTACTTCTTTAGCTCCAACTATCTGGTCAAGTGTATAGTCACCGCCTTTTACCAGCACATCAGGTAAGATAGCTGTAATCAGGTTAAGTGGGGTATCTTCTTCAAACACTATCACGGCATCTGTCATAACCAGCGAAGCCATAATAAGTGCTCTGGAATTTTCATTGTTCACAGGGCGGCTTTCTCCTTTTAATCTTTTTACCGAGGAATCAGCATTAATACCAACAATTAACACATGCCCATATTGTGCAGCCTCACTTAAAGAAGCAATATGGCCTTCATGCAGTATATCAAAAACCCCGTTGGTAAAAACAATTTTTTTATTGAGCAGCCGCCAGCGGTTAAGCTGGTGCTGTAGTCCATCGATTGTAAATATCTTATTCGGTATCGATTGTATGCTTTTCATGTCTTATTTTTTTATTGTATACCGGTAGTGTCAAAAGACAAATAAATCCTATCAGCAGAATAATTATAAACTGCCCTGCCCATTGTATGGTGCCGTTTGCAAAGCCATACCCTTCGGGGATATTGTATAATACCATAACCTCCATAATCAAAAGCGGGTAAGCTCCAATACCGCCCGGGGTAAGGATCATACCTATGCTTGCAAATGCCAATACCGGAAATACAGCAGCAAAAGGAAGCCCTGAAGTTTCAGTGATCGCAAAAAAACCAATATAAGTTCCGGCAATATAACAAGCCCATATCAAAACACTATGAAAGATAAATGCCCATTTATTCTTTAACAACTTTATTGTACTTAATCCGATACCTATGCCTGTAACAATATTCCTGGTCTTATTAATAACAGTTGTATGGGCAAATTTCCTAAAGATATATTTCATCAGTAAAAGAACAGCTATAATAACTGCAATGATGATCATTGATTTAAGAATAAGGGATTGTGTTGTGCCCGAAAGAAATTTTTCATTTATTGTTTTAATGGCATAGGCGCCTATAATATCAAACTGGCTGATAAGTGCAATAATAAAGATAATGAGCAATGAAACCATATCCACGGCCCTTTCAACAAGGATGGTGCCCACCAGTTTATCCGCTGGTACTTTTTCGTACTTGCCCAGTATAGTACATTTTAATATTTCTCCCAGTCTTGGAAAAGCCAGGTTAGCCAGGTAGCCTACCATCACAGCACAAAATGTGTTAACAAAACTTGGGCGATGCCCCATCGGGGCCATTAATATTTTCCAGCGTATTGCCCTGCTAATATGACTTAATATAATGACGAGAAATACGGGTACCAGCAGCAGGTATTTTGCAGATATCATGGCAGTTTTGCATTCTTCCCAGCTTTTGTCATCCATTTTATTAATGCTCCACCATACCAGGAAGATACCAAGCCCGAAAAAGAAGAGATATTGCAATATGGCAAAAAAACGTTTTCGCATAATTGCTTACAAATTACGAAGGGAAATTTTGGGAATGATAGAATTGCAAAAAAAACTGTAGAACGGGCTAATCATTTAAGCGCATATTATCTATTAATCTTACATCCCCTAAAAAAGCTGCTACTAATGCAACTATTCTGGTGCTTCCATCCCAGTTATTAATAATTGTAAGATCATCAGCATCTGCAATTTCAATATAATCTACTTTAAATCCGGCGCTGGTTAAATTATCAATTGCAGACTGTTTTAATGTTTGCAGCTCCCCGGTTTTGATATTGGTCTTTAAAAAAGATAGAGTTTTAAAGATTTCTACTGCCAGTTTTCTGTCAGCAGCGGGTAATCTCATATTACGGCTGCTCATGGCCAATCCATCCTTTTCCCTTAAAGTAGGGCAGATGTGAATGGTTGTTTGCGGATCTTTGATCTCCACCAGTTTTTTGATCACCATACATTGCTGGTAATCTTTTTGGCCAATATATAATTCATCTGCCGGTATAATGGTGAGTAAACGGTGAACTACCAGGCATACACCTTGGAAATGACCGGGCCTGAATTTTCCTTCCAGTATAGTTTCCAAATAATCCAGTTCGTATATAGTTTTATTAACAGCTACACCTTCAGGGTACATTTCTGCAACAGGAGGCATAAATAAAACATCGCACCCGGTTTTTTCCAGTGTATCGATGTCTTTTTCTATGGTAGTGGGATAATTCTCAAAGTCTTTAGCATCATTGAACTGGGCCGGATTCACAAATATGCTGCAAACAGAAATTGCACCCGCTTTTTTTGAATCCTGCAATAATGAAATATGCCCGGGGTGCAGAGCCCCCATGGTTGGAATAAAACCAATGGTTTTACCCTCAGCTTTCATTTTTAAAAGATAGGCGCTTATATCAGCAGCGTTCTTAAAAAGTATCATATTATGTCAATTACACTTCAAATGCCTGTTCAAGCTGGTTTTCCAGAAAAATTACCTTAGTTTTGCACTCCGTTATAAACTTCATACGCAACAAACATCGTGTAAATGAGTACAAAGAAAAGAATTTTATTTATTGCTAACGAAATGTCGCCTTACCTGGAGCTGACAGAGTTTGCGGAAATCGTTAATAAGCTGGCAGTAAAATCTAACGATAGTGGAATGGAAGTTCGTTGTATTATGCCAAGATTTGGAGTGATAAATGAAAGAAGACACCGTTTACATGAAGTAGTACGTTTATCAGGAATCAATGTAACTATTGATAATGATGATTACCCCCTGGTAATAAAAGTAGCCTCTTTACCAAATGCCCGTTTACAGATATATTTTTTAGATAATGATGATTACTTTAAGCGTAAATCAATTTTTAATGATGAAAAAGGAAATTGGTTTGATGATAATGGCTTAAGAACCGTATTGTTCTGCAAAGGCGCACTGGAAACTGTTAAAAAATTTGGATGGCCTCCTGATATCATTCATTGCAGTGGCTGGATGACCGGCCTTATTCCTATGTTCATAAAGCATGCATATAAAAAAGAGCCTGTTTTCAGTAACAGTAAAATAGTATACAGCATAGGAGAGAACACTTTTAAAGAAAAACTGGAAAAAGATTTTTTAAAGATGGCAACCATTAATGATGCTGTAACTAAAAAAGAACTGGAACCATTTAAGGATTTAAATAATGCGGCTATGTTCAATGGAGGCGCCTGTTTCGCCGATGCCATAACTTTTGGATCTGAAAAAGTTGATAAAAAACTCGCTGAGCAATTTGCAAAGGTGAAGGGCAAAAAAATCCTTAAATATGATAAAGAAAGTGATTTAACAGACTATTTGCAATTGTATTCCGACCTTGCAAAGTAGAAAATCTAACAGCATTTCATAAAATTATTATTGTGCAAAAACGTATTCTACCTATAGCTATTACTGCTATTATTCTTTTTTCATTATTTAGCTGGAACTGTACTAAACTTGATACAACCGATATCGGCAGTGATGTATTGGCAGTAGATAATGTAAATACATTTGACACCCTCCTGGCCATCAATTCTACTCAGGGCTTTTTTAATGATTCATCTACAGTTGTAGGTAAGTATGATGACCATGCATTAGGTGCTATCAATAACGATCCTTTGTTCGGCAAAACCAATGCAAGTATTTACATGCAGTTAAAGCCCGCCTTTTTTCCTTATTATTTTGGTAATTCGGGAGATACCCTGAATGGTTTTGGTGCCGGTATAGATTCTGTGGTACTTTGTTTAAGATATACCGGATTTTGGGGAGATAGCCTGTTGCCTGTTTATTTAGAAGTAAGACAGGTAAATGAAAACAAATTCAGAGATTCCATTAATAAAATCAATGCCACTAATTATCAACCTGCTACTTCAGGTACTATACTGGGAAGTACTAATATTGATGTACGTACCCTTGGTAATTATATCAAATTAAATAATGGAAGAGATTCTGTTAAAAATCAGGTTCGTATTAAACTTTCAGCGTCATTTGCTGCACAATTATATAGCAGGGACAGTATTGCATCTAACAGCGCTAATAATGCTTTTTACAATGATTCCATTTATCGAAATTTTTATAATGGCATTGCTGTAATTGCAAACGGTGGTGGAAATGGTTTGATGTATATAAATATAGCTGACACTGCTACAAAGTTGGAAGTGCATTATAAAAGAAAAAATAATGGTAAGCTGGATTCAGTATATAGTTCATTAAGGCTTAATCCTTCTAGCGGCAATCCTGCCAGGCCAGTTTCAAATACCAGTAATCATATTTTACGTACAAGGGGCGGTTTCCCTATAAGTAATCCTGCTTCTACAGAGCATTATTTGCAGACATCACCAGGTACATTTATTAACCTTAGTATTCCGGGTCTTGCAGGTTTATCAAACCGCATCATTCACCGTGCTGAAATTATTATTGAGCAAATACCAACAGACCCTATTCTTGATGATAAACTTTCTGCGCCAAATTTCCTGTTTTTAGATTTAAAAGATACCGGTAGTACAGATAAGTGGAAGCCGATTTATTATGATTTAAATACTGCACAATTGTATGACCCGGATTACAAGACGAACATACCCTTCATAGCAAGCCCAATCGATTATCAATATTTTGGTGGCTATAGGCGAAGTAAGAATGATGCCTTTGGCAATCTGATAAAGTATTACAATTTTAATATTACCCGCTATACACAACAGATTGTAACCGACCGAACTTATAATTATGACCTACGGGTGTATGCACCTTTTAACCTGTATTATCCACAATATTCAGGTACTTATATTCCTTACAGCAACAATATTGCTTATGGAAGGGTACGAGTAGGTAGCGGAACTAATGCAAACTATAAGTTGAGATTGAGGATTGTGTATTCAAAGCTTTAATAGCATTTTATCAAGATAGTTTACAAGGTCCTCCCATTTTTAGGGAGGACTTTGTTCTTTAACCTGTACAACCTTATCTTTGCAATCTTAAAAAAAAAATATGCCATATTTATTTACTTCAGAATCGGTAAGCGAAGGACATCCAGATAAAGTAGCAGACCAGATCAGCGACGCATTAATTGATAATTTTTTAGCTTTTGACCCAACCAGTAAAGTAGCCTGCGAAACACTTGTTACAACAGGTCAGGTGGTTTTAGCGGGAGAGGTAAAGAGTAAAGCATACCTGGATGTGCAGGAAATTGCCCGTGGTGTTATCCGGAAGATAGGGTACACCAAAAGTGAGTACATGTTTGAAGCCAACTCATGTGGTATTCTTTCTGCCATTCATGAGCAGTCAGGCGATATTAACCAGGGAGTTGACCGTAAGAAAAAAGAAGAGCAGGGAGCAGGCGACCAGGGAATGATGTTTGGTTACGCAACCAATGAAACAGATAACTATATGCCTTTGGCACTTGATCTGGCACATTATATTTTAATTGAGATGGCTGCAGTGCGCCGTGAGAATAAGCAGATAAAATATCTTCGCCCTGATGCAAAAAGCCAGGTTACACTTGAATATGATGATAACAACCAGCCGGTAAGAATTGAAGCTATTGTTGTGTCAACCCAGCATGATGATTTTGCTGCTGATGAGAAGATGCTGGCCAAGATCAAAAAAGATGTTATCAACATAGTGATACCAAGGGTTAAAGCCAAGTATCCCAAATACAATCATCTTTTCAATAACAAAATAAAGTATCACATTAACCCAACAGGTAAATTTGTTATTGGTGGCCCACATGGTGATACCGGCTTAACAGGCCGCAAGATCATAGTAGATACCTATGGCGGTAAAGGGGCACATGGTGGTGGAGCCTTTAGTGGTAAAGATCCCAGTAAGGTTGACCGCAGTGCTGCTTATGCAACACGTCATATTGCCAAGAATTTAGTGGCAGCAGGTTTATGTGATGAGGTTCTGGTGCAGGTTTCTTATGCAATTGGTGTGGCTCAGCCAACCAGTATCAACGTGGTAACTTATGGTACAGCAAAAGTTGATCTGACTGATGGAGAGATAGCTGATAAAGTAATGAAAATGTCTTGCTTTGATATGCGCCCTTACTTTATTGAGCAGCGCTTAAAACTGCGTAACCCTATCTATAGCGAAACTGCTGCATATGGCCACATGGGACGTAAAAATGAAATAGTAGAAAAAATATTTACTTCGCCTTATGGCAAATCAATCAAATTAAAAGTTGAATTATTTACCTGGGAGAAACTGGATGCTGTAAAAGAAGTGAAGAAAGTTTTTGGATTGAAATAAGGCCTCCCCAAACCCCTCCGAAGGAGGGGCTTTGAAGACCATAAGTTCAAAAGAGCTTATGGTTTTTTATTTCGGGAATTCGCAAATCCATTTAATCCCTTTAATCCACGCCAATCCCCGTTCAGACAAAAATTAATCATAAATTTGCAGCGTGAAAAATTTCAGACAACAACATCATCGCCCCAAGAAAAGTTCCCTGGTAATTGGCCGTAAGGCGGTTATTGAAGCTATGCAAACCGGTAAACAACTGGAGCGTATTTATTTGCAAACCACTGTGCACGGCGAAGTTATTGATGAAATAAAGAAGCTTGCGGAAAAGACTCAAACGCCCATTAATAAGGTGCCGGTTGAAAAGCTGAACAATTTTAATGTAAGCAACCATGAAGGTTGTTTAGCACTGATAGCTAAAGTACAATACCAGGACCTCCAGGATGTGATTTCGCTTGTGGTTGAAAATGGGGAAGTGCCTTTATTTTTAATACTGGATGGCATTACTGATATCAGGAATATTGGAGGCATTGCTCGTAGTGCTTACTGTTTTGGTGTTAATGCCATCATCATACCCGATAAAGGAGTGGGAGCATTGAATGAAGATGCAGTGTTAACCTCGGCCGGTGCTTTAGAAGAGATTGCAGTATGCCGTGTTAGCAGCCTCATGAAAACTGTTGATGACCTGCACATGAACGGCATTAAGGTTTTTGCCAGCGAAATGAAAGCGGCTAAAAAAACATACGAATGTAATTTTGCGGAACCCTGCGCCATTGTAATGGGAGGGGAGGAGAAAGGTATTTATCCTGCACTTTTAAAGATCTGTGATGACAAATTCCAAATACCCATGACCGGCGATTTTGATTCGTTAAATGTATCGGTGGCCACGGGTATTGTTTTGTATGAAGTGATGAAGCAAAGGGTTTAAACGTTAACTTTTAATTTGCAGCTAATTTAATAGTCGGCATAATATTTAGTTCAATATCTTTTTCATTTTGCTTTACTGTGATCATTGATTTCTCCAGTTCCTTCAGCTTTGTATATTTCATAAAAGTGTACCAGGCAGTCATGCTTGCACAAATAAATCCCTTCCACCCATCCCTGAAGCCCATCTTGAAAAAATAATTCTGTATAAAGGCAAACACAGGAGCTAAGTAAATTTTTATGAAGGTTGACTTTCTTCCCTGTTGCCGGTATTTATCGGCCGATAGCCAGGCATATTCCATTGCCTTACGGGCATACTCGATGCTGTTGTTAACAGTATAATGGTTTATATATCCATCCAGGGTTTTTATTATGAGGCCCGGTTGCAGGAAAAGTTTTTCATGAACGATCTCCTGGTCGATCTTCACTTGAGTGCGGTTTGCCATCCTGATATGTGAGTCGTTTCCCCATTCTCCAAACTTCATTTCCCTAGTACCATAAAAATTCCTGTAACGAAAATTGTAAACACAATGGAGTTGGACCAGATCAATAAGCAGGATGGCTTCTTTCAGGTCATTGTCAATAACTTCATCGGTATCTATCATCAGTATCCAGTCGAACTTAGCAAGCTGACTTGCTTTAAACCTATTCTTACCATAACCTTCCCAGGTGCCGTAAACAATATCAGCACCGTAAGCTTTTGCAATATCAACTGAGCCGTCTGTACTGCCGGAATCATAAAGCATGATCTCTTTACCAATTCCCTGTACACTGGCCAATGTTTCTGCAAGATGGGCTGAGCCGTTCCTGCAGATGATCACAACGGAGATATCCATAAAATTTTTATTAGTTGCTGAATAATTATTTGCCGATAGGGATCACCATAGTAACACTCGGAATATTTTTGCCAACATTCGAAGGCACACCAAATCCGGTCTTTTGATTATCCAGCATAAGTTTGGCCTTTTGCTTGTTAACAGTGGCCGAGATCATAAAAGGTATGCTTACAATACCTGATACCTGCACCCAGGAGCAGTAATACGCCTGCTGTATTTTCATCCCCATCATCATAGTAGTTATCATTGGAAGAGCTGGCAACCAGTATACCTATCCCCGAGAACAATAATCCTGCACCCAGTGTTGACCAGCCCACAATACGATGGTTTTTACTCCGTTTCATATAAAAATCATAATCCTTAGCAGTACCGGGATCGCCATAAGGAATGGAGTTTAGGGATATAGGCTTTGGACTGTGAAGAAAAGTTGTGGTCGTCATTTGGGTTTGCTGCTGAGCCTGTATAGCTGTATTTACAGCCATCAGTACCAACAGGATCAAAATTGATTTTTTCATGATCGTTAGTTTATTTTGAGTGAATGGGTTAATTAAAAAATGTAACCCTCTGAAGCAGCCATAAGACCTACAACCACCCCCAATAGAAGCGCAGATGAAACTATTGTAACACTGGTTCCTAAAGCATAACTTTTTCTCGTTTTTATTTTGTCCTTTTCTATTGTTTCAACTTTTTGTATATTTTCCAAAGCCAATGTATATGCTCCCGCTTTAAATTCATTTCCCTTGATTATATAAATATGCACTTCATTCAAAACAGCAGTTTCGTCTTCGTAGGTGTTGGTTAGTTTTCTATATTTCAGTTGTCCATCTCTTCCTTTTCCAAGATGCAATTGATGCTCAACAGGTAATGGTTCTAGTGTGCATTGAATATTTTTCTGATCGTTGCTTATGCTGATTTTTTTCATGGCAAAAGCTTCCCTGCCATTCCGCAGTATATAATATTTCTTATTATCCGGAAAATTATTATAGCTGGCTGCTTTTGCGGGCTCAGATGCTGTGATAGCCTGATAATAATTGCTGCATGAGCTAAATGCACCAGCAATTATAATTGCGATTAATAATTTTTTCATGTTCTTTTAGTGTTGGTTGCTGATACTAATTATCTTCCAATAGGGATGGTCATTGTAATGCCTGTTATTTGTTTGCCAATACCTGCAGGTACAACGCCTGAGCCTGTTTTCTGTATACCAACCATGGCATTGGCTTTGCGCTTATTAACGCCGGCCATTACTGTAAAAGGTATGCTGGTGAGCATTGCTGCACAACCAACAATAATTAATGCTGTGGCTGCATCTGCCTTACTTTCATCTTCGCTGCTGTTCCCAAATACGATATCATAATCCTTTGGAAAAGTTAACACCCCAATACCAGCAATTACAAAACCTCCGCCTACTAAACACAGGGATGCAATTCTGTTATTACGGCTTTTTTTCAGGTAATAGGCTTTATCATAAATGGTTCCAGGGTCGGGATTAGAAAAGACTTCATTTTTTGCCAAAAAATCCTGGCTTTTAGTTATATCAATTTTGCTTGCGGGCATTTCAGTTATTACCGTTTCATTTTGCAATAAACCAATGTTTACCTGTTGTGCATTTGTTGCTGATACTTTAGTTAAAAAAATGAATGCAACGATTACTACTTTTTTCATGATTTTTTTATTTTATAATTTAAAATTGGTTAAAAAATGGTCATGGTTGAGCCAACTAATCCCACTAGTCCTCCCGCTATGATCAAAGCTCCCGAAACACCTAATATGGTTCCCAGTACATGGCTCTTTTGCGTTTTAACTTTGTCTTTTTCTATCAGCTCTGCTTTTTGTATATTTTCAAAAGCAAGCGAGTATTTGCCGGGTTCTGTTTTAACGCCAGGCGTAATATAAATATGCACTTCATTCAATACTACAGTTTCATCTTGCTGGTCATATCCTGCTTTCCTGTATTTTGATTTACCATTGCTGCCATTCCTGATATACAACTGGTGCTCCATTGGTAAGCTTTCCAATGTACATTCCAGGTTCTTTCTGTCGCTGCTTATGGAAATATTTTTCATTGCAAAAGCTTCGCTGCCATTTCGCAGTATATAATATTTCTTATTATCCTGTAAATCATTGTAGCTGGCTGCTTTTGTGGGCTCCGAAGCAGTTATAGCCCGGTAATAATTGCTGCATGATGAAAATCCTGTAAGCAGCAAAGCCAATATCAAAATATTTTTCATCTTGTTTTTTTAATGATTAATATTATTTACTATCCAAAAGTAAAAGCGTAATTATCGGTTCCCTAATTGATAAATGCGGCGGCCACATTTATATATGTAATTACTGCACTTTACCGCCCATAACTGGTACTAAAACCTGCTTTTTTGCAAAAAATGCAAAGGATTATTGTAGATTAGTAAAGAATGAGATAAATTAGGAGACTGATTTGCAGTTTTTACCAAAACTTATTTAGCATGGAATCTAATAATTCACAACTCCTGTTTTTTCAGCATATTAAATCTATACTGCCTGAGCATATTTCCTTTGTAGATGAAATAGCAGATCTGCTTAGCATAAGTAACGACAGTGCTTATCGCCGTATTCGTGGCGAAAAACGTATCAGCCTGGATGAAATGCAAAAGCTGGCCAATCATTTTAAGATATCCATAGACCAGTTTCTCCAAATTCAATCAGATTCTTATATATTTTCAGGCGAGCTTCCTGCAACAGGCGAAAATGGGTTTGAAAAGTGGATGGACAATGTATTGAGGCAACTTACGTTTGTCAGCAGCTTTACACACAAACACATGTTCTACCTGGCCAAAGATCTACCCATCATGGACCAGTTTATGATTCCTGAGCTGATGGCCTTTAAATCTTTTTTGTGGCGAAGGTCAATTTTGCAATACGAGGATCTAAAGGGAAAAAAATTTTGTTTAAAAGAAGCCAGTGAAGATCACCTGGAGATGGCGAAGAAAATCGAGGCCGTGTATCTTAAAGTACCAACTACGGAAATATGGAACCTGGAAAGTATTAACAGCACCATCAGGCAGATTGAATTTTACAGGGAAGCCAATATGTTTGAAGACAAGGATGATATAAAAAAAGTTTACCTGGCTTTACTTAAGCTTATCAATCATCTTGAATTTCAAGCGGAGAACGGGTTAAAGTTCAGGGTAGGAGAACCCCCGGGTCCCGGGGCAGTAGCATTTAATCTTTTTTGGAACGACCTTGTAACCGCAGATAATACCATACTTATAGAATTAGATTTACAAAAGATCGCTTTTTTAAACCACAGTGTACTCCATTTTATATCTACAACCGACGTTAAGTTTAACAGTTATATACATGAGAATATGCAAAATCTTGTGAAACGCTCAACGCAATTGAGTAAAGTTGGGGAAAAAGACAGGTACCGTTTTTTTAATACGCTCCGCGATAAAATTAAATTAGCAGCCGGCCTTTAGTTATTTTTGCAGCATGAAACAATCAATTAAATTAATTGAATGCCCACGAGATGCCATGCAGGGCTGGCCGCATTTCATTCCTACTCAAAAAAAGATCGAATACATTAATGCCTTACTTGAGGTTGGATTTGATACCATTGACTTTGGCAGTTTTGTTTCGGCTAAGGCCATACCCCAAATGGCAGATACGGGTGAGGTAATTAGGAATTTGTCCGCAGGATCCCGTGGGAAATTAGGAATTGGGAATACAAAATTGCTGGCGATCATTGCAAATGAAAGAGGAGCAACAGATGCTGTTGCATTTGATGAGATCAGCTACCTGGGTTTTCCATTCTCTGTTTCAGAAACCTTTCAAAAACGAAATACCAATTCAAGCATTGCAGAATCGCTGGGCAGAGTAGAAGAGATACAGAATCTTTGTATAAAAAATAAGAAGGAGCTGGTGGTTTATATTTCTATGGGCTTTGGAAATCCTTATGGTGATGTATATGATGAAGCCATTGTTTTTGAGTGGGTGAACAGGTTGGCAGCTATGGATATCAAAATCATTTCGCTTGCCGATACGGTTGGACTAGCTACAAAGGAACAAATATACCTGGTTACCAAATACCTGGTAGATTCTTTACCAGGAACACAAATAGGCGTTCACCTGCATTCAGCACCTGCAAACTGGAAAGGGAAAGTTGATGCGGCTTTACAGGCGGGTTGTAAACGTTTTGACGGTGCTTTAAAAGGCATTGGGGGTTGTCCAATGGCCGATGATGAACTGGTGGGTAACATGGATACAGAGTTGATGATACCCTATTTTAATGAGCTTAACCTTTTGAATAATTTAAATATGGATGCTTTGCGGAAATGCAGCATACTGGCATCAGAAATATTCGTGTAAATTCGTGCAATTAGTGGAAATAATATGGACTTTCATTTAGAATTTACGCCCAAACCTTTTAATGTAAAGATCAGTCACCAGGATAAACTGTTGCTGATCGGTTCCTGTTTTACCGAGCAGATAGGTGCAAAGCTTTCAAACCATAAATTTTCTGTACTTGATAATCCCAATGGTATTTTATTTAATCCTGTCAGCATTTCTACATCTATTTCTTCTTACATAAATAATAAACAATACACAGCATCGGATCTGTTTTACCAGAACGAATGCTGGAACAGCTGGGAGCACCACAGCAGGTTTTCAAATCCGGTTATGGAGAATTGTTTAACAGGTATTAACGAATCTCAAAATCAGGCACATCATTTTTTAAAAAAAGCAGATTGGTTATTGATCACTTTAGGTTCGGCATTTGTATACCAGCTGGAGAGTAAAGAAGTTGTTGCCAACTGCCATAAAGTACCAACCGATAAGTTTAATAAATGCTTGTTAACAGTTGATGAGATAGTTGCTGGCCTTGAGAGGACCATTGAAAGATCATTGGCTTTTAATCCCGGGCTTAAGATCATTTTCACCATCAGCCCTGTAAGGCATTTGCGTGATGGATTTATTGAAAATAACCGCAGCAAATCAGGTTTGATACAGGCTGTTCATCAGATTATAGAGCAGTATGATCAATGTTTTTATTTTCCGGCTTATGAGCTTGTCATTGATGATCTGAGGGATTACCGTTTTTTTGCAGAAGATATGGTGCATCCTAATTATGCTGCTACCAATTATGTTTGGGAAAAATTCATTGCTACCTGTATTGATGAGCCATCACAGCAATTAATGAAAGAGATCGCAGTTATTGTTGCTGCAAAAAATCATAAACCTTTTAATCCAATATCTGAACAGCATAAAAAGTTTCTGCAAACTAATTCAGAGAAAGTAAAAAAACTGCAACAGCAGTTTCCATATATACAACTTGAAGAAGAAGCAGCATTTTTTTCGGTTTAATGCTCTTACAGAGATACTACCCTTATGAATAAAATCATTTTTTCTCACTTGATTGTTTTTTTCTTGTTACCTGTGCAGGTATTTAGTCAATTTGAAACAAAAAGGAACAGGGCAGTACTAGCAAAAGAAAATGTGAATATCGAAAGTAAGTGGGGAGTATTTATGAATACACTTTCTTTGCTTGAACCTCAGCAAGCTGCAGTAGGAGCAGGGATTAACTATAAGGTGGCCTGGCGATGGGATATAAGTGCTGAGCTAAATTATTTATTTGATGGATTTTGGCAGGCTGGTGATGATTACAAATCAAATGGATTTCGGGGAATTTTTACGCTCAAACGATTTTCAAAAAATGGAATATTTTTTTATGGACTGGATACGAGGATTAAATATTTTTCCTTTGATGATAAACGGTCATTTGTAAATCCGGTTACACACGATACGCTTAGCAATTTTACTCATAAAGCAAGCAATACTTTATTAGGTGCTGCGGCCATTGTAGGATTGAGGTTGCCAATTTCAAAAAATAAAAAATGGGCTTTTGAGATTAATACAGGCTATGGTGTAAAATACCGTTTTGTAAAACGGGAAAATATACCTGCCGGTTACAAATATTATCGCAGAGAATCAAGTAGAAAACATTATGATTTTACTTCTCATCAGGATATAGGCAGCTGGGATAATATTTATTTTCCAACAGCCTGGCGTGTGCTTTATTTATTTTAATGTATCCTATCACCCCTTACTTCCATCTCCGTCATTAGTTCCTTTTCGTATTGCAGCCATTCGGCCCAACGCTTTCTAACAACCTTCTTATTTAAATAATATTCTGCAAGGGTTATAAATAATGTGTAATGCCCTGCTTCACTCTCCATAAACTTTCTGTAAAAATTACGCATGTACTCATCATCCAATCCCTCACTTAATCTTTTAAAACGTTCGCAACTGCGGGCTTCTATCAAAGCCATGATCAGCATCTGGTCTAAAAACCGCTCATCCGGGCTTCCATCTTTTTTTTGAAACTGCAACAGGTTATTTACATAAATATCTTTACGTTGTTTACCCAACTTTAAGTTTCGTTTTTTAAGTTCGGCAATCACCTGTCTGAAATGCCCCCATTCTTCTGTAACAATCGGGCTTAATTCATCAACTAATAATTCTTTTTCCGGATTTTTGGTTATCAGCGAAATGCAGGTTGTAGCGGCTTTCTGTTCACAATATGCATGGTCAGTTAAAATTTCATCAAGTTCTAACTCAGCTAAATTTACCCATCGTGGATCGCTGGGTAATTGTAAACCTAAAATATTTTTAATGTCGGCAGATAAATTTTCCATTCCCGATAATTTTCGGGACAAAAATAAAACAGCCTGACTACAATAGCCAAACTGTTTTTTTTTTGAAAATGCTGTAGTTATTTTGAAACTGTAAAAGTTCCGTAACCTGTTGTGCTGGTTCCAGATCCTATTGTTCCCATTATTTGAGTTGATGCTGCAGAATAAGTTCCGGCCAAAGTATAAGTACCTGTCATGGCCCCGGCAAATGTGTAAGTAGCTCTTACATTATTACCTGTTATAGTCCATGTGCCATTTGCAATATCGGGTGCGGCAGGGTCGTTTTGTTCTACCACCACAGTACCATTGCTGTTAAAGGTTAATGCGAAATAGGGGCTTGGACCTAATGGAGGTGTAAATACTCCTGTCCATTTACCCTGTATATTGGCATTAGTGGCAGGTGGAGTTGGGTCACTCTTACTGCAGGATGTTATAAATAGGATAACTGCTGCAAAGGCTATTAATAAAAGATTCTTTTTCATAAAATTGATTTTTAAAATTAATATGTATAGCTTAAGACAAACATCATACCACAAAAAAATGTCTTGCAAGGATAGGGTATTCAATAAACTTCATTTTAATTGATCCTGGTTATAAAATCAATAAATAGTTTTGTCTGGTTTTTAGTATTTTACGTAGAAATAACCGCTTATATGAGAATTGTTCCTTTCCTTATTACCACAGCTATTACAACTGCATTGGTAATTACCTTAAATACCCGGCTCACACTTGGCGGTAAAGAAGCTCCTGCTTTTGGAGATTTTTTTAGTCCCCAACATGGGTTTTGGCAAAATGCAGAGGCGGCTTCTGAAAGATTTACAGCAGATCTTAAATTTTCCCAGTTGCAGGGTAAGGTGGATGTATATTTAGATGATAGGTTAGTGCCGCACATTTTTGCGGAGCATGAGAACGATGCCTATTTTGTACAGGGTTACCTGCATGCTAAATTCCGCTTATGGCAAATGGAACTGCAAACCTTTGCTGCAGGTGGCAGGGTAAGTGAGGTACTGGGAGAAAAAGGCCTGGAGCATGACAGGGAGTTCAGACGCCTGGGTATGGTTTATGCTGCTGAAATTGCTTTAGCAGAATTAGAAACAGACCCGGTTGTAAAATTGCAATGCGATGCTTATACGGCTGGTGTAAATGCCTACATTGATAAACTTACACAAAGCAGTTTACCGCTGGAATATAAACTAATAGGTTATAAACCAGAAAAATGGAGCAATCTTAAAACTTCTCTCTTTTTAAAATACATGAGTTTTGACCTGGCTGGCCGTTCTGATGATTTTGAAATGACCAATGCAAAAAATTATTTTAGTGCCGATGATTTTTCAAAATTATTTCCCGATGTGCAGGATTCTTTAGATCCTATTATCCCCAAAGGAACTATGTATGATACGCAAAGAGTATTTCCAAAAACACCGGTTAATATTGATTCATTTTACTTGAACAAGCGTGATATAGCAGTTTCAGAAATGTCAAAACCCGACAGGAGCAATGGCAGCAATAACTGGGCAGTAAGTGGCAGTAAAACAAAAAGCGGTGCCCCAATCTTATGCAATGATCCACACTTAGGATTGAACCTGCCATCACTTTGGTACGAGGTACAGATATCTACACCATCATTCAATGCCTATGGTGTCAGCTTTCCTGGTGCACCGGGTGTTATTATTGGTTATAACGACAGTTGCGCATTTGGGTTTACAAATGGCGGGCGTGATGTAAGGGACTATTTTGAAATAACATTTAAAGATGATAGCCGTGCAGCATATTCTTTCAACGGGCAGTGGATGCCAACAAAGTTCAGGATAGATACGATCAAAATAAAAGGTAAATCAAACTATATAGATTCTGTTGCCTATGTACAGTTAGGGAATGATTGGTGCCCGGTTATGTATGACAAGTCTTTTTCGGGAGGAAAAAATATAAACAACAAGTACTATGCAGTACGCTGGAAAGCGCATGACGTAAGTAACGAGTTAAAGATTTTCAACATGATCAACCATGCAAAAAATTATGCTGATTATTCTGCAGCGGTTACCAACCTGCATACACCCGGACAAAACTGTGTATTTGCAACTAAAAGCGGAGACATTGCCATACGAACACAAGGGGAGTGGCCTGCAAAATGGAAGGGCCAGGGAGATTTTATTATGCCAGGGGAAGACAGCAGTTATCTTTGGCAAGGTATGATACCGCAGAATGAGGTCCCTTATCAATATAATCCTGAAAGAGGTTTTGTAAGCAGTGCCAATCAAAAACCAGTTGATGATAATAACTATCCTTATTACCTGGGAAGAGACTACCCCCCTTACCGTGGATATGTTATAAACAAACGACTGAATGCTATGGCGGCTATTACTCCTGAAGATATGATGGCTTTGCAGACAGATAATTTTGATGCAGGAGCGGCTATGGCAAAACCGTTTATTGTAACTAACATGAAAGAAAATGATCTGAACGGAGCCGAAAAAAAATATTTTGACATGTTAAAGAATTGGGATTGCAGAAATGAGGTTGACGCTACTGGCCCCACAGTTTTTAATTTATTCTGGAATAATTTTGAGCATACAGTATTTGATGATGAATACTCCGATGCACCAAAAGTAATTATGCGTCCATATTTCAGTAACCTTGTTGAAGGGATTTTAAAAGATTCGGCTTATAAATTCCTGGACAATATTAAAACGCCCGAAAAAGAAACACTTGCAGATGCAGTAACATCAGCATTTAAAAAAGCTACTGTTGAATTACAAAAGACAGAAGCATCTGGTAAGTTAAATTGGGGAAAATATAAAGCTACCAAGGTTACTCATTTAGCAAAGCTTGCTCCATTCAGCAGGATGGGTTTACCGATAGGTGGTGGCACCCGTGCTATTAATGCAACAAAATCAGATCATGGGCCCAGCTGGCGCATGGTTATTAGCCTTACTACTAAAACCGAGGCCTATGGTGTGTATCCCGGGGGCCAAAGCGGTAACCCCGGTAGCAAATACTACGATAATTTTGTTGACCAATGGGCAGCCGGAAAATATTATTCCTTATGGATGATGACGAGAGAAGAAGTGGGAGATAAGCGTATACTTGCAAAAATGAGTTTTACTAAATAATTTGAAATTTAAAGAGGTGGTAATTTATAACGCACTTCATTTTCAAATCATCAAATCATCAAATCACTAAATCATCAAATCAACCAAATGAAATTTATAATCTCTTTTATCCTTACAGCTTTACTGGCTTTTGCCCTTTGTTTATTTTTACCCTGGTGGAGTATTGCTATAGCAGCATTCATTGTAGCGGCTTTAATACCCCAACGACCCGGCAGGTCATTTCTTATGGCTTTTACTGCATTGTTTGTATTGTGGGGAGGTTTAAGTTTTTGGATAAGTAATAATAATCATCAGATCCTGGCACATAAAGTTTCCCAGCTCATTTTATCAATGGATAATCCTGTACTCCTGGTATTGGCTACTGGGTTTATCGGCGGACTGGTTGCGGGTTTTGCAGCATTGGCAGGCAGTTACCTGCGTAAATCCAAAGTTTAAAATAATCCGTTAATTAAATTTAGAGTTTCAGTAACAAAATCGCCGTTAATTTTGTTGCACTCAAAATAAATTATGCCCAAAACTTTATTGTTCCTTTTAATTTTTTTTACCAATACAGCCTCTGCCCAAAAAATTTATGGTACCGTATTTTCAGATAAAGGTGATCTGTTGCCTTATGCTTCTGTAACCATTAAGGGAACATCTATTGGTGCAAGCGCAAACAATAAAGCAAAATTCTCCTTTTCTGTGGCACCTGGTACATATACTGTGGTTTGCCAGCATATTGGTTATACTAAACAGGAAAAACAGATTACGGTAAATAATGAAGATCAAGAGGTAACATTTATTATTGGAAACCTGCAACTGGATATGACAGAAGTGATCGTAAAGAGTGGAGAAGACCCTGCTTATGCCATCATGCGGGAGGCAATTAAAAAACGATCTTTTTATAACGGGCAGGTTAAAGGTTTTGAATGCGGGTTGTACACCAAAGACCTGATGAAACTGCGTAACCTTCCTAAAAAGATATTAGGCCGCAAGATACCTGATGAAGATGTAAAAGATATGGGCCTTGATTCTTCCCGTAAAGGAATTATTTACCTGTCGGAATCTGTTGCAAAAGTTTATATACAGCAGCCGGATAAATTTAAAATGGAAGTGATCAGCAGCCGTGTGAGCGGCAGTGATGGCTTTGGATTTACCTTTCCTACTTTCATCAGTTTATATCAAAATAATGTTTCTGTTTTTTTAGACCGTTTAAATCCACGTGGCTTTGTTTCACCAATTGCAGATGAAGCCATAAACATATACAGGTTTAAATACCTTGGTAGCTTTTACGAGGATGGCAAAGAGATAAACAGCATTAAAGTAACTCCACGCCGCAGTTATGAGCCTGCTTTTTCAGGCACCATAAATATTACTGATGGCGACTGGCGCATTCATAGTTTTGATCTGCAACTTACCAAAACAGCACAGCTGGAAATACTAGATACTTTGCAGATAACCCAAATTCATGTTCCGGTGGGCAATGATGTATGGCGTGTAAAAAATCAATTAATTCATTTTAATTTCAAACGGTTCGGCATTGATGCCATCGGCAATTTTGTATCTGTCTATTCCGATTATAAGATCAACCCGGTATTTGCAAAAGATAGGTTTAACAAGATCATCATTAATTATGATACCGGTGTAAATAAAAGACCGGTAAGTTACTGGGATACCATCAGGCCTGTGCCACTGGAACCCGAGGAAAAAATGGATTATAAAGTTAAGGACAGTATTTTCCTGGTGAATAAAGATTCTGCATTAAGTCAGGCTTCTGTTGATTCGTTAAATAAAAAACAGGGCAAGCTAAAAGTGTACAATGTTTTCTGGAAAGGCCTGCACCGTACAAAATACACAGTTAACGGTAATCATCACTGGGGTGTTGAATCTTTGATACAAGGCCTGGAATACAATACAGCAGAGGGTTTAGTTGTTAATGTAAATACCTATTACAGCCGCTATTTAAAAAAACTTAAAACTAATTTCTCATTTGAGCCAAATCTCCGCTATGGTTTTAGCAATACGCACCTGAATGCATGGGCCGATATTTATTTTCGTACCCGGGATTGGGAAACGGATAAAAAATTAAAACGCCAAACCTGGACAATATCAGGTGGAAAAAGAGTGAACCAGTTCAATAAGGCAAATCCCATTACAGCACTTACCAATAGCATTAACACTTTATTCTGGGGCGATAATTTTATGAAAATCTACGAAAACTATTTTGGATCGATCAATTTTAACAAGCGGTATGAAAGCGGTTTACGGTTTAACGTGAACACTCTGTACGAAGACAGGATACCGCTTGATAATACTACTGATTTTGTTTTTTTTAAAAAAGATACCATCAACATAACGCCTAATTATCCTTACGAAAAGATACCAGCACAATTCAGCCGGCACCAGGCTTTTATCATCAGTTTTGATGTGAGTATAAAACCCGGACAGAAATATATCCAGTATCCAAACCGTAAAATGTCACTAGGTTCAAATTATCCAACCTTTAGTTTTAACTATACAAAAGGTATTGAGAATATTTTTGGGAGCGATGTGAATTTTGATAAATGGCGCTTCAGTATAAATGACGATAAGAATTTTAAACTGGCAGGATTATTAAAATATAAAGTAGGCATTGGTGGGTTCCTTAACACCAACAAAGTTTTTATACAGGATTACCAGCATTTTAATGGAAACCGAAGTACCAGGGCAAGCCAATATGTAAACAGTTTTCAACTGGCAAAATATTATGCTAACAGTACTACCAGTTCTTTTTATTCTTTTGGACATCTGGAACATCATTTTAATGGCTTGTTCACCAATAAGATTCCATTATTTAAGCGGCTTAACTGGAACCTGGTTGCGGGGGGCAATGCCTTTTTTGTAAATGGAAAAAACAATTATGTTGAAATTTTTGCCGGGCTTGAAAACATTGGAAAAATATTTCGTGTGGACTTTGTAGCTGCCTATAATAATGGCAACAGGGGTTTAACAGGCATACGAATAGGTACCGGCGGTATTTTGGGAAGTAGCTTACGTGTTAATAATTCCAGGAGAGGGAGCTCATCTATTAATTTGTAAAAGTTTAATCAATACCTTTGCTGTTCAAATTTGGTTTGCCTGCAAGCATCCAATCCGCCACAAGGCGGGTTTCCCGTTTAACGAGATCAAATAAAATTATGGCAGTCTTACACAACAGAATTTCCCAGGCGGAATTAAAAAAGCTATTGTACGCAGAAGCGGAACATCGGACCACTATTTCTTTTTACCAGTATTTCCCTGTCAATGATCCTAAGCAGTTGAGGGATGAGATGTATACAGCATTAAATGGCATAAAAGTATTTGGCCGCATTTATATTGCAACAGAAGGAATTAACGCCCAGGTTAGTGTGCCGGATAGTAATGTTGATGCATTCAGAAATTATCTAAATTCCATCCCGGCTTTAAAAGATATACGGCTCAATATTGCTGTTGATAATGATGCCCGCCCGGCCTCCAATAGTGATAAGGAAGAAGATAAGCCGGTCGGACGGGGAAAATCATTTTGGGTACTTAAAATTAAAGTAAGGGACAAGATAGTGGCTGATGGCATTGATGATCCCGGTTTCAGCATGCAGCATAAAGGCAGCTACGTAGATGCTGTAAAAATGAATGAATTGCTTGAGGATGATGATACCATTGTAATAGACATGCGTAATCATTATGAATACGAAGTGGGCCATTTTGTAAAAGCAATAGAGATACCAAGTGATACTTTTAGAGAACAACTTCCTATGGCTGTAGACATGATGAAGGATAAAAAAGATAAAAGCATAATTATGTATTGTACCGGGGGTATCCGTTGCGAAAAGGCAAGTGCATATATGTTACATCATGGGTTTGACCATGTGTATCACCTGGAAGGCGGGATCATCAATTATACCCGCCAGGCTAAGGAAGCAGGGCTTACCAGCCAGTTCATTGGTAAAAACTTTGTTTTCGACGATAGGCTGGGGGAGCGGATAACGGAAGACATTATTGCAGCATGCCATCAATGCGGTAAGCCGGCCGACACACATACTAACTGTAACAACAATGGCTGTCACCTATTATTTATACAATGTGAAGCCTGCGCTAACCAATATAATGGCTGTTGCAATGAGGAATGTAAAACTGTTTATAACATGCCCGAAGAAGAGCAAAAGCTATTACGTAAGGGTATAGAAAAGGGGCAAATGGTTTTTAATAAAAGCAAACAACGGTTAAGGCCAACTATTGCTGAAAAGAGGTTTTCCCATTAAAGGCAACTAATTATTTTTTACGTGGGAAGTCCTAACTACAATAATATAATGCAGTGAAAAGAAAGTGTATTATTAATTATAGATCCACAACAAAATCGGCTTATCAGAAGTGCGGATGTACTTACCAATTTCTGCTAAAAAAACCGGTGATACTGCAGGGCAGCCAGCACTTTCATAAATATGACGTGGGTAAGTTTCTTTTTCAGGCACATAGCTATCTGAATGTAATACTATAGCCCGCTGATAGGCATTGTGATTAGTACTGTCTAACCCAAATAATTTATAAGATAATCCATATTTCCCTTTATAGGCGCTCCCTATTTTATATCTGCCTAATGAGGTAGCATTGCTGTTAGGCATGTTAGAAAATACCAGCAGATCATTACATCCAGGCTTATAAGAACCGCTACCATGCGATACCAGCGCTGAATATTCTACAGCACCTAATTTCAAGTTGTAAACAAAAAAACGTTTTTTTCCGGAAGGGATTGACATATCTACCAGGAAACAATAATCAGTATTGAAATCATTTGATTTTATATAACTATCCAGGCCCCTAACTTTTTCTTTTAATCTTGCAGCAGCAATTCTAAGCTTGGTATCTATCTGCATGAAAGAAGTATCTCTGATAACTACAGAGGCTGTGTCCGTAGTATAACTAATAGATGAATCTTTTATTGGTGAGGATGAGATGAAATTAGTAGCAGGCCCTTTTACTAATAATTCAGTTGGTTGTTGTAATGAAGAAGCTGTTAAATGTATTGATATATTTAACAAAACTGTTATGGCGCAAAATCTCAGTAACGTCTTCATATTGCTATGCTTTTTATAGTAACGTAAAAGGCATTATTAAATTGGATGTCAAATATTAATTATTGAAAATATTTTTCTCAAGAACTGACGTAAAGCTACTTATTTTTTAATAAAAATCTGTTAGTATACTGGTGTTAATAAAGCATTTAGAATAAAATTAACAAGCATTATTTACCCCCACACAGTTTACCGTAAAGCGTAATCTGGCTTCCTAACAATACCTGCTTTATTATATAGAGAAGTTACTAATAATGCTATGTTTTTGTAAGGTGGTACATATTCCTTAAAATAATCATAAAGGTGTTTATTTGATTTAAACTGCTTATCCAAATCAGCCCATATTTCAACCCAATCCAGATCTTGCTCATTCAACAGTGTAGTATTGATGAGTTTCAACATAGGATCATTCACCTGCTTTGAACCAACTTGTTTTGTAGATATAACCTGGGCCTGTGCACTTTTTTCCAATATATCTTTGATCTCGTTATAACCTCCACAAGAGCCAAGCAGCCCTAATTGGATAGCTGGGGTAAAATATCTTTCACTGTTTGTTAAATGATAACTATGCCCACGAAGTATAAGGATACGGGGTGCTATCTGCTGATCCTTTAAATACTGGATCATTTCATCCTGTGCTTTTACATCCAAACCACCATCATTGTTATTAGGTACATTAGCATAAATAGACATTGGGTATTTCTTTTTAGAACTGATCTTTACCCATGAAGGATTCTTTTCTATAGACCATTGTGATGCATCACTGAAGTTAGAAAGGAAACTTGCGTAAGAACTTTTTCCATCCTCATCCCCAAAGAAAAGTACCATTTGATTGATCCTGCCATCTTTATCACGAAGAGATTTATGCGGAACTTTATAATAGGCTGTAAAGAATGCAGGAAGGCCGGCTTTATTACCTGCCTGATCATTTTTTACCACGTTAAATATTTCACTTAGCAGGGTATATACTTTCATCCCGTTAGGATTTGAGGCATTCAAATTGCGGGTATAATTATTTTTAAGCTCCTGTGCTGTTAATTCACTTAGATACTTGTCTGTTGCAATACCAGGGAATGTTTCTGCTACATTGATCAATTCTTCCAGGTCAACATTTTCATTTGCTTCAAGCCCCTTAATTAATTTTTTAATGATATTGATACTGCTTTGCTGCGGCATTTGCTGTAAAAAACCATTGAGGGTGTTGTAACGGCCCGCCATGGATAAAAATTTTCGGTATTGATCATAATTTACAAGCTCAAATAATGCATCATATTTTTCCTTCTCAAACATGCTCATTAGTTTTTTGTAGGTATACAAATAACTACTGGTATATAATTCTCTTTCACCGGTGGTAATAACAAAATACAGGTCCTGTGGCCTCATTTCATCAAATACAAAATATCTGGCTTTCTCTGTAGGCTCTTCGTGCAGGCTGTTAACTACATCAGTAAAAAACATTTTTGCATAATCTTTCAGGTATTGTCTTGTGGGCGCTTGATATAATACCGGTTTGCCGGTAACCTGATTTTGCTGGTTGGCCATTTCCAGATCAACTATCTGCTTAAAATATTTACTTGGCTGGGTACGCAGTACATCAATTTCAGCAGCTGTTATTTTTTTTTCTGTTAACAGAACCAGGAATGGGAGATATGTTTTAAAATTTTTTTCGTTTGAAATGGAAAGGAGGGTCTGTATTAAGGGATGATTATGTTCTTTCACCGCTTTTACAAGTTCAGGATTTTTCGAATCATTTACATAGGATGCAAGCCTTTCGGGTAAAGCATTACCGTAAATAAAGATCAATGAATCCCGGAGGCTAAAAGTGCTGTTATTCCCTAAAAACTGTATGATCTTTTCTGGATTACGCTCCAGATTTTTTAAAATGGCGATCTCTTTCATCCTCCCGGCCTGGGGGTAATCTTTAAACGCTACTGCCATTACCCCTGCAGTCTTTGCATTAAACGGTATCAGCATATCATCATAGGAGTGTTGATTTGCTATTACCTGCCATAGCGGGATAAAATTATCCCGGCTTTCGCTTAGGAGCTCTACATCAAAGGTTTTACGGTTAATTTCTGATTGAAGTGTGTCATATAAATAGCATTGACAATTCAAGGCCTTTACTTTATCTGCAATAGATAAATTTTTATCATTCATGATCGCTTTCTGTAGGCTGTCCGTTTGCGATAAAAAGCCGCTTAAAACATTTCTGCCGCTTAT
>JAYUYX010000146.1:0-4739 GCA_043752205.1 Chitinophagaceae bacterium
CATCTCACAAAGTTAATTAATTCTTTTTACCACCGGTTATAATAAAACAGCCCCCCGATAAAGCCGGGGGGCTATTTTTACTCAAGAGATCCAAACACAAACAAACGTAAATGCCAATCCGGTAAATATGGATTGGCATAATTATTTTAATCAGGTTTTTTACCTTCCAGGAAACTGTTGATGGTGCTGATTTCAGCCTGGTTATTATCGTCTGATTTAACCGTGTAATTACTGTAAAAACTTTCCACATCAGCAATGGAATTGTGCAATTCCATATTGCGGCGAAGGTAAGCAGGCACCGTTTCAAACTCATTATTAGGATCAGCTGCGTTAATGTTGAACGACAGGTTACGCAGTTTTGCAATCCGATCTATTGCCCTGCGCCGAAGATCCTCTGTTTCGTCCTGCATGGCAGGCTCCTCAACATCGGAAATCATGATGGGCTGAGTTGTTTGTACATGTTGCTCTTCCTCCGCCGCTTGATGGGATTTTACTACCAGTTGCATTTCAATCACAGGTTCGTCTTCCTGATTCATTTCCTGTAACGGCAGTAGCTCATCAATCGAATTGGATTCTGGTTTCGGCCTCTCCTCCACATAAATCTGTGAAGGTTTAGCCAGATACCCTCCAGACGAAGGAGGGGTGCTAGCTTCTTTATTTATTGCTGTAAATTCTTTTTGAACTTCTGTTTTGGTTGCTGGTTTATCAACGGGTGGAGGACTTTGTGGAATATCAAATTCAATTACAGGAATTTGATTATTGGCCGAAGATATTTCAAAAAACACCGGCTCCTCGGGCAATTTATCCCCAGTAATTTTACTTGGTAATTCCACTACTGTTAGCCCTTCCAGCGTTTCTTCTAATACAGGCATCAACTCGCCTTCAATAGCCTGTATCGCTGGCTGTTCAGTAATTTCAGCTATTGCTTCATCTTCATCTTTTTCAAATTGTAATACCGGCTGCTTTACACTTGTCTTCTCTTCTTTAACAGGCATCTCAAGTGTCATCACTATTTTTTCATCCTTTTTTTCTTCCTTCCGTTCGGTCTTTTTAACAAAGGGATCCTTATGATCAAACCCGGTGGCAATAAGTGTGATGCCGATCTTGGCGCCTAAGCTATTGTCATAACCAAGCCCTAATATCACATCTGTATCATCGCCTGCCTGGCTCAATAAATAATTCTGAATTATCTCAACTTCATCCATGGTAAACTCATGTTCTCCTTCGGAAGAATTAATATTGATCAATATCCATTTTGCACCACGTATATCATTATCGTTCAGCAACGGCGAGTTGATGGCATTTTCAATTGCCATCTGTGCTCTGTCTTCTCCTTCTTCTGCAGCACTTCCTAAAATAGCCACACCACCGTTGGTCATCACTGTACATACATCCGCAAAATCCACGTTGATCTGGCCTGTGCTGTTAATTACATCAGTTATACATTTTGCAGCAGTTGCCAAAACATTATCAGCCTTTGCAAATGCTTCTTTCATTTTTAAATTACCAAACTGGTGGCGCAGTTTATCATTGCTGATGACCAATAAAGTATCCACATGATTTTTAAGGAGCATCACACCTTCTTCAGCCTGTGCAATTCTTTTCTTACCCTCGTATGCAAACGGAGTAGTAACAATACCTACTGTTAATATCCCAAGGTCTTTACATATTTTGGCTAATATAGGTGCCCCACCTGTACCGGTACCACCGCCCATTCCGGCAGTAATGAATGCCATTTTCGTATTCACTTCCAGTATCCGTTTAATTTCCTCCAGGCTTTCTTCGGTTGCCTGGCGGCCAATAGCAGGGTTGGCTCCCGCCCCAAGACCCTGGGTTAAATGCGGCCCAAGCTGAATTTTATTGGGCACATTACTTTGGGCAATGGCCTGTGCATCTGTATTACAGATAATAAAATTCACGCCTTCTATATTTTGCGAAAACATGTGGTTTACCGCATTGCTTCCGCCGCCGCCCACACCAATTACCTTGATGATGGAGGATTGATCTTTTGGCAAATCAAAATGTATCATAGTTTTTTTTTTAACGCCGGCATTTTACAACGCTGCGTTTATGAATTAATGGGTTAGTAGTTGCGTATCTAAAAACTTCTACAGTTTTGCATCTTCCTCTTCTTTGAAAAGATCGATCAGGCCGTTCTTGAAACCATCCATGAAATTTTTCAAAGACTTGCGTTGTTTTACTTTAACCGGTGCATTCTCATCAACCACGTCTAGTGTTTCATCAACCGGTTGCTGTTGTAAAGAACCCGGTACTTCTACCCTCCTGAACTGTTCTTCAAACTGTTTGTTCTTATTCTCATAATCATTGTATCCTTTCAATATTAAACCAATACAGGTACTATACATGGGTTTGGCGAGTTCTTCAATATGCCCGCCTGCAAGGTGTTCATTAGGATAACCTATCCTGGCATTCAAACCGGTAACATATTCTGTAAGTTGTATCAGGTGCTTAAGCTGTGATCCACCACCCGTCAATATCACACCACCATTCAGCATTCTTGTATCCAAACCAACCTGCTTTAAATGATAGGTAACAAAATCCATGATCTCACTCATTCGGGCCTGTATAATACCTGCAAGATTTTTAACCGAAATTTCTTTGGGCGCCATACCACGTAAACCCGGTATGGTAATAAATGCATTTGCTTTTGCCTCATCACTTAATGCACTGCCAAATTGGATTTTCATTTGCTCCGCCTGTGTTTTTAAAACACCTAAACCATTTTTAATATCATTGGTGATATTTTCTCCACCAAAAGGAATTACTGCGGTATGCTTTAGAATACCTTCATAAAAAACAGCAAGGTCGGTGGTGCCGCCACCAATATCAACTATGGCGACACCAGCTTCCAGATCCTGATCGCACATTACAGCGGCTGCAGAGGCAAGTGGTTGCAGAACTAAGTCCTTTGTTATAAGCCCCGCTTTATCTACACTGCGGTTTATATTTCTAATTGCATTTTTATCGCCGGTTATGATGTGAAAATTAGCACCCACTTTTACTCCACTGTAACCAATGGGATTGGGAATATTCTGAAAATTGTCTACCGTAAATTCCTGCGGTATCACATCAATGATCTGGTCTCCTGCGGGAATGTATGTACGATATTGATCAGCTACCAACCTGTCTATCTCTTCCTGTCTTATCTCTTCCTCAATACTCTGGCGAACAATATCGCCACGTGTTTGCAAACTTTTTATATGATGTCCCGCAATACCAACATATACTTCTCCAATCTCCAGGTTGGGATTAGAGTCGTAACAGTTTTTTAAAGCCAATTCAATAGCCTTTATGGTTTGATCAATGTTCAACACCATGCCGTGTTGTACACCATTACTGTTGGCACGGCCAAAGCCAAGTATTTCCAGCTTGCCGTACTCATTTTTGCGTCCGGCTATGGCAGCAATTTTTGTTGTGCCGATATCGAGACCTACGATGATGGGTTGTTCGTGATTCATAATTGTATTTTTTGTGTTTGTATTTTTAGTAATCGTTTTTGTTTTGCATAACAGCTTTTGGTTGTTGAACCTTCTTAGCTGCCGGCGCAGTTTTTTGTACCGGCTTTATAATTTTTTTTGTTTCTTTCTTCACTACTATAGGTTTTTCTTTATTGGCTACAATACTGTTTGTTACTGACTGCTGCTTCACTGATTCACTTGCTGCAGGTAACTCATAGGTTTCGTCACGCTGTATCGATTGTTGGATCATCGTGCTGTCAACTGTATTGCGTTCATTATCCTGCTGAATAGTTTGCAGTGAATCATTAGCCTGCTTTTGTGCTCTCTCTGCAACAAACTGCATAATCTGCAGTGTACGCATTGAATCAGCAGCAATATCTTCTGCACCTTTTCTTTTAGCAACCACCTGGTTTTTATACTGCAGGTTAATTACACTGTAACTATCCCATCCGGCTTTAATCATGATCTCTTTATAAAACAATTTCATTTTTTCCAGCTTGGCAACCACATCAGTGCCTTCACCAAAAATGATCAATTGGTTACCGATCTTTGGCAGCATTTCAAAGCTGCGTTGGCTTGTAATATCAATCTGCTCTATCATAGCCATGCTGAATGAATCTTTCTGAATGGCCACGCTCATATTCTTAATATCCATCAATAAAGCACTGTCAACTTTTGCAAGTACATTTTTATCTGAAGGAAAACCGGTAAACACGGGCAACCTTGCTGAAAATTTTTCGCTAAGAGGTAATATGGTTAGTTCTTCATCAATATAGAAAGTTGTACCCGTTGTTGTAAATACACGTGCAACCGGTTCTCTTTCCTGTACAATAACCTGCAGTATTTCATTATTATCAAAGAACAATTCTGCTGATCGTATCCACACATTTTTTTTCAGCTCAAGTTCCATCCCCTTCAAATTAAAAGAGCCAATGGCTTTTCCAACCGGGTTTGTTTTTTCCAAAGCGACAATAGAATTAAGAATATCTTTTTTATCTACAAAAAAGTTATTGCTTACGCCATGTATGTTTATCTCAACTTTTTTACACAGATGACCTTCTTTGCTTTTTATTGCAGCAACCAGTAAAAAAACAGTAGCTCCCCCCAACACAATCCAAAGTGTTGCCAGCATTATATTTTTAAAGCTATATCGTTTGTTACGCTCCAACTTTATTGTTAATTAAGTTTTTTATCGGGTCAACTAAAGTATCAATATCTCCTGCACCTGCTGTTATCAATAATTCCATTTTATTATTTTTT
>JAYUYX010000147.1:0-26146 GCA_043752205.1 Chitinophagaceae bacterium
TTTTTAATTGAGGGTTGGGTTCTACATTTGCCAGTTTGATATATTCATTTGCTAAAGTAGCATTGGTCCTGCTGCTGTTAGGGGCATGCTTTACACCTGCTTCAAAAATAGCCAGGTTTGACTTCCAATCATTACTTCTGGAAATTGTTAAACCAATAAAAACAATAATTACAAATCCAAAAATTAAATAAAAATTTCTTATACCGGGGCCGGTAAAGCTAACTGAATTGAGTTTAAAGATATTTACCAGGCCATATACAACAGCTATTATTAAACCAAGTGAAGGAAGAAAAAGAAAACGCTCGGATACCGTAGACCCGTTTAAAAAAAACAGGTTAGCCGTTGGCGCAAGCATAATAAGAAAAAAGAGGATCCCAAAAGAAATAATGGGTTGCTTTTTAATTTTTATTAGGGCAAAAATAAGCATGCCGCCATATAACAAAAGTGATAGCCATGCTGTAAATGAACTCCAGCTAACTACAGGCACCTGGTTGTATGAATAGTCCCAGGAGAGTGGCCATGGAATAAAAAATAAGCGCAGGTAGTGAAGAAGTATCTGCATTTTAGTGGCAGTAACTTCTGCAAATCCTTTTGCACTATAAAGCACATTTTCGAGAATCGTATTTTGATAATTTTGAACCTGGCCATCGAGTACCAGGTGACGGACAAAGAGAAATAAGATACCTACAGCAAGGTAGGGTATAGAATAGATCAACGAACGTTTTATTGACTGCGCCAGCAACAACCAAAATGCAATTGGGAATATTAATATCATGGCAAACACACCTTCTTTGGAAAAAACTGCCAGACTAAAAAAGACAACACTGAGTACAGCGTATTTTACTGAACATTTATCAGCTTTCACCAAAGTAACAGCATACGAAAGCGCTAACAACGCAAATAATACGGAAAGCAACTCGTCCTGGCTTTTTACACTCGCCACCACCTCGGTATGCACGGGATGTACAGCGAAAAGCAACACTATTATTCCGCAAAGAATAGGGTTTGTTGCCGGTATTAATTTAAGCAGGAGATTAAAGAGTACCAGAACCAGCAATACATATAATAGTACATTAATTAAATGAGCCTTAGCGGGATCATTATTGAAAAGTTGCTTTTGAATGGCGAATGAGCTGAGGGTTACCGGCCTGTATGGTTGCAGTCCCTGCATGCCGTTATATTTTTCCAGGCTGCCATTAGTAAAAGCTTCGGGTATACCTGCTACTCCTTTTTGTACAGAGCTATGCTTGACATAAAATACATTATCATCAATAGTAAACCCATAATTTATAGAGCTCCCATACATGAGTAAAATAACAGCCACCAAAATTATTTGAATCCAGAGCGTTTTTTTTGATCCCAGCTGTTTTCCTTGTTTCGGCTTGCTTATGGATATAGGCTCAACTGCCTGGGTAGCTGATACAGGTTTTTTATGTTTCTTTCCCATTAATTAGCATTTGGCTGAGTAGTATTGCAAACCTTAATTGATTTCACGGCTTTTTGCCACTAAATCTGAATAAATATATTTAATTATGACCAAACCAATGACCGCAAATTTATTTGCATAAAGTGAAACTGACAAGAAACTTCTGCAAGCGTCCAAATACAATTGTGATTTAATTATTATGCACCCCTCTTCTTTAAATAGATTTAGTAACTTAGCTTCCTAAAAAATAACTGTATGAAAAAAGTATTATTATCAGCCTTTGCATTGGCGGGACTTGTATTGTTAAGCACAGCCCAGGTAAAAATGCCAGCCCCTTCGCCTACACAAACCGTTAAACAGGATTTTGCTATCGGCACTATAGACTTAACCTACTCAAGGCCTGCAGCAAAAGGTCGTAAGGTTTTTGGCGACCTTGTACCCTTTGGTAAATTATGGCGTACCGGTGCCAATGCGGCAACAAAAATTGCTTTTAGTGAACCCGTTGAATTTGGTGGTAAAAAAGTAGATACCGGAACCTATGTTTTGTACACCATTCCGGGTATGGATAGTTGGGAGATCATTTTAAACAAAGGTTTAAAGAACTGGGGAATTGATGGATATAAGGAAACTGAAGATGTAGTACGTTTTACTGTACCCCGAATGAAATTAAAAAATAAAGTAGAGTCCTTCACCATGGAATTCTCTGATATCAAACCAGAAACTGCATCGCTCGATATCAAATGGGATAAAACCGGTGTATCCATACCCATTATTGCTAATTTTAAAGATAAAGTACGTGCAAATATTGAGGCTGCTATGAAAACTGAGAAGAAACCTTATTGGGCTGCAGCTCAATTTTACAACGAGTATGATAAAAACTTACCAATGGCATTAGAGAATGCCACAAAAGCTATTGAAGCAAATAAAGAAGCTTTCTGGGTATGGATATATAAAGCCAAAATTCAGAAAGAAATGGGCGATATGGCAGGTGCTATGGAAAGTTCAAAAAAATCAATGGAATTAGCTACAGCAGCTAAAAACGATGACTATGTAAAAATGAATAAAGACTTGCAGAAGACTTTGAAATAATTTCTTTTTAGATACTTCCAAAAAAGCGTTGCATTATTGCGGCGCTTTTTGTTTTATAGTAATTGCTGCATCTGCCAATTAAAAAGTTGTGAGCCTGAGCTTGTCGATGGCGGGTTTATATGTAAAGGACTTTCATTGTATTTCATCGCCTTCGACAAGCCCAGGCTGACAGTAAATATTGAAAGGATTATTGCGGCGCTTTTTGTTTTATAAAAAGTTGAAATAATAAAGCCAAAGTAACTACCAGGATAGCACCTATCGCATTAAGCCAGAGAAAAGAAACAATACGCTGCTGGTAAATAAATATGACCAGCAATTCAGAAATAACAGCGGCATAAAATACTGCATGTCCCCTGACGTATTTAATACCGAGTGCAACTAAAAATATTCCCAGTATAACACCATAAAACAGCGACCCTAAAATATTTACCGCCTCAATCAGGCTGTTACCTATATTTTGAGCAAACATAGCAATGATGATACAAAAAACACCCCAGCCAAATGTATACCATTGAGATACCCTGTAGTCTTTAAACTCCGTATCATTTTTCACAAAGAATTTTTTATGAAAATCAATAACAGTAACTGCTGCCAGCGAATTTAATGCAGCAGCAATACTACCCCAGGAGGCAAGAAAGATTATCGCAATGATAAGTCCTATCAATCCAACGGGTAAATAATCCATTACAAAACGTAAAAAAATATAATTGTTGTCATTGGTATCCTGCCCCGGCAAAGCTGCTTGCAAAACTGTTTTATATGTTGCCCGCAATTCACTTGCTTCTTTAATATTTGTAGTTGCAAGTGCTGCATCATAACGCATTTCCAATGCCGTTAAAGAATCTTTATAAATTGTTTGCTTAGCAACGGTTACTTTAGCCTGGTCAAAATAAATGGGGGCTTTATTAAACTGGTAAAATGAAAAAATGAGTATCCCCAGCAATAAAATAAAAAACTGCATAGGTACTTTTACAAGGCCATTCATTAATAACCCTTTCCGGCTTTCTTTTACATCTTTTGCTGTAAGGTAACGGCCAACCTGGCTATGATCAGTTCCAAAATAACTGAGCGCTAAAAAAAAACCTCCTATCAATCCACTCCAGATATTGTACTTATCCTGCCAATTAAACCCTTTGTCTGTAAAGCCTGTGGTAATAATATTCATCTTACCCATTTCCCCGCTTTTCTGCAGTGCTTCAGTAAAGCCAATCGCATCAGGTAATAATTTAACGGCTAAATATCCCACAATAAAAAGCGCAACAAACACAATGATCATCTGCAATTTTTGGGTATGTGCAACGGCTTTGGCTCCACCGCTCATGGTATAAATAATAAGAAGACCGCCCATTACCAGGTTGGTATAATAAATGTTCCAGCCCATTAAGGAACTTAAAACTATGGATGGTGCAAAAATGCTGATACCGGTGCTTAACCCACGGGATATCAAAAATAACAAGGAAGTAAGTGTACGGGTCTTAAGATCAAAACGATTTTCCAGGAACTCATACGCAGTGTATACTTTAAGCTTTGTAAATACAGGTACAAAAAATATACTGATGACGATCATTGCCAGGGGTAAACCAAAATAGTATTGTACAAAACGCATCCCATCGCTATAAGCCTGCCCAGGACCTGTTAAAAAAGTAATGGCACTTGCCTGTGTACCCATAATACTTAACAGCACCAGGTACCAGGGCAATGAACGGTTACTTAAAAAATAACCATCCAGATTTTTTGTGGTACGGCTTTTATAGATACCATACAGGACAATGCCTGCTAGCGCTACACATAATATGATCCAGTCTATACCACTCATAAGCCAAATCCGCCGCGGCGGAGCTTTTGCAGTTTTAAAATTTTAAGCTTTTTTTGTTTAAGCATTCTGTGTGTCTTATTTAAACTCAACAGTGATCAAATAAAAAAAGATTATTTGCACAACTAGAAAAAGCAGTACCACCAAGTACCATTTATTCCAATATGATTTTTCTTTATCCATAATTCTATTGTGCTGTCATGCTGTCCACAGGACTCTGCGAGAGGAACGAAGCATCATACCAACAGAGATTCTTCGCTTTCGCTCAGAATGACAAATCATTTAATGTATTTCGACCTGTTATTAGCAATTAAGTTTGCAAATAATCTGTATGCCCCCGGCACTCCTGCAGGCAGTTCTCTAAAAAAAACCAACCCTGTATATACAAACCTGCCTTTACCATAGTTAGTAATGATAAGGCTTCCATCCTGTTCCTTTTCACCCGGATCTTTCATGCTTAAAATATTTTTGTACACAGTATCTGCTTTTTCGGCATGATATATACTACGCTCCTGTATCCATCCTTCAAAATCTTTATCAGTTATTTTATTAGGATAATTCAATGCAGGATGATCAGGAATTAAGAAATTAACTTTTGCTTCCTCATCTGTTATCCTGTTGCGGCTGATATTAAATGGATATGGAGATATTTTTGCCTTAACGGGACCTATCTGGTTACTCGTGTTATATTGCACCAGCAATACCCCGCCTTCGTTTACATACAGCATCAGTTCATCATAAACATTATTCATCCACTCATTGGTATTGTATGCCCTTACACCCGTAACAATTGCATCAAACTGTTTTAAATTAGGTGCTCTGATATCTGATTCTTTGAGTGTTACAACTTTGTATCCCATTGCTATTAAAGCTTCGGGCACTTTATCGCCGGCACCCGGTATGTATCCAACATAATTTCCTTCGGTCTTCAGGTCTATCTTAGATAGTTTGGCTGTTGCATCGTGGAAATAAACAATGGAAGGAATATGATCGTACTCTATATTTTTCTTGTACTGATGAAAAGCATTCTGTCCATCACCGGCCTGTAATTTTATTTCTTCAACATAATCACCCTCAACACCTGTAAAAGCAAAATCTGATAATTCAAGGTTCACCATATTCTCCTTACTGCTTTTATATACAAAAGGATTGTTGGAGTTTCTGATCTTTTGCGAGGCCAGTTTATTAACAGTATAAACAGAAATAGCAGGCAGGTTCGATTTTATTTGTGTTCCAACGTTAACAGACCTGTTATTAATGGATAAAAATACATTGCCTTTATAATTCACCTCAGCTTTTGGCAGAATAGTTATAGGCTGATACAATTCACCTTTTACTGGGTCAGTAAATTTATACCTGATGGGCCTGGTGAATTTAAATTCTTTCCCCTCTATCATCATACTAAACACCACACTCAAAGGCTCGCTTTCTCCCTTACCAATCTGCTGTTGATCAGTAACATTAAAACTTCCTTTATCCATCGGGCTCTCCAGCCAGTAAGGTTGAGTAAGTGTTGTTTTAGGGCTTATAAACATGGTATAGGCCTGCGTAACATTCACATTCTTTTTAAGCTGGTCAAAAATAATATAGTCATCATTTAAATGAGCATCGGCACTTAAAACATTTGCACCGGAGCGGTTATTGACCACTAAGTTTATTTTAAGGCTGTCGCCCTGAACTGCATACTGCGTAGTGGTTGTAGCATCCAGAAACAACCCGCTGCAGTTTTGTATAAGATTTTTTATTTCATTAAGTTTTTTCTCTTTCCAGAAATCGTCCTGTATTTTTTCAACCATTTTGTATAGGTCAACCAATGCAGGTACAGATTTTTCAGGATGTGAGACGTCAAATTTTTCAATGATCTTATTTACAGTGTTGGTAAGCCCATCACCTGTTCTTTCCCAGCTTAGATTTATATCTTCCATCAGATCATTTACCGGTGTTGTTCCTTTGATGGTTTTTAAATACTCAATAACACTTCCTCTTTGTGCAGGTACACCAAAGCCCTGACTTTTGTGCTGGCTGCGACTTGCTGCTGCAATTTCACCATAGCTTTTACCAAGAATGGGATTATAATCGCCGCACTCCATTTTAAACTGATCTTCCCTTTGTGTATTTGTGCCGCCAAAATTAAAACTGTTCCATAAAATTCTTTTGGCCTGCCATACAGTTACACCATTTGCCCCACCGGGTCCTGCGGATAACTGCTCCGGAAATTTTGTTGGGTCTGCAGCTGCATCAAATGCTTCACCGGCAAGTATGGCCGATGCTGTATGATGGCCATGCCCACCTTCGCCGGTTGTTGGAAAACGGGTAATGATCACATCAGGACGGAATTTGCGGATGACCCAAACTACATCGCTTAAAATTTTATCGTGCCCCCAGATACGCATGGTTTCTTCGGGGCCTTTACTGTAACCAAAGTCAAATGCACGGGTGAAGAACTGCTCTGCACCATCAATACGACGGGCTGCCAGTAATTCCTGCGTACGTATCAGGCCCAGATCAATGCCTTGCTCATCTCCAATTAAATTTTGCCCCCCATCACCACGGGTTAAACTTAAGTAACCGGTTCGGTATAATCTTTCATTGGCCATGTATGCCAGCAGCCGGGTATTCTCATCATCCGGGTGAGCAGCAATGTATAAAACCGAGCCCAGTACATTTAGTTTTTTTAACTGCAATAAAATTTCAGAAGAGGTATAGGATCTTGGTGCCTGTGCATTTGTAATTAAAAACGAAATATTAAAAATTAAAAATGCGGTAGCTGATTTTTTAATTGTTTTAAACATGTAAGCCTTAATTTTTATTTTTGACTTTTTACTTTTATTGTCCTACTAAAAAAATTGCATTGGCCAGCAACATCTTTCCATTCTCCCAAAAACTTCTGAAAATGGGATCATCTGCAAAAACAACTATAGTACCACTACCCAACGGCAGCACACCAATAACAGTTCCATCTTTAATCTTTTCACGACTGGCGCTCCCCACAAAACCCGCAGTTTGATTTTCTTTTTTTATGATACCTACATTCCAGCCTTCTTTCATGAACTCATATATATCGCTGCCCAACTTGAGGGAATAATAATTGTTGCCATACCCAAACGCCAGCGGATGCGAATTATCCATCTCTACTTTATAAATAGCTCCGGGAATATTATTTACAATGCCATCTCTTTCCCTGTTCTCGTACCTTTTTACATCAGCGTAAATATTTTTGTCATCCTTTTTATCATCTTTCTTATCATCTTCCTCCACTTTTTTCAACTTAATGCCCCAATCTGCTTTGGCAATCTGTGAAGCTGCATTATCAATAGCTATGATCTTTCCACCTTGTTGTACCCACATTTTTACTTCGGCAGCTGCATCTTTATCTTTTAAAAATTTATACGAGCCATCAGGCACTATCAACACATCAATTCCTTTTAAAGCACTGCCGTCAACCTCTTCTGCATTAATTAAACTTAAGGGATAATTTAATTGTTGCTCAAACATATGCCACACTTCACCTGCAGCATTGGGATTAGTTCCTTTGCCTGTTAATAAAGCAACTGTTGGTTTTTTAAGGAGATGAACTTTTTCACTACCAAAATCAAAACCAGTATCCATAAAGCCCCCGCTTACAGATGTTACCGCAGCATTGTATGCTTTTGCCAGGTTAACGAACTCCTGCAGTTTATCTTCATTTGATTTTTTCAAGATGATGATAGTTCCTTTTTGAAATGTTTTGCCACCATAAGTGAATTCCATTTCAGCAAAACGCACTTTTATCTTTGCCTTCAATAAAGCTGCTAAAAATTTAACATCATTAAAAGATGTATAATTTACCAGGTAGCCATAGGCCCCATTGGTTACGGCAGCATTTGCTGATGCAGGTATGTATGCCGATCCGGAAATTTTTTCTTTCAGCGCATGGGTTTGTGATCCATAAACAAAAGGCAGGCTCCAGGCGGTTATGTCATAGGTAACTGAATCACTTAATTTTGAACTGGGCTCAAACAAAACTTTTACCAATGCCGATTTAGGCTGGTAAGCAGAAACCGTAATAGCATTTGATGCCGTAAATGTTTCTTCTTTGCCCGTAAAATAATTATAGCCTTTGAGCGCTGTTGCGCTTACACTGCTGTATTTAATACCGTTTATTTCAAAAAAATTCCTAATCATTTCACGCTTGCCTGCATTGGTCTCAGTTATTACATAGGTTTTATAATCTCCAATACCATTTGTATTTGCATCATCAAAATATTTTTTAAATTCAGTGATTAACTTACCGGCGTTTTGCGATGCAATTTCAATAGTACTGATACTGGTGGTGAAATGATGTGCGATCCTGTCCTTTAATGTAAGCGTGTCGCCATCATTTGTTTCTACGGCTAAGCCGCCACGGCTGTGCCCGGCCTGCTCATAAGTCATCCCAATCGCACCATTATAAGTTGGATACGTATCGCCGTAAGCGGGGTAAAACAGGTCAAAAATTTCTTTGGTAAAATATAGCCAGCCATTGTTATCAAAATAGCGGGCATGGTTTCTGCCGATAGTTGTTTGAAACTGCCGCTGCCACGGAGTTATAACCTCATGAAATGGCTCGGCCGCCGGCGCAAAATAATAGGGGCTATTGATGCCCTGCTCATGAAAATCGCAATGGATCTGCGGCATCCATTCATTATATTTTTTTATTCTTGCCTGCGTCTCCACCTGTGTTTGCCATGCCCAATCACGGTTAAGATCAAAATTGTAATGGTTAAGCCTGCCGCCTGGCCATGGCTCACTGTGCTCTCTGGTATTGGGATTGGCATCAGCATTTTTACCAACCATTTGTGTAAACCAATTTACATAACGGTCTCTTCCATCTGGGTTCAGGCAGGGATCAATAATAACAACCGTATTTTTTAACCAGGCTTTAGTTTGTGCATTTCCTGGGTTAAGTAATTCATACAAAGTTTTCATAGAAACCTCTGAAGAACTTGCCTCATTGCCATGCACATTGTAGCTAAGCCAGATGATGGCAGGGGCATTAACATCTGCAGGTTTGTCTTTTAATATACCGGTAAGCCGAAGGTTGTTTTTCCTAATCTCTTCCAGCCTGGCCATATTCTCAGCACTACTTACTATTGCCAGCAGCAAATCTCTCCCTTCATAAGTTTCACCATATTTCTCCAACTTTATCAACTGCGGATTGGATGCCGCTGTCTGATTAAAATAATTTACAATTTTGTAATGTGGCGTAAACCTGCTTCCTAGCTGGTAGCCTAAAAAATCATCGGGCGATCTTAATTGCCCAAATAAACTGTTGCTTATAAAAAGCAGTATAACTGCTAAGGATCTGATTCTCATTGTATGTTTTTATTGCTGTTACTTAAGTGTATCCGGTAAAACTATTTATTAAAATGATAATATTACGTGAAAATAAAGAAAGCAGGTGACTTAGACCATCCGCTTATCCATTTATAATTGTTGAAATCAATTTGCGGTTAATAAAGTAAATTGAGCAAAAGATATTTTATGCATTTTCGAAGAACTTATTATACCGGTTGGCTGATTATACTTTCACTTTTTACCATAGGCACCAATGCCCAAACGATTAATGGTAAAAATTATGCTGTTCAAAAAAAGGTCAGTTGCAGTAAGGGTGCAGTTGTATCTGCCCATCCGCTGGCAAGTATGATAGGCCTATCCATTTTAAAAAAAGGCGGTAATGCGTTTGATGCTGCTATTGCCACTCAACTGGCATTAGCAGTTGTTTACCCCGGGGCAGGTAATATTGGGGGCGGTGGATTTTTGGTAGCTCATTTAAAGAATGGCAAAAATATCAGTCTCGATTATCGGGAAAAAGCGCCTGGCAAAGCAAGCCGGGATATGTACCTCGATGCGGCAGGAAATGCGCAACTCAACCTATCGCAGAAAGGCCACCTTGCTTCAGGTGTACCGGGTACGGTGGCAGGCCTGTTTGCCAGCATGAAATATGCAAAGCTTCCTTTTGCCATATTGATTCAGCCCGCAATCGACCTTGCCGAAAAAGGATTTGTCATAACCGCATTGCAAGCCAGTTCTTTTAACAGTACAAAAAAAGAATTTGTAGCACTTAATACAGGCGCTGTTGTATTTGTAAAAGAAACAGAATGGAAAGCAGGTGACCTGCTGTTACAGAAAGACCTTGCAAAAACTTTAAGGCGTATAAGGGATAATGGGCAGAAAGGATTTTATGAAGGAGAAACTGCCAGGCTTATTGTTGCTGAAATGCGCAAAGGAGCCGGCATTATTTCTTTAAGCGATCTTAAAAATTACCGGGCTAAAGAAAGGCCTGTACTGGATTTTAATTATAAAGGCTACCAGGTAATAACCATGCCCCTGCCCAGCAGCGGCGGTATTATTGTGCAGCAAATGATGAAGATGATTGAGGATAAAAATATTGCTGCCATGCAATTTCAAACCGCAGCATCGGTGCAATTGATGACTGAGGTGGAACGCCGGGCTTATGCCGACAGGGCCGAATTTTTAGGAGATCCGGATTTTGTAAAAGTGCCGGTAAAGACTTTGGTAAGCGAAGCTTACTTAAAAGAACGCATGAAGGATTATGAACCCGGAAAGGCTGGGAACAGCAAGGCAACAACTGCCGGAATTATCAAAGAAAGTGAAGAAACAACGCACCTTAGCGTTATAGATGCATATGGAAATGCAGTGTCAGTTACCACCACACTCAATGATACCTATGGCAGCAAAACAGTAGTTAGCGGCGCAGGTTTTTTACTAAACAACGAAATGGATGATTTCAGTGTAAAGCCCGGTGTCCCTAATATGTATGGTGCACTTGGTAATGCAAATAATGCCATTGCCCCGGGCAAAAGAATGCTGAGCAGCATGACACCTACCCTGGTATTAAAGAACGGCTCACCCTACCTGGTAGTAGGTTCTCCGGGAGGAACTACTATACCTACCAGTGTATTCCAGACCCTGGTAAACGTGCTGGAATTTAATATGAGTCCGGAAGATGCCATCAATAAACCTAAATTTCACCATCAATGGTTGCCGGATTCTATCTCAGTAGAACGTGATTTTCCGGAAACTGTAACAAAGCAACTGGAAGCAATGGGATATACAATGAAACCCAGGGGCGTCTGGAGCAGGACAGAGATCATACAAATAAATAATAATCGAACTCAACATCGAACGATCATTGCAGTTGGTGATAAAAGAGGTGATGATGATGCAAGAGGATATTAAGGCAGTTGAAAGTTGAGAGTTGAAAGTGATAAGTAAAAAAATCAGCATTTAAAAAGATAGCCATGAATTTAGGACAGGAATTTTTACAGAGTGCCGTAAAGCGCCTGACTTATTACAAAGAGCTTGGGAATAAAACGCTTGCACAACTAAACGAAGCTGATCTGCATTTTAAGCCGGATGATGAAAGCAACAGCATCGCTATCATCATACAGCACATGGCTGGCAATATGCTAAGCCGCTGGACAGATTTTTTAAACTCCGATGGAGAAAAAGCATGGCGAAACCGGGATACGGAATTTGAAGAACGGAAAATGAGCAAAGAACAGCTTAATGCATGTTGGCAAAAAGGATGGGATTGTTGCCTTGGTGCTCTGACCTCTTTAACAACAGAAGATCTTTTAAAAACAATTTATATACGCAAAGAGGGTTTATTAGTAATTGATGCCATTAACAGGCAACTGGCACATTATCCGTATCATGTAGGCCAGGTCGTTTGTATAGCTAAGCATATCAAAAAAGCAGACTGGAAAAATCTTTCCATTCCTAAAGGGAATTCACAAGAATTTAACTGGCAAATGTATGTAAAAGGCTGAGTCTTATAATCCTTTTACCTTTAAAATAAATGTAAAGTTTGGTATCGAATTTGCCTTAACGCGGCTTAATAGCTATTTTTACAACTAATCATTAATCCTGCAAAAACTTCGTAACATATCAAAATGGTTTTTGATGGCACTGCTGTTCTGGGTAGTGCTTGCGCTTTTATACATCTTTATATTACCAATATCTACTTTAATTTTTATTATACTTTTATTGGGCTGGGCATTTGCCTGGGGCATTATATTTAGAAACAGCAGGCATAAAGCCGGTTTCTTCCTTTTTATCATAACACTACTTTTTTCTACCTGGTGCATTTTGCATATAAATCCCGTACAAAATTGGTTAGTTAAGAATGTTTCAAGAACCTTATCGAAAGAATTAAAGACAAAAGTCAGTATTAAAAACGTAGAGTTTGGTTTGTTTGATAAGATGCTTGTAGAAGGCATTTTGATCGAAGATCGAAAAAGGGACACTTTATTATATGCAGGCCTGCTCAAAGTAAGTATAACTGATTGGTTTTTCTTTAAACAGAAGCCTGTGCTTAAATATGTAGGTATGTCCGACGCCATAATCAATATGAATCGAACAGACTCAGTGTGGAATTACCAGTTTATCATTGATTATTTTTCCAAACCCAAATCAACTGCAGCTAAGAACAACGACATACAACTCGACCTGAAGGTGATTGATATGAAAAATGTTTTTTTTAATAAAATTGATCATTGGCTGGGTCAGGATATGAAAGGTTCTATAAGATCATTGTATGTAACAGCAGATACGTTCGATCTTTACAAAAAAAAAATAGCCCTGAAGGAAGTCAATGTTGACGGCCCTGTTTTTGCACTCTATGATTATGGAGGTAATATGCCTTTAGCTCCATTTATTGTTGATCCTCCTCTGATCACTACCGATCCGGATAAACTTCAATGGAATCCGGGTGGATGGCAATTTAGCGTTGGTAAAATCCTTATTAAAAACGGAAGCTTTATTAATGAAAAAGAAACAGCCCGTGGGCCATATACCGACCGCTTTGACGGGCAGCATTTGATGTTTTCAAATATCAATGGCGATTTAAGTAATATTCTTTTCGCTCAAGACACACTTACTGCAAATGTGAATTTATCGGCAAAAGAAAAAAGTGGCTTCGAAATAAAACAACTGGTTAGCAAATTGAAGTTAACCCCGGATATGATGGAGTTTGGAGAACTTGATATCCGAACCAACAAAAGCAGATTAAGTAATTATTATGCTATGCGGTACAAGAATTTTAATGCCGACATGAGTAACTTTCTGCATAACGTAAAACTGGAAGGCCGATTTAATAAAAGTTATATACACTCTGATGATATTGCTTTTTTTGCTCCCAATATAAAATCATGGAACAGGCTTATTTATTTTGATGGCAATGCTAAAGGCAGTATTGATAACCTTGTTGCAACCAACTTAAAATTAAGAAGTGATAATACAACTATTAACGGCAATATTTCCTTAAAAGGCCTGCCTGATATTTACAACACCTTTATAGATTTTAAATCGAATGACCTGCAGACCAATTACCGCGACCTCGTAAAACTCGTACCTTCTATAAAATCTATTGGGCCCAAAACTTTAAATAGTCTGGGTAATATTCGCTTTAAGGGAAATTTTACTGGCTTTATCCAGGATTTTGTTGCTTATGGAAATATAAATACCAGCATTGGAAATTTAAATGCCGATCTGAATATGAAGTTGCCTACCGGCCAAGTACCCTCATATTCCGGAAAAATATCTTCGACGGGATTTGATCTTGGCAGGCTCTTTAATACCCGACAGGTGGGTATAGTGGCCCTGGATGGAAAAGTAAAAGGCAGCGGTTTTTCCTTAAATAATTTAAAGGCAGATTTCAATGGAAAAATTCACCGGCTGGAATTTTCGAATTACACTTACCAAAACATTACTATTGACGGAACCTTCATAAAAAAACAATTTAAAGGGCAGCTTGATATTAATGACCCCAACCTGGTTATTAATAATTTAAATGGGTCAATAACGCTGTTGGGAGATACAACAAAATTTGATTTTAATGCCGACCTGCAAAAAGCAAATCTGCAAAAACTAAAACTCACAAAAGGCAATTTCACTTTGTCGGGACTTTTAAATTTAAATTTTGCAGGTAATAATATTGACAACTTTTTGGGTACTGCAAAAATGTATAATGCTATATTGCTGCATGATACTACCACCCTATCATTTGACTACTTTTCGTTAAATTCTTTTATGGAGGGAGAAAACAAGATCCTTTCCATACAAACAAACGAAGTAGAAGGCAGCATTACAGGAAAGTTTAAAATAATGGAACTGCCTGATGCCTTTAAGGTTTTTCTTAACCGCTACTATCCTTCTTATTTTAAAAAACCAAATTATACCATTGGTGACCAGGATTTTTCTTTTCTAATTAAAACAAAAGAAGTTGATGGATATATACGCTTACTTGATAACCGCTTAACAGGTTTTGACAATTCGGTTTTTTCGGGCAACCTTAAAATGGCAACAAATGAATTTAATATCAATGCCAGCATACCGCAATTCAGTTATGATGGAAAAAAATTTGATGACATTCAATTGAACGGGAAGGGAAATTTTGACAGTTTGAACACTACCGTTTCTGTAAGGGATATTTTTATTTCCGATAGCCTGCATTTTCCTAATACAAAACTCATCTTCAGTTCTAAAAACGATATTTCCAACATACAGTTATCAACCAGTGCCAGTAAAACATTAAGCGATGCACAACTGAATGCCCGCCTCCAAACATATACTGATGGAATAAAGATCCATTTATCCCCTTCCTCATTTATATTGAATGATAAGAAATGGAACCTGGCGCAGGATGGAGAGATTACGCTGCGTAAATCTTATATAGAAGCTAATGATATCACTTTTACACAAGGCAATCAAAAGATCGTGATCTCCACAGAGCTCGATGAACTCACAGATCATACTAATCTTGTTGCAAAATTAACCACTGTAAATATCAATGATTTTACGCCGTTCTTTTTAAAGCAACCCCGGCTGGAAGGTATTTTAAGCGGTATCATTAAATTAAGAGATCCGTTTGGTAAGCAGATAATAGAATATGATGCTGTAGCAGATGACTTCAGGCTGGATAACAAGGAATTAGGAAGTGTGAAAATAAAAGGTGAAGTAAATACTACCACAGGCCTGGTAATAATAAAAGCTGATGCAGATGGACACCTGTATAAATTTAATATTGATGGTCACTTTAATTATAAGGATACAACCGCCAATAAAATGGATATCGCATTTCATGCCGACAGGTTTGACATGAGTATTCTGAATAATTATCTTGGCAGCATCTTCAGCGATATGAAAGGCAATATCAATTCTGATCTTAAGATTTATGGAGGAGCAGGGCATCAATATGTAACGGGAACAGTAAATATTACAGAGGGGCAATTAAAGATTAAGTACACGCAATGCACTTACAAATTTGCAGATGAGACCATTATTTTTAATCCAGATGAAATTGATTTTGGAAGCCTCAATTTAAAAGATACATTAGGGAATTCAGGTACTGCAGGGGGCAAATTGCAACATAGCTTTTTCAAGGATTTTGGTTTCAGTAATATTCGTTTTGAGACCAATAAAATGTTACTTTTAAATACAACAAAAAGAGACAACAGCCAGTTTTACGGAAAAGTTATAGGCAAGGCACTAATGACCTTAAATGGACCGGTTACTGACATGCGGATGAATATCACCGGCGAACCCTCAGCCGCTGATACCAGCCATATTTTTATACCTACCAGTACCAGCCAGGAATTTGGAAAGATAGACTACATTGACTTTATACAGTACGGTAGTAAAATGGAAGATGATTATATAGGCAAGCAGGCTTCTAATTTTTTGATCAACATGAATTTAACGGCTAACCCTGCCTGCAAGATAGACCTGATACTAGATGAGTTAACAGGAGATATTATTAAAGGCCGTGGTAACGGATTACTGAACATAGTTGTAGGAACCAAGCAGCCATTGAGTATAAGGGGCAGGTATAATATTACCGATGGGGAATACAAGTTTAATTTTCAGACATTTTTGCAAAAATATTTTAACATAAACGATGGTTCATCTATAACGTGGAATGGAGACCCTTATGAAGCACAGATAAATATCAATGCAGATTATCTGGCGCCAAATGTTGACCTGAGCAGCCTGGCAACAAGCCGTGGAAAGTACCAACAAAAATCTGACCTGCTGATAGTTGCCCACCTCACCAATACTTTAAAAGCACCTAAGATCTCTTTTGAATTTGAGATACCGCAGAACAAACAAACAGATTATTCAAAAGATCCCGTGCTACTGGAAAATTTAAAAAAATTCTCCAGGGATGAAAATGAACAGAACCGCCAGGTAGCTTCAATACTCCTGTTCAATACATTCATCAATGATAATAATGGCGGCTTTGGTGCATCTACAGCATCTTTTTTATCAGGTACTGCAGGGCAGGTAATTTCGGGTTTTTTAAATAACCAGTTAACCAAGGTTTTTCAAAGACTTTTTAAAGATCCTTCCATTACACCTTATATCAGTTTTAATTCCAATTATAATTTAACCAGTACCGAACTTATTAATGCGCTGGAAGCATCGGGTAATTTTGGATTTAAAAAAGCTTATATAAATGGGCGGCTGGTAGTTTCGCTTGGTGGAAATATTGATTATAACAATCCTTATATTTTACTGGCACGTAATACTAACGTATTGCTTACTCCCGATATTACCATTGAATATTTATTAAGCGCAGATGGCAAATTAAGAATTGTAGGATTTAACAGGACTGTTGTGGATGCCACATTGGGCCAACGTAACAGAACAGGTGTACGCCTAAGCTATACCAGGGATTTTGACAAACTTACCAAAGCCGAAAGGATATTGCAACGAGAGGAAAAAAGCAAGAACAGGTTAAAAAAGCCTTGATTACCCATTAAGGATTTCGTGTCCTAATTTATCTCTCTTTGTCTGTAAGTATTTTTCGTTATGAGGATTGGAAGCCATTTCTATCTGCACATTTTCTATCACTTCTAACCCATAGCCAAGCAAGCCGGCACGTTTGCGGGGGTTGTTACTCATCAATTTCATTTTACTAATACCCAGGTGGCGTAATATCTGGGCACCAACCCCATAATCCCTTTCATCCATATCAAACCCGAGTTCCAGGTTGGCTTCTACCGTATCACGGCCCTGTTCCTGTAATTTATAAGCTTTCAGTTTATTCAAAAGGCCAATCCCCCTGCCCTCCTGATTCATGTATAACACAACTCCTTTGCCGGCCTCTTCTACCATTTTCATTGCATGGTGCAACTGGTCACCACAATCACAACGTAGCGATCCTAAAATATCTCCCGTCATGCAACTGCTGTGCACTCTTACTAAGATCGGCTCATCTTTTTCCCATTCTCCCTTTTTGAGAGCCATATGAATTTCACCAGTATTCAATTGTTCAAATGCAATCAGCTCAAATACACCCCATTTAGTTGGCAACTGTACCCGTACTTCTTCTTTAATTAAGGTCTCCTGTTTTAAACGATATTCGATAAGATCTTTTATGGAGATCAGTTTGAGATCGAATTTCTTTGCGATCTCTTTTAATTGGGGCAAGCGTGCCATGCTACCATCCTCGTTCATAATCTCAACCAATACCCCGGCGGGCTCAAAACCGGCCAGGCGGCTCATGTCTATTGTAGCCTCGGTATGGCCAGAACGTCGGAGTACACCCCCTTTTTTAGCACGTAAAGGAAAAATATGCCCAGGCCTTCCCAGGTCCTCAGGTTTTGTATTGGGGTTAACCAAAGCCCTTACTGTTTTTGATCTGTCGTGAGCTGATATACCCGTTGTACAGCCATCTCCCAGCAGGTCCACACTTACTGTAAATGCTGTTTCATGTAACGAAGTATTATCTACCACCATTGGCTGTAGGTTCAGTTCCTGACAGCGTTCTTCAATCAATGGGGTACATATCAATCCACGACCATGTGTACTCATAAAGTTGATCACTTCGGGCGTGGCATTTTCTGCAGCAGTAATAAAGTCTCCTTCATTTTCCCTGTCCTCATCATCTACAACAATGATTAGTTTACCTTTTTTTATATCTGCAATAGCACTCTCTATACTGTCTAACATATTTTAAATTATTCAGCGAAGTTAACAACATTCAAAAATTTAATCTTTCGGTTTTGGTAAAACTTTGATTTTGTATAATCGAAATTCAAAAAATTACTGCATATTATGTAATCTTTTTATTTTATTTATTTTGTTTTGGGCAGTATCATTTTTACACGATTTTTTTTAATAAAAATAATACTGCTTCTGGGTAAATCCGGGGCTAAATATGCAAGATTTTTCACATCGATTTCCAGTATAAACCCTTATTTATGCTGAGTTTGTTGATTAATTTTGCGTTAAGCAAAGAATTGGTTCAGCATGTATAATTAAGAAGTTGTCAAATCCTTGTAATTTGTTAATAAAAGTTAACAGAATTCGGCTTTTATTTAGTTTCTTTGCCAGCGTAAAACAAAACATTATGAGAATGAAAAAAATTGTACGTTTATTAACGATACTATTGGTTTTCCCTTTTGCATTATCTGCTCAGGTTACTACCAGCAGTATATCGGGTGTTGTAAAAAGTAAGAGCGGTAGTCAATTACCAGGTGCAACTATTACAGCCACTCATATCCCGACTGGTACTGTTTACACTGCAGCAGCCCGTTCGGGTGGCCGTTTTGATATAAACAATATGAATCCAGGAGGTCCTTACACAATCACATCTTCCTATGTAGGTTTTGAGGCTGATAAAAAAGAAGACCTGTTTCTTGTTTTGGGAGATATATTGACAGTTGATTTTCAACTTGCAGATAAAACTACCAGTTTGGAAGCTGTTGTAGTTGCTGGTACAAGAGGTACAACAATTAAAACAGGTAATGAAACACAGATCGGAAGAGATAAATTAAACCTATTACCAACAATAGGTAGAAACCTAAATGATTTTGTTCGTTTTACGCCACAAGCAAGGATCACTTCTGGTGGAGGTATCTCTCTAGGTGGACAGAATAACCGTTATAATGGGTTCATGATTGATGGCGCTGTTAATAATGACGTATTTGGCATTAGTGAAACAGCTACCAATGGTGGACGTGCCGGAACTCCTCCAATCAGTATTGATGCCGTTGATCAGATCGTAGTTCAACTTTCACCCTTTGATGCTGCGCTGGGTAACTTTACAGGAGGAGCTATAAATGCAATCACCAAATCGGGTTCTAATAATTTTCATGGTTCAGCGTATTATATTTTCCGCAACGAGGATCTTGCCGGAAAAACACCAGGCAAATTGCCGGACAATGCCCGTAAAAAATTAACTCCCTTTAAAAACAAGACGTATGGGTTTACCATTGGGGGGCCAATTATTAAAAACCGGGCATTTTTCTTTGTAAATGCTGAAATACAAAAGGACAGCCGTCCCCAGCCATATACGCCAGTAAACGTTTTGAATCCGGATGGCAGCATCCGGTTCAATATAGTTGATACAGTGGCTAAAGTGGTAAATTTCTTGAAAACAAAATATGGTTACGACCCGGGAGATTACCTGAATAATCCGGATGACATAGACCGTTTAAATATCAATACGCGTTTTGATTTTAATATCAACAGTAAGAATAAGCTTACGCTTAGCTACCGTTACACCAATACGGAAAGAATCAATCCGGGACGCAGTACCGGCACAAATATTAATTTTGTTAACAGTGCAGAGTTTTTTCCTTCCACAACTCATTCCGGTAACCTTGAGTTGAATACCAAATTCAGTAATAAAGTAAATAACAAATTCAGGGTTTCTATGACGGATGTGGTTGATGACAGAGGTCCTAAAGGGAATCCGTTCCCTAGCGTACAGATCGTTACCTATAATGGTGGGCCAAACATAAATTTCGGTACAGAAACTGCATCTTCGGCTAACTTGCTTAAACAAAGGATACTAAATTTTTATGATGCTTTTAAAATTTATGTTGGTAAGAATGCCATTACTGTTGGTGCTGATATTGATTTTAATAAATCCTATAACCTTTTCCTGAACAGGGCGTTCAGTGCTTATACTTACGCTGCTTTAGGCACGGGTTCTACATCAATTAATCCCTTGACGGCATTTATTGAAGACCGTGGTGCAGCTCGAATTCGCAGGGGTTACTCATTGGTGGATGCTAATGACAAAAATGGTGATGATGCTGTGAATTCTGCAGCCAAATTTAAATCTATCCGTTTAGGCTTCTTTATTAACGACGATATAAAAGTGACAGACAAATTCACTTTAACACTTGGTGTAAGAGCAGACAGAACTAAGTTTCAGACAGATGTACCTGTAGACCAATTCTTTAATGACTCTGCAAGGCCGGTAATTGCAGCAGTTTATGACCTAAAAGACGCAAGATCAGGTGAGAAGTTCATACCTAAGTGGCAGATATCGCCACGTTTAGGATTTAAGTATTCAATTGATGAGGAAAATGTGGTTATACGGGGTGGTATAGGTGTATTTGGCGGAAGAACACCATTAGTATGGCCGGGTGGAGTATACCAAAACAATGGTATAACTATAGGTGCCCTGGATACAGCGCGTACTACAGCCCAACTGACCGCATCTGGTACCCAATTTGGTTTACAAATGGGCGGACAGCCTGTAGTTTTCAGGCCTGATGTGCGCAACCAATACACACAGTCTGATTTTGGTTTGTCGCCTTCACAGATAAGGCCGCAGGGTGATATGAACATTGTTGCCAAGGATTTTCATTTACCGGCAGTAATGAAGTTCGCCTTGGGTGCAGATAAGAAATTAAGAAATGGATGGAACCTTAGCTTCGACATTTTATATACCAAAAATATATATGAAGTGGATTGGCAAAATGTGAATTTTGCTCCTCCATCAGTAATGACTTCCGGCCCTGACGCCCGGCTTGTACATTCAGTAACTGGTAACCCTGCCCGGTTTACCTATCGCCCGTCAGCTACAACCAATTCTGGCAGAAACCCATACAGCAGCGTGATCCTGATCAAGAATACCACCGGACAAAAAGGTTATGCATATAATTTTACTGTAGCTATTGATAAGCAAACAAAAAAAGGTTTCCAATTTAATGCCTCTTACGGTTACGGAAACTCAGTTGTGCATAATGAAGGTACCAGTTCTATTAATAATTCCAACTGGGCAAATATGGAAGCTGTAAGCACCCGGAACAATCTTCCTTTAAGTACATCTGATTTTGATATGGGCCACAGGATATTTGCGCTCACATCCAAAAAGTTTACTTATTTAAAAGGTAAGATGGCAACTACCATTTCATTTACATACAACGGACAGTCAGGCCAGCCATATAGCTACACCATGAATGGAGCTTCAGTTATTGGTGATGGTGTTAACTTTACCGACCTGATGTATATACCTGCAAGCAGGGCCCAGATGGACCAGATGTCCTTTGTTACCAATGGCTCGCTCACACCTACACAACAAAAAGACCAGTTCGAAGAATTTATCTTATCTGATAAATACCTGAGTAAGAACCGTGGTAAATTTGCGGAGCGCAATGGTGCAAGGTCTCCTTTCACACATATAGTGGATGCAAATATTCAGCAGGATTTCTCTATCAATACCGGTAAAGTGCGCCACACGTTGTCTCTACGTTTTGATATCTTTAATCTTACCAATCTAATTGATAAGAATGCCGGCCGTCAATATTTCTTCAACTTTGACCAGGCAGTTGTTTTGAATGTTCAAAACTTTACAGGAAACACCCCGAATTACAGGTTTAATAAGCCTCCCGATAACAAGGTTGGGGTTGTTAGTGATGGTATATCTGCCTTCAATAGCAGCCGCTGGAATGGCCAGGTTACAATAAGATATTCTTTCTAAAAGTAGTAAGGTACTTTATAAAAAAATCCCTGTACAAGTACAGGGATTTTTTTATAAAGTTTTGAAAATAAATAATCAGTATGGTTAAATTTTAGATTCCACTCCCCAACCCCATTTTAAAAATGGAGGAAATGCCTTGGCCCAGGTAGGCACATCATGGCGGCCATCCTGTAATTCCAAAAATTTAAGCGCAGTATTTCTATCATACCCTTTATTAACAAGGATTTCAATAAGACTTAGTGTATCATCTATAGAATCAATCACACCATTATTATTTCTATCAGCAATTTCATCAAGTGTGCCAACTTCAAAAAAGAATTTTAGCCAGGGATAACTATGTTCATCTTCTCTTATTTGCCGGTGCATAATGCGGTTTACATTTTCATCAAAATCCTCATCTTCCTGGTCTTTATCACGCCACCATAAAGAACCGCTGAAAACCCCTGCCTTACTGAATTCCAAAGGATGATTCCACACCATATCCAAAGCACACAAACCTCCTAATGAGAAGCCGGCAAAACATTTTTCTTTGTATGAATAACCAGTTAATGTACTTCTTATGAAGGGCAAAAGCTCCTCTAATACAAAGCGGTTATATAAACCAGCTTTAGCCCCTCTCCCTTTGTAGTCAAGGTATTTTGCTGTGCCATATTCATTTTTACGATCTTTTGAACAATGAATACCTACGCAAAAAAGATCATTGATCGCCTTGGTCTCATAAAGATCATTAAGTATTTCTTCAAACTGCATAGTCACCAGGTCTTGCCCATCATTTATGAATAACAGGCTCAGATTTGAAGCATCAACCGTATGAGGAGGAAAGTAAAAATCAACCTTTACATCACGATCTAAGAATTGAGAAACTATGGTATGGTTTATTACTAAAATATTGGCTGTCTTAATTATGGACATATCCCCAAAATTAAGTAAATACCGGCAAACCCTGAGGATGGTGTTCTGTTGATTGATTTTTTTATTTGCAGATATTTATAATAAAACATAATTTGTTTTATTGGCTACGAAAAAATATATTTGAAAAGGTTAAAATAGACAGAGCAGCTAAAAACAAAAATCATCAAAAATAATAATCATGAAGAAGATCGGCGTATTATTCGGTAAAGAAAGAAGCTTTCCCGAAGCATTTATTGAAAGGGTAAACAGTAAAAAGATTGATGGAGTTATGGCTGAAGCCGTACGAATTGATAAAGTTATGCAGGGGGAATCTTCTGGCTATGCTGTAATATTCGACCGTATATCACAGGATGTTCCTTTTTACAGGGCTTTCTTAAAAAATGCTGCTTTATGTGGTACCACTGTAATAAATAACCCCTTCTGGTGGAGTGCCGATGAAAAATTCTTTAATAATTGCCTCGCCACAAAAATAAATGTGCCCGTTCCAAAAACAGTTATACTTCCATCCAGGGATTTGCCCCCGGATACCAGTGAAGAATCTTTTAGTAACCTTGCCTACCCCATGGATTGGGAAGGTATTTTTAATTATATCGGATTCCCGGCATACATGAAACCGTTTTCAGGCGGTGGATGGAAAAGTGTTTATCAATTGAACAGCATGGAGGAATTCTTTGAAAAACATGCTGAGACTGAGCAACTAGTAATGATGCTACAGGAAGAAATAAAGTTTGATGAATATTACAGGTGCTATTGCATTGGGGGTAAATACGTTCGGATTATGCCTTATGAGCCCCGCAATCCGCATCACCTGCGCTATGTTGCAGATTTTAAGCCATCTCCTGAAAGATATAAATTAATGGAAGATATCGTACTCCGTATCTGTCATTACCTGGGATATGATTTTAATACTGTGGAGCTGGCTCTAAGAGACGGTGTACCTTATGCTATTGACTTTTGCAACCCTGCACCTGATGCAGAGGTAAGCAGTGTGGGGCAGGAGAATTTTGATTGGGTTGTAGAGACCGCCGCAACGTATGCTATTGAGAAAGCCATGGAGCATAAAGAGAATACCGATAATTTAACGTGGGGTGAGTATATTAAAAAAAGCGCGGCAAAAAAGAAACTGTATAAATAAAAAAAATGGCAAACCTATCTTATAAACATTTTACCCTTGGTGTAGAAGAAGAATACATGGTTATTGATCCGGAAACAAGGGAACTCAAAAGTCATGAGCAAAAGATTGTACATGAAGGTCAGAAAGTGATCAAAGATAAAGTGAAAGCAGAGATGCACCAGGCCGTTGTAGAAGTGGGTACCGATATTTGCAAGGACATTGATGAAGCTTTTATTGATGTTGGAACCTTACGGAAAACCATCAGTGGTATTGCAGATGAACTGGGGCTATGGGTTGGAGCCTCTGGCACACATCCTTTCAGTCATTGGGAAAAGCAACTCATAACTGATCATGCTAGATATAGTGAAATTGTAAATGAATTACAGGAGGCGGCCCGCAGCAACCTGATTTTCGGCTTGCATGTGCACGTAGGTATGGAAAACCGCCAGATGGCTATTCACATTGCTAATTCCGCCCGATACTTTTTACCACATATTTATGCCTTAAGTACCAACTCTCCTTTCTGGGAAGGTAGGACCACAGGGTACAAATCTTTCCGTACAAAAGTATTTGATAAATTCCCACGTACAGGTATTCCTGATTATTTTGACAGCATTGAGGCCTATGATAATTATATAAAACTCTTGGTAAAGACCAATTGTATTGACAATGCTAAAAAGATATGGTGGGATCTGAGAGTACATCCTTTCTTTAATACCGTTGAATTCAGGATATGCGATGTACCCATGACGGTACAGGAAACCATTACCATTGCTGCATTGTTTCAGGCTGTATGCGCCAAGATATATAAATTGCACAGCCAGAACCTGAACTTTATGATGTATTCCCGGGCTTTGATAACAGAAAATAAATGGCGTGCAGGCCGGTATGGTATTGATGGCAGCCTAATAGATTTTGGAAAAGAAACGGAAGTAAATACAAGAGTATTGATATATGAACTGCTTGATTTTATTGATGACGTAATACCTGAATTGGGAAGCCGTCATGCTATCAGCAATGTACATAAAATGCTTGAGCAAGGTACGGGTGCCGACAGGCAATTAAAAGTTTTTGAAGAAACAAAAAACCTGGTAGATGTAGTAGATTTGATTCACCATCAATTTTTAAACGGGTTATAATATTTTAGATAACTATAATAAAAATAATAGCTGCCAAATGGCAGCTATTATTTTTATGTGTGACCGCGTTAGGATTCAAACCTAAAACCTTCTGATCCGTAGTCAGATGCTCTATTCAATTGAGCTACGCAGCCGGTGGACCGCAAAAATAATAAATTTTTATTGAAGAGATGTTAGCACTTTTGCAATAAATTATAAAGTGAAAATTCATTTTTGGTCTGTTGGGAAAACCCATGAATCCCATGTAAATGAAGGAATAGAGATTTTTACAAAACGCATTTCTCATTACTATACGGCAGAATGGAAGTTGATACCTTCCGTTAAAAATGCATCCGCCCTGCCTGTAGAAGATCTGAAAAAAGGCGAATCCGAAATTATTTTAAAGCTCTTAAAACCGGATAATATCCTTGTCGTCCTGGATGAAAAAGGAACGCAGCTTACTTCAGAAGGGTTGGCTGATCTGATCCGGCTTTATGCAAATAAGAGTACTAAAAATCTCGTTTTTCTAATTGGCGGCGCTTATGGAGTGGATGATACAATAATTAAAAGAGCTGATTACCTATGGAGTTTATCCAAACTGGTTTTTCCCCATCAATTGGTACGGCTTATCCTGGCAGAACAGGTTTACCGGGCATGTACCATAACAAGGAATGAGAAATATCACCATAGTTAGTTTATCTGTATGTTTGAAAATATTTAAATCCATATGATCTCAATAACCCTAATTATCATTGTTACCACAGTAATTGTCTCCCTGATCGCTTTTAAAAATGAGCAGGTAATGGAAAATCTGATCTTCTATCCTCCGGCAGTGAGTGAGAAAAATCAATACTACCGGTTTATTACCTGCGGTTTTATCCATGCTGACTTTGGGCACCTTCTATTT
>JAYUYX010000148.1:0-11536 GCA_043752205.1 Chitinophagaceae bacterium
ATCTGTATCAGGAATTGGACAACCCTGGTAGCGTGCTAAACCTGCAACATCAGGACATTTGTCATCAGCATCAGCAATACCATCGCCATCTCTATCAGGACAACCCTGTAAAGATGCAAGACCTGGAACATCAGGACATTTATCATCAACATCCAATACTCCGTCGCCATCCCTGTCTTTTGGAGGCTCAACTACTGGAAGCGGTATAACAACAGGTGCAGGTTCAGGCCTTTTTGATATGCTTGCGGCCACACCTATACTATGATAAAAATGGTAGGAAGCATTTTCTGTAACAGGCACACGGTATTGAGAATTTAATAATAAAAACACATCATCAACCACTTTTACCTGAACACCTAAGCCAAAAGGCATAAAAGCGCCAAAATATCCCCTGTATTTAGAGGCACCTATCCCTGCAGTAATAAAAGGGTTCACATAATAATTGTCTGATAATAATTTCAAATTAACAGTAGCAGCAGCCTCCAGTAATAAACTTGGATTATTGGCCAAGGGCTTATCTTTTATGGGATATCTTACAAAAGAACCTGATAATGTACCAACAAAATCAAGATTATTATTTAATCCCTGTAAATAACTAATCCCGATGCCGGCAAACATCGTGTTAGTTTTATGCCATTCTTTTGAGCGAAGAACGGTGGATAAACCAGAAGTACGGATGCTTTGGGCTGTTCTGAAATCATTCAATATAAAGTGAATTCCCAATGATGGTCGTTTTTTGTTATCAGCTTGTCCAAAAGATGTAACAAGTAGACCTAAGCCTATAAAAATTGATAAGATTTTCTTCATAAGTAATAATTTTCTAAATCGCAACAAAAATAGTCGCTTAGTTCCATATCTTAAAATATTTTACCAACATAATTCCAACTATTATACAGTCTGAATTATAGCTAATTACGACCTTCAAAATTATTTAGGGATGCGTTTTTTATCTAATACTTCAATTTTAACCCTGGTTAATCCCCGAGATTCATACCCAAGCTTTTGTGCTGCTGATTTCGACAGGTCCACAACTCGTTTCATCCTGGGATGAATGCGGTCATTTATTTTTACAATAACCGATCTGTTGTTTCTCAGGTTGGTAACTTTTATCCATGTACCCAATGGTAAAAGATTGCATGCACAGGTTAATTTTTTTTGATCAAATATCTCACCATTGGCTGTACGTCTCCCATTAAATTTACCGGCATAAAAACTGGCCTGCCCATAAAAAATCCGGGTTATTTTATTGTTCGATTTTGCTTTTTCAATTGTAGCAGTTGTTTGGGCATGTATAGCAAAAGGAAAAATACATAGCATGCAAATAATGCCGGCGAGCAAAGCTTTTGTAATACAGTTGCAGTTAATTGACAGGTGTCGCATTTTTTAAAGGTAGCACTAATTAGCTGTACGTGATTTTGCTACTTCTTTGCAAAGTATTTTTCTATCAGTTGTTTATCCTCACCATAAACATCTTCATAAAATTTTATGCGCCCATTTTTACTCTCGCAGGAAAAATAGCGGATGTATAATGGAATATGATTTTTTACATCTACCTGGTGTCGTTCCTTTCTGGCTATCCAGTTTTTAATTGAATCTGCTGTGTACTTTAATGCATCTTTTCGGGGACTTAGCAGGCTGTCGTTATTGGCAATATAATATGCCAGTTTCTCCCACTCCTGTACCCTTACACAGCCATGGCTAAAAGCACGTGAAGCATTTTTGAAGAGATAACGCTGGTTAGTATCATGCAGGTAAACCGAATATGGATTACTGAAATTAAATTTAATTACACCCAGCGAATTATTATCTCCACTCCCCTGCATTACTTTATATGGTATGCCCCTGGAATACTTATTCCAGTTAACAGTCGTAGGGTCTATAACTTCTCCATTGCTATTCACTAATTTTAAACCAATCTTAGAGATATAATTTGCATTATTTTTTAGCTTTGGCAAATACTGTTTTACAATGATACTGTTGGGCACTGTCCAGGTGGGATAAGTTACCATGTCAGATATCTCTGAAGTAAGTAAAGGTGTCCGGGTTTCCACTTTACCACATATTACTTTCGACTCCAGCACAATTGTATCTGCATCTATAAGCCACAAATAATATCCCGGCAGATTTACCCAAATGTATTTTTCAGGCATTTTTTCCGGCAGTTGTTTATACCTATCTAAAGTAATGGCAATACGCTTAAACTTCTCAACGTCATTATTGTTTAAAGCATTGATTAATTGCCTGCCGTATTTACCATCAGCCTTAATCCCTTTTAATAATTGGTATTTTTTAATGGCACTTATAAGGGCGGCAGAGTCTGGCAGGTTGGTTTTATCTTCAATGCAATTACTTTCTGATAACCTTCTTTGCAAAACTTTAATAAAATACAGCGAATCTTTTGTATCTCCTCTTTTAAAAGGAAATTTTACATGTGTGTATCCCCTCCTGTCCATACTGTCCACAAAATTTCTGATCCCCTTTTTCAATTCCCAATAATTTTTGTGTGAAGGCTGAAGTGAGGCAAGTAAACCGCTAAGATCCTTTTTATCTAACAGTGTATTTAATGTTGTAATAAAAAATTTATCAACCAATATGGAATCTTTACTCAATGAAATACTGTCTGGTTGCAACCTTCCTTGCTTCAGGTCTTTAATGATGTGCATAAATCCATCCGTAAGCAGCAGGTCCGCTTTTGTCCATAACACTGCATTCAGCCGTGTAACAGAATCTTTATCCAAAGAATCTTTTAGCAGTTTTAGATCCTTGTAATGATAGTCCTCTGGAAAAAGGCCTTCATTTTCAGCCCCGGCTATAAATTGAAAAAGTGAATCAGCTAAAGGTAGCCATTCAACTTTACTGCTCCAGGCTGGTTTGTAATCTGTTTTTTTATAAAATTCTTTTACAATATACTGCAAACTAAGTTTGGTGTTGTTATCAAGTTTGCCTGTATTATCTAAAGCATATTCGAGCCTGGCATCAATATTTTCTGCCACCCGGGTATCCATTTCTACAGGATTGGTAACAATTATTTCAGCTTCTTCAATTTTTTTGTTGTTGCATGATAAAATAAATAACAGGAAAAAACAGAGAGGGTATGGACTATATGTGATTTTAGAAAATTGCATACAGCAGGTTAAATATTTGTAACTTCAAAAAAAGAACAAAAATGCAGGCTTATACGTAGAACAAGATAATACTTCGCAGGCAATTACCTACTATTTAATAGTTGTTTGTAATATTACAAGCTACGGTAACTTTGTTAAGATTTCAACATCACCTCAACAGTTAAAATAAAAAATGCTTAAAGAAACATTGGCAGAACTTTTTGAACGGGACCTTCAAAGAGTAAGAACAGAGATCAGCTTGTACAAAGATGAAGATCATTTATGGATAGTTAAAGAAGAAATAAGTAACAGTGCCGGTAACCTATGCCTGCACCTTTTGGGAAACCTGAATCATTTTGTAGGTGAAACTTTGGGCAATTCCGGTTATGTAAGGCATAGAGAAGATGAGTTTAGTCTAAAGAATATACCTCGTCAGGATCTGCTGATTAATATTGATAATTGCATTCTTATTTTAAATAATACATTTTCAAAATTGGCTGATGCAGATATGGAAAAACATTTTCCTTTAGAGAAGCATGGAGCTATTGTAAGCAATACCCATATGCTGCTGCATTTGCTTGGGCATCTAAGCTACCATTTGGGACAGATCAATTATCACAGGCGGTTGCTTGACTAAGAAATAATGCGTGGGATCTTTTGTTCCATCATCATCAGGTCTGCAAGTACAAAAGCAGTTACAGCTTCCAGGATTACCGGCACACGCAATGCAATGCAGAGATCGTGTCGGCCTCTTACTGAAAAATTTTCAACAGAATCCGTTACTACATTTAAGGTTTGTTGCTGAATGGGTGTAGATGAAGTTGGTTTAATAGCAATACGAAAAACCAGATCATTACTGTTGGTGATACCGCCAACAATACCGCCTGCATGGTTGGTAAAAGTTTTACCTGTTTTATTTTCTATAGCATCATTGTGTTCACTTCCAAACATTTTTGCTGCGGCAAAGCCTGTTCCAAATTCAATACCTCTTACTGCGGGTATAGCAAATACAGCATGGCTCAGCAATGATTCTGCAGAATTAAAAAAAGGTTCACCCAGACCAAGCGGCAAGCCGGTTGCAGTGCATTCAATAATACCACCGATGCTGTCTTTAGCATCAATAGCTTTTTGCAGGCCCTTCTCCTGGTCTGTTTCCCCGCCTATTTCTAAAATGCTGGCATTTATTTTTATACCGGCTAGTAATTTTTTTGCAATAACTCCTGCAGCCACCAGGCAAACCGTTAACCGGCCGCTAAAATGGCCACTGCCACGGTAATCTTCATTACCACCAAATTTTTGGGATGCAACAAAATCTGCGTGCCCTGGCCTGGGTACTGCCCGTTGCTTTTCATAATCGGTGCTGCGGGTGTTATTATTTTCGAATAGTATTGTTATTGGAGCTCCTGTAGTTTTTCCATTGAACAACCCGGTCTTTATCTGCGGTATATCATCTTCCTTACGGGGAGTGGTCCCTTTAGCACCTGGTTTTCTTCTTTCGATATCTGTATTAAAGTCATTAACAGATAATGGCAAACCCGCAGGACATCCATCAATGGTTATTCCTACACAATCGCCATGCGATTCACCAAAAATATGCACCCTGAATATGCGGCCAAATGAATTCAATGTTGGTTGATTTATGAATTTATTTGTAAAGATACATCAGCCTTCAGCATTTTCAAATCTTCATAAAAACGGGGGTAAGATTTATTTACTGCTTCTGCTTCTTCAATAATTGTTTCTCCCTCTGCTTTTAGCGCTGCCACTGCACAAGCCATAGCAATCCTATGATCGTGATGCGAATGCACCCTTGCTCCTTTTATTCCTGCTCCACCTTTTATCATCATCAAGTCATCTTGCAAAATTATTTCCACACCCATCTTACCAAATTCCTCCTGTAAGGTAACAGCACGATTACTTTCTTTATGAGATAAGCGGTTTATGCCTTCGATTACTGTTGTTCCATCACAACAGGCGGCCAACGCTACCAGTGGGGGAAAAAGATCGGGACAATCAGTTGCATTAAAGTGAAATGGTTTACCGTCATCTTGCAAAGTTGAATTAATAAGGATCTGTTTTTCTTCAATTGAAATATTAACTCCGCAATCCATCAATGCCTGTAAGATCGCCTTGTCTGCCTGGGTAGAGTATACATCCAATCCGGTAACTGTTATCCCACCAGCAATTGCACCTGCAACCAATAAGAAGGCTGCACCGCTCCAGTCGCCTTCAACAGTATAGTCGATTGTTTTTTTTATATTGGTTTCAGACCAACAATCAATATCGGTTAGTGGAAAATAAAATTCTTCATACTGCCGATTTTTAGGCAGTTTCATTCCAAAGTGTTTCATTACATCCAATGTGAGGTTGATATAGGGTTTACTTTTTAAATCTTTTACCCTTATAGAAACATCTTTTGCATTCGCTGCGGAATAAGACATTAATAATCCTGTAAGGAATTGTGAACTTAAAGAACCATCAATTGTAATATTGACAGGCTTGAGAGGTCCTTGTATCACAAAAGGAAGTTTCCCCTTTGTACTTTTGAAATTAACAACCAGTTGTGGCAATATTTCGTCAAAGAAATCCATGGGCCTTTTTTTTAGACTCCCTTCTCCTTTTATAGTAATTTTTTTGTCACTCAATGCAATAATCGGGGTAAACATCCTTATAGCCAGGCCGCTTTCCCGACAATTAATATCTCTTGAAATTGGTTCAGCTTCATGACTGTCTATTTCCAGGTAATCATTTTCTATTTCTACTAACGCACCTAATGCTTCGATAATTTCAATTGAAGCCAGATCATCATTGCTATTACCATAATTATTAATAATTACTTTTCCCTTATATAGTAAAGCAGCGGCTAAAGCCCTTTGCATGCTGCTCTTAGATGCTGGCGCAACTATGCTACCAGAAATAACAGAAGGCTGAATGGTTGCAATCACTATATGATGTCTTTAAATTGTTTTTCAAGGTCGGATAAACTGATGAATTTTATTTCTGCTTCGCCGATACTTTTTAAAAGAATAAAATTAATCCCTTCCGCTTTCCGTTTTTTATCCATTTTTAAAATTTCAAAAACCTTTTCGTGGTCAGTTTCCACATCAACAGGTAAATGGTATTGGTTAAGCAGCTTTACAATTTTTGCAGCTTCGCTAAAATGAAAACCGCTTAATTTTTCTGATAAATTGCAGGCGGCAATCATACCTATACTCACTGCATGGCCATGTGGCAATTCATGCAGGTTTTCAATAGCATGGCCAATGGTATGTCCAAAATTAAGCAGCTTGCGCTCACCTGTTTCAAATTCATCATTGGTTACAATACTGGTTTTTATCTCTACATTTTTTTCAATAAGCGCTGCCACCAGGGTTTTGTCTGTTTGATAATCGTGTAAGGAATATTTTTCCAGTATAGCAAACAGCAGGGCATCTTTAATGCAGGCATGTTTTATAATTTCGGCAAAACCATTTACCCATTCTTTAACCGGCAGGGTTTGCAAAAAACTGTAATCGTAAAAAATAAAATCGGGTTGACGAATAGTACCTACCATATTTTTAAACAACCCAACATCAATACCATTCTTGCCTCCTATAGCGGCATCTACCATAGCTAAAATGGAAGTGGGTACAAGTCCGAATTTAATTCCCCGCATGTAAACTGCAGCCACATACCCTGTAACATCAGTTACCACACCACCTCCAACTCCCAACAGGCATGTATCCTTATGAGCACCAAGCTTTATTAATTCATTAATGATATGATCAACTGTTTCCTGGTTCTTATAAGCTTCGCCCGCCTTGAATTGAATTACAGGAAACCCTTTAAATTTTTCTGCATGAGCATCAAAAACATTAGCATCGGTTATGATGACAATATCTGCAATGCTTACCAATTCTTCAATATGCGAAAAATCAGCATCATAATAACAGGTTACAGTTTTTTGAGAAAATGTATATTCGGCTGTATGCATACAATTTATTTCAGAATACGAATTAAGCGTTCATTACTTTATTCTGGTGATGAATACTTTCCAAATGCACGGCATCAAAATATTTTGTTATAAACTCTTTGGTAAGACCAAGGGTATCTCCTTTTTTAAATGCCCGTTCCAAAATATCATTCCACCTGTTAGTTTGCAAAATGGTGATGTTATTATTTTTTTTGTATTCCCCTATCTTATCAGAGAGCTTCATCCTTTGTCCTAAAAGAGTCAGCAATTCATCATCTACCTGATTTATCTGCTCCCTTAAAGTTGTAAGGGCGGTAATAAATTCCTGTTCTGTTGTACTTTCATGCCTCCACACAAGGTCATTCAGCAGTTCCAGTAATCTTTCAGGAGTTACCTGTTGCTTGGCATCGCTCCAGGCATTATCCGGGTCAATATGGCTTTCCAGCATCAGTCCGTCAAAATCAAGGTCAATACTTTTTTGTGCAACAGATTGCAATAAGGCCCTGTTACCACAAATATGCGAAGGATCGCAGATCAACGGCATACCAGGATAACGACGTTTCATTTCAATAGGCAAATGCCACATGGGTGCATTGCGGTATTCAGTATTACCATAAGATGAAAACCCACGATGGATCATACCTACCTGTTTAACACCAACTTTTTGCAGGCGCTCAATACCTCCGCTCCACAATTCCAGGTCGGGATTGATGGGGTTTTTAATTAGCACTGGAATATCAACCCCTCTCAATGCATCAGCCACTTCCTGCACGCTAAAAGGATTTACCGTTGTTCTTGCCCCTATCCAAAGCATATCCACTTCAAACTGCAAAGCTTCTTCTACATGTTTTGCTGTGGCAACTTCAACAGTTGTTGGAATGCCGGTGATCTTTTTTGCCTGCAACAGCCAGGGTAAGGCTATAATACCATTGCCTTCAAACATACCGGGCTTGGTACGTGGTTTCCAGATACCGGCCCGCAATACATCTACCTTGCCTGTTTTTGCAAGCCGTGTTGCTGTTTCCAACATCTGTTCTTCAGTTTCTGCACTACAAGGACCACTGATTATAAGCGGTCGCCTGTTCCATTTTTCCTGCATGATTTTTTTCATTACCTGTTCTTGTGTTTGCATTTGTAAAATTAATTTTTATGTACTCAGCATTAATAATATTATTTAACATGGTTAGCCGAGATGTCAGACCATGTTTCAAAACTCATTTCAAATTTTATTTCTCCTTTTCCATGTACACCAATCTCTTTCCATCCCTGCAGCCTGTAAAATTTTTCTGCCCTGCTCTCCGGTTCGGTACCTAACCATATTTTTTCACTGGTATGAACAAAATACCAATCTATCATGATCTGGTGCAATTGTTTTCCAATGCCCATCGTTTCAAAATCGGGATGGATAAAAAGTGCCCATACATTTTTATCTACCAGGTCAACAATAGAAAATCCCACGATCACGCAATCAATTTCACAAACCCAGCCCTTGCCCCTGTTGGTTATATACTCTTCCACATCTTTATCGGGCACAAGTGATGGATCGGACAACCTGTTCTCTTTAACAGCATTTCTAATAACCTGAATTTGTTTTATATCATGCAAATCTGCTTCCCTGAATATCATCATGCTTATTTTAATATCCGTTTTATTTTGTTAGCATTTTCAATCAACTCCTGTAAATAAGTAAAATTCTCCTTTTCCAGGCAGCTTTTAATTTTTTTTAGCTGGGTAATATGTTCATTTAAAACATCCAGCACATTTTCTTTATTCTGCATAAATATGGGCACCCACATTGCAGGATTACTTTTTGCCAACCGCACTGTACTTTCAAAACCGCCACTAGCAAGCTCAAAAATGGTATCTTCTTCCTTTTCCTTTTCCAATACAGTTAATGATAAGGCATAGGAAGCAATATGGGATATATGGCTTACATATGCAGCATGCATATCGTGCACATCAGAATCCATGTACACCAATTGCATTCCTATTTTGGTATACACAGTTTCTGCCATCAATAAAGCATCAGCATTCGACTTGTTTTTTTCACAGATTACGGCTACCCTCCCCTTAAAGGCATCTTTTACTACCGATTCGGGACCGTCTTTTTCTGTTCCCCACATCGGGTGCGTAGCCACAAATCTTCCGCGGTTTATATTGTTGGCTATTGAGCGGCAGATTATTCCTTTGGTAGAGCCTACATCCATCAGTACCTGGGTATCTAATTTACTTAATATGTCTGGTAATATTTGGAGTGTAGCATCAACGGGTATGGCAATAATGATCAACTCACTCTGCTTTATCGCTTCATTCAAATGCATGTTCTCATCTATCCAGCCAAGCTGAAGGGCTGTAGCAATATGCTGCACATTGTGATCTACCCCTATTATTTTTTTTGCAAACCCGGTTTCTTTTAAACGGTTTGCAATGGAGCAGCCAATAAGTCCTGTACCAATTATAGTTATTGTCATAATAAATGAAAAATCCCCCGATTTTGTCGGGGGATGATTTATGTTAATGTTCTATTTCAACTTAGTTAACAAAAATATACCCGCCCGCCAGTGTAATAGCCGTAATAATAATGCCAGGTATTGTTGATGTTATTTTTCATTTCCTAAACAAAAATAGGAAAGTACTTTGAATATGCCATAAAAAAATACCCCTCCTTGTTAAGGAGGGGTAAATTGATTGTCTGTCCAAAGAAATTCTTTATACAGTTCCGGTTAAACCATCAACAATCAATAATAACCGGATGTAATTACTTCTTAATTGTATCAGTAGTAACTGTAGTTTTAACAGTACTGTCAGTAACAACTATAGCTGAATCTGGAGCTACGTTTACAACTGTAGTGTCTTTAGATGTAGTTTCGTCAACTTTTTTAGATTCGTCGTTGTTACAAGCTGCAAAAGTTACAGAAACGATCGCTAAAGCCAAGATTACTTTTTTCATTTTGTGTTTTGTTTAATTTTTAAAAATTATAATTTGATATTTATACCACAAATGAGAAAAGGTAACCCAAGTTTTTTAAAAAGTTTATTTTAGCGTTTTCGATGGGTTACTATTCATACTTACATGTATTAATATCTAGTTAGTGAGCAATTTTGAACAGGAAAGGCATTTATTAGAGGCTTTGGCGTTAAACGACAGGGCTGTTATTGAGGGCATTTACCGGGATAACTACCCTATGATACAGGCTTTTATTCTTAATAATAATGGCAACAGCGAGGAGGCAAGGGATATTTTTCAGGAAGCGATGATCGTGGTGTATGAAAAGGCGGTTTCAGGGACTTTTGAGCTGAATTGCCTGCTAAAAACGTACATATATTCTGTTTGCAGGCGCCTTTGGCTTAAAAGATTGCAACAATTGCAGCGATATGGGAGTCTTATTGAAAATGTAGAAGAAACAGTAGCGGTAGAGGAAGATCTTGAATTACATGAAAAACAGCATACCGATTTTATAGTTATGGAAAACGCCATGAACAAGATCGGGGAGCCTTGTAAAAGTTTATTAGACGCATATTATATACAGAAAAAGAATATGCAGGAAATAGCGACAGATTTTGGATATACCAATGCCGATAACGCCAAGACACAGAAATACAAGTGCCTGGTGAGATTGAAAAAGCTGTTTTTTGCACAATATAAAAACGGGAATTAAAATGGATGAAATTTTACTGATAGAAACTGTTGAACGCTACCTGAAAGGCGAAATGTCGGCCAAGGAAAAAGGATTCTTTGAGGAGATCCGTAAGAACAATCCTTCGGTGGACCAGATGGTGGTTGAGCATACTTTTTTATTGAATGAGCTTGATAAGCAGTCAAATATTAAGGCCTACAAACATTCTTTATACGAGGTTGAGAATAAGTTGGCCGAAGAGGGCATCATCAGCAAGAAACAATTAACGGGTAGGGCAAAAGTTGTATTCCTGTGGAAGAGGTACAAGCGTAGTATTGCTGTAGCAGCTTCTATTGCTGGTATAGTATCAATAGTTACAACAGGCTTAATAAGCACTTACAACAATAAGGTAGAGAAGAGTGATATTACTGATCTGATGGCCGAGATCAAAACCACAAAAAAAGAAGTTGCCAAGATCAAAAGCGATATTAAAGCCAACCCCGGCATTCAGAAAAATCCCAGCCCCGATTACAGGGCTACCGGTTTTTTAATTGACGGTAAAGGCTATATTGTTACCAATGCCCACGTGGTAAACCGCCTGAAGACCATTTATGTTGAGAATAACAAAGGCCAGTATTTTTCTGCACAGGCCATTTATACAGATAATAATACGGACCTGGCGATTTTAAAGATCAATGATACAGCATATAAAACCATTTATAACCTTCCCTACTCTATCAATAGAACGAATTCGGACCTGGGAGAACAGATATTTACAATGGGCTATCCCCGTAATGAGATCGTGTATGGCGAGGGTTATCTTAGCGCCAAGTCAGGTAATGAAGGCGATTCAACAGCTTACC
>JAYUYX010000149.1:0-4707 GCA_043752205.1 Chitinophagaceae bacterium
AGCAGGAATGCCAAAAGTAGAAATTTCTTTTTTAGTAAATGCAGATGGTATATTGGTAGTAAGAGCAAAAGAGTTGAGAAGCGGCATTGAGCAAACCATAGAAGTAAAACCTCAATATGGGTTAACAGATGCCGAAGTTGAAAAAATGTTGTTGGATTCTATTACGTATGCTAAAGATGATATGCAAACAAGGGGATTGGTAGAAGCCCGTACAGAAGCCCAACAGATTTTAGAAACTACTCAACAATTCATAGATAAAAACAAATCTTTTCTTACAACCGATGAATTATTGGTTACTAAAAATTCAATTCAAGAATTAAAAAATATTTTGTCCTCAGGAGGCAAAGATGAAATTCATTCAGCCATTGAAAAACTAAATGAAATTTCAAGACCTTATGCAGAGAGATTGATGGATCATGCTATCAGTATTGCTATGAAGGGAAAAACGATAGCGAAAGACTGACAGTTTTACTTTCTAAACAATGATTTTATTTCCAATATAATTAATGCAAAAACAGTTATCAGTAATAATAAAAAAGTGATATAAGTGGCAATAGCCACAGGGGTTGGATAAAATTCAAATCTTATTAAAAATTTTCCCCTTGGAATCGGAACTGTAAGGAAACTGCCAAAGCCGGTAAAATGCGCAGAAAATTTATTATTGATATAAGCTTTCCAGTAAGAATAATTATTTTGAGTGAAGGTAAAATACCTAAACTGGTCATTGTTTACTTCAGCCTCAATATAACCTGGGCCTGATTTTGTTATATGAATATTACTGCTGTCAAAACTGGTTTCAGTTGTAAGAATGGTGTCCTTGCTTAAAAAAAGATATGCCTGTTGCTGTATAAATTGCATTCGTAGCGTGTCGTTAAATATGGTGGCGTTAGTTTTTAGTTCTATCGGATATTCTTTGTACGAAGGCATGAAAATCTGTTTACTGTATACATTGGGAAGTCCCGCTAACAGAAAGTTGGCGGTATCTATGAAGGCAGCCTTATCTGCAATTTTAAGCGGTTGAATGGGGATTCCATTTGGGGCGGATAATAGGATGGAGTTTATTTCTCTTTTACTTTTGGAACCCAATCCGGTAAAAGGTAAGCATAGCCATGTAATAATAAATAAATAAGCGGTAATAGTGCCATACAGTAGAAAAGAATGATCCTTTGAAACTTTTCCATATGTATATAGAAGAATAAAGCTTACGCAGGATTGAATAAAGAATAGATCGTTAATAGTACAAAGATCAAGAACTGATTTTATTGAACTGCTATAGCCAGAATATTTAAAGGAATTTAAATAATAAAGAATAGAATGATGAGAAATCAATATTGAAATCGCTGCGATAACTATCGTAATAGCAAAAAGGTATTGTAAGCATTTCAACAATTTTATTTCAGCCCATTCACTATTTTTATATTCCAAATACTGTTGCCATCCATAAGAACCAGCTATGATCATTGTAAAGGCTGTAAATAAACTAAATTCTCCAGCAAGTCGCACATATGCTATGCCTGGAATAAATTTCTTGGCGAATGATGTAACCAGCCCTCCTGAAGAAAGAAGTAGAAAAAAAATAAAAATAAGGAATGTGGCCAATGCAATTTTCCTGTTAACTAATCTGAAGAAAATAAAAAAGCCAGCAAGCGTTGCAATTCCAATATGCATGTTGCGCATTGAAATATCTGTATTGAAAATATCGGACTTGTGCACCGCTAGCGGGAAAAGAAAAGAAATGCAAGATTGCAAGGTTGTTGGTTGTTCACTTTCGGCAACTATTTCACCTCTTGTAATATGTGGTATTACATCACTATAACCTATTGCAATGCCTATAGATAATAAAACTGCAATTCCCAGAAATACAATATTATTTTTTAAAAAACCGGGATGCAGACTTTTTTTTAATGCTGATCCTTTTATGAACAATATAGCAGTAATATAAAGAAGAAAAAAATAAATCGCTCCTATTATAATACCTGGATGTGAAGATGAGAGAAATATAAAAATAGATAATGCTCCGTAAAGGAAATTTTTGAGGCTCGGGTGTTGATTGATCTTAATAAAATAAAGCACTATAAATGGTAAAAAGGCTGCTCCTGTTATCCAACTTGAATGTTGTAAATGACCAACAATATAACCGCAAGTCAGATAAGAAAAACTGCCTATTAATGCAATGTTTTTCTGTATATGGAGATTTTTTAAAAGTAAATACATTCCCCAGCCGGACAGAAAAATGTAGAACATCAGTTCCCATGTAATTGTCCAGATATTGTAGCCTGTAGAAATTGAAATAAGCCAGACAATTGGGTTCCAGAATGCGCCGTTCATATCTCCATATTGCGGTATGCCAAAGTTTACGTATGGGTTCCACCAAGGCATGGAACCCGATTGCAAGCTCTCACTCACAAAAAAACGCATCGGTAGCATTTGTGTTACAAGATCGTTCTTAACGTAGAAAAATGGAAGTAAAACTGGCAGGTAAGCAATTGATGTAAACAAAGCTATAAGCATGAAAGGCTTTTTATATATATATAATGCAAGCTTTGTCACAATTAATACGTGTAGTTTTTTATAAAAGCACTGTCAGGCGATGCAGTCATCCGAAAGCCATTCTTTATTTTTCTGCCACGATATCTAAGGAATGGATTTTTCTCACATAAACACGGAAGTGGTATAAAAAAGCACCTACTATTCCAGTTGTTATGTATTTTTTCTGGGACATAAAAAGTTGTATTAAGATCTTTTATTTCCTTATATGGAGGTTGTTGTGTTTCCAAAGTATGAAGTAGAAATGAAGGATCTTTAATAAGGAAATCACCTTTCTTATATAAATAAAAACAAATGCCCGCCGTTATAGGCCATAGTAAAATTTTGAATATAATTGGCTTGATATACTTGTGTAAAAAAAATGAAATTGGTAGAAAGGCAAGGTATAAAAGAAAACCATATCCGAACCGGGGATCGGGTGCGGTAATAAACCAGCCCATGCTCATCAATAAAAGAATAATTATAAGACCTCTCACCTTTTTTATTTCCTTGATTGTTTTGTCTTTTATAAAAAAAATGATAATGGAAAATAATGCTGCAATACAAATAATTTTATGTTGAATAAGTATGCCTTTAAACCATAAAGGCACCCAATTGAGTGTAAGGAAATTACTGTCTGGTGGTGCTTGGTGTATTGTGTTATAGTAGCGGTTTTGGATAATTATATATTTTTTTATTTCTTGTGTAAATTCTATTGGTAGCTTCCAATCAGGGTCGCCAATTGTAAAATTTATAGGGTAAACAGGATAACCTGAAATGATGTAGTTGCGGATTAGCACGGGCAAAATAATCAGAATGCCTGACAGAAAAGTAAAAGCCCAGTTGCTTTTCTTTTTGGCTTTGATCAATTGCCAAATTAGTAAGAGTAAAGTGAAAATACCCGATAGCTTAAAAGATATTACCGTTAAGGCGACAATAGTTATAGTCGGGATGATAAACTTATAAGTATGAGGTTTGAAAGTATTTTCAAGAATAAAGGAAATGCAAATAATGATCAGGGCTGTAACAACAAAGTCATAACTGGTGCTGTTGGCTGTGTCACGAAATAGTTGCCAGTCAAAAAAGAAATATAAAAGCAATAGAAAATAAAATAGTTGAAGTGGGTTGCATTTATTTACCACCCTACTATCTTGTTCAAATTTATAAAAGAGCCATAAAAAGAACCAGATAACAAGTGTACAATTAAGGTAGGTGAAGTTCTGATTTTTAAATAACGGAATATGAAAAAAGCTTATAAGATTGAACCATGCTGATCCCAATCCTAGCCTAGGGTAAATATTAGCCAGACCCGGCACCGTGCCAAATTCATTTGTCCACCTCACAATCTGAAGATGATACATTTGTGTATCAATATTAACACTGCTAGCTGCCCCTATAACCAAAAAAAGTAAAAGGCTGCTAACTATAAACACCAAGCTACTAAAATTTATATGGGGTCTGAATTTGAAAAGAAAGCGCAATGTTTCTTTGTAGTTTTTTTTATCCAATAGATACATTGATACTGAAAACAAAGAAGTAAGAATTAGTAAATAGCCAAACTGAAGAGGTAAAAATAGAACCATCCAAGAGCTGACAAAAGAAAGTAATATTAATCCCGAAAAAAAAAGAAATAAAATGCATTCTCCTGGTAATTCTAAATACTGTTGATTTTTTTTTCTAAAGTACAATAATACAGGGAGTCCCCAAATCATAAAAACAACAGATACAATAAGAATATGAGAAAGAAGTTGAACCATTACTGATTGTTGATGTTAATTTGGTTTTGATTCAATTACATTTTACAAATTCACCCATTTTTATCAACAGACAAATTAAAGAGGAATATTTAATGTGTTATTTTTAGTAAAGTAAATTATTCACCCGGCGTTTCTTCAGTAATATTTATAGTGTCGTTAATCAGGTATTTTGGCCGTTTTAAAACTTCATGATATATATTCCCTATATACTCTCCTAATATCCCTACAACAAGCAATTGCACCCCACCTATTATCATACTTGTAATAATAATAGAAGTCCACCCGGAAATAACTCTTCCGTTAGCGTATGTAATAAGGGCATACACACCAAAAGCAAAGGCAAAAAGAGATATAATTAAACCAAGTGATAAAGCAAGCCGTAAAGGTTTAAGGCTAAACGATGTTATACCGAACCTGGCAAGAC
>JAYUYX010000150.1:0-4698 GCA_043752205.1 Chitinophagaceae bacterium
CACATTGTTTAAAAATTCAGACATTTTAGTCTGTTGTTCTAAATAATCTTTAACAGGTTTATCCTGCCCTGATCTTTTTTTATATTCTTCTACCCTTCCCGGGTTTAATATACCCCTGCAGTCAAACACATAACCTCCGCCATTTGCTGTAGCATCTGCAGGGTATCCATTTTTTAAATATGAAAAACTATTTATCCTTACAGTTAATGGCGTTTCGTCAGTGGCTTTAATATTGGTGAATTCCTGTATCACTTCTTCACTGATACATATCTCCAATACTTTTTTAAATTCAGGCAGGGCAATACCAATACTTTGATTATGCACAAACCATTGCAGGTTCTGTAATGCCAAAGGTATACTGGTTAGAAAATGTGCTTTTCTTTCAAATAAACCACGGAAACCATAAGCACCAAGCACCTGCATCAACCGGATCAGTACATAACCATTGTACTGGCTACGGAAAGTATCTCTATCAATAGATTGTTCAAGTATCTTTTCAAAGGATGCCATATAATCTTCCAGCAATCTTGTTTTCCAGTCGTCATTAAGATTTGCTTTTGCCTGCCATAATAAAGATGCCACATCATATTGTGGTGCTCCCTGCATGCCTCCCTGGTAATCTATAAAATGAACACTGTTGTCTTCCTTCACCATAATGTTGCGACTTTGAAAATCACGGAACATAAAAAACCGGTATTCGGTATGGGAGAGATAATTACTCAGTGCTTCAAAATCATCTATTAATTTTTGTTTGTTGTAAGGCCTCCGTAATGCATCAAGAAAATAATATTTAAAATACAGCAGGTCGGCCATGATGGCCTGCTTGCCAAATATTGTATTGGTAAGACATTGGCTGTAATCCAATCCTTTATGTCCCTTAACCTGTAGCAGGGCAAGCTGTGTTAAACTTTCTTTATATAAATCGTATACTGTATCCGAAAAATTATGTTCCTCCAGTTTATTCAACAACGATACATCTCCAAGATCTTCCTGTATATAAATATCCTTATCAGCATTGATGCAGAGTATCTCCGGCACGGCTAATTTCAATTTTTTAAAATGCGCTGAAAAATAAATGAAGGTCTCATTCTCTTTCAGGTTAGCGCCATAAGTGGCGATAAAAGTTTTATCATCTGTATGAATACGATAGTAATGGCGCTCGCTACCTGCCTGTGGAAGTTTGTCAATGGATATGATAGGGGCATTTGTATAGGATGCAAAGAGTTCTTTTATCTTATCAGTGGTTGAGTACATCGTAATAGTTTATCCGGGTAAAATTATAATAAATATACCACAGATACAGAAAGCGGCTTTTACAAACAAAAGCCCCGGCGGGATGGCCGGAGCTTTTCATTTTCAGCGGGGGTGGATCACCACTTAACCTCATCAAGTTCTATCACACCATACTGGTTATCCAGGTCAAACATGCTTACTTCCATGCTCATATTTGCTTTGTGGAAATTTTTGAACGTGATCACTCTAACAAACCTTGGTATCGTGCCCGGATAATATCCATTATCATATGCATCAACCTTTATCCTGTAATTACCAGCACCTGCATTTTTAATGGCGTACTCATTTATACTGTTATTGTGGTAATAAGGATAATTATTATTGCAGCGGCCTCCGTTTTTTGTATTAGGATTGACATAGGTACATTTCGAATTATCAGGTTCTATAAATTGTGTTTTGCCGATATACTCATGATTACTTTCAAGCGTAATGCGTAGATCAAGCGGTAATACTTTAACCAGGTTTGTATTGATATAGGATATATCGAATTGTGTTTTATGCAAAACAAGTATCGCATTCATTTCGGCAAGCGCATTTTCTTTTACGTTACCGTTCTCATTTTCTTCCACGGCTGCAGTAATGATAGCATAATATGTTTTAACAGCCGCCTCGGCTTCCTCGTTCTGAAAATGAGCAAGTGCCAGGTCTCTTTTCACCGATAAATTATTTGCATCCCTGCCTAATATTCCTTTATAAACAGCAATGGCTTTGTCAAAATATTTCCAACGCTCATATAGATAAGCCGCCAGCTTCAGCCCCTCGGTGCTGCCATGACAAAGCTCTATAGCATTATACATGATCTCCTGGGCTTTATCTGTCTGGCCCTTTTCAAAAAAGAAGTTGGCCATTTCAAAATAAAAACCAACATTCATCATGTTCTCTTTTTCCAGCCTGAGATAAGTATCCCAAAGTTCATTTGCTGCTGTTGTTTTCATCTCCTTCACATAATCTTCATCACGGGCATCACTTAATTTATATTCGCCCCAATATGAACGGGAATAATCTCTTTTTGCTTTTTTTGAGGTCATTACAATAGCGCCATTTGCACCGTCGGGACCAAACAGTGCTGCGGCTGAAGGCCCTTGCAATATGGTATAATCTTCAACATCATCGGGATTTATATCTGCGCTGCTGGGCATAATGGTACCATCAATTACATATAATGCACCCGATCCTGCACCAATACCATTCTCTCCCCTTAGTCTTATAGATGTTTCGGCACCAAGCTTTGCGTACGATTGACTCCTCACCTGTGCACCTGCAATTTTACCTGCCAATGCATTATTTACATTTACCTGCCGGATAGTATTTGCCTGGGCGGTGGTGATATGCTGAACATACGATGAGGTACTTCTGGCAGTGCGCTTAATTCCAAAGGCACTGGTTACAACAACTTCTTTTAAGCCTTCGCCTCCCTCCGAAAATCCGACCTGTACACCAGACACCCGGCCGCTTATATTTGTATTACCCGTAGTGGTTGTTTTATTTGATTCGCTTAGCTGTAACGCTACAGCGCCATTCAGATCTATTAATGGCTCATCTTTGTTCCACCATCCAATACGTTTATTATAATTTTTTACAACGGCTTCCAATGCTTCCTGCTCTGTGAATTGTTTCAATGCTTTAATTTTATGTTCAGATCTGTATACATAATTCATCTCTGCACATTGTTGTTCAAGTTCTTTAGGAGGAGCAATTTTATATTTGATATAATCTTCTATACGTTCCAACACCAGGTAAGAAGTTTGTGGCGTAACCACTCTTTCTGTAAGGCCAAATATGATCATATCCTGCCAATGCCAATAATGATTAGGACTTGAATACATTAATGAATCGTAAGTTTTTAGCATACGGATCTGTTTATAGGTAACAGCATCACATACCTGGTTATCGGATATAAAATAATTCTCTGACTTGTATGTTGAAGTATTATTGCCATAGAACAATTCCAGATTATCAGCCTGATTCATAGTACCGCTTAAAAGTATACTGCTACCAAGTTTTATGGGTAATGGTTCATTAATGCGGATATTACTCAAAGTATATTTGAAAAGAAAATTTTCAGCTGAGTCTATCTTTTGTACGGCCTGCTTAACCTCCATGTTATTGAGATTAATAATAGTGCCCCCTGTATTACCAATGATCTTCCTATAGTGAATGTAATTATTATTGTATACGGTTGTGATACAATTAACCTGCACCGCTCCCGATTTGGGAAGTGCATTACCAACAGAATTTTTCCCATCCGAAAAAAGCAGCACCGCATCGGCCTGCACATTACTGAAATTAAGATTCCCCAGGTCAGTAGCACCGGCATATTTATAACTGAGCAGGTAATTACGAATGGAATTAAAATTATCCTTACCGCGATTGAATATAATGATGCCCTGCATCTGGTGATTGAACAGGAATATAGTTGTTTTGTTGATCTCGTTTTCTGAAATATAGCTTCCCAGGAAATCAATTTCTTTCACCAGGTTCCTTTGTAAACCAGATAAAGACACATCCCAATAAACATTTATTGATTTGGGTTTATGTGCATAATACCTGGGCGCTTCGGGGTAAAGGCGCATTAAAAAATTGGTTTGACCATTTTGTTTATTAACGCAGAATTGTGGCTGGTTTGTAAACTGTGGAATTGAAAAAGTAATTGGCTTGTTGAGGACAATATCGTTTGCCTGCCATAAAAGAACAGCTTCCTCGCTGTTGAGGTTAAATAACTGATCCTGCAACAACCCACTACCAGCATTAGGTATGGAAGCCGGTTTACGCACATGTATATTCAGCTTAAAATTATTAGTAACGCTTTTAAAAGTCAGGGGTAGTGTATAAGAAAGTTTTAAATTCTCCTCTGTCATCAACTGCGTAATAGTAAATTTTATTTTACGGCTGCTCTTTGCAGCAACAGGATAAATATTTAGGCTGTAATAATTATTGCCATCCATTTGCAAAATAGCAGGATCAATTCTTTTACCCACAATGGTCCTGTATGCCGCTCTTGCTTTCCACTTTTCTTCAATACTACCTGCTCTGTATTTACCGTTCAGCTCAAGCTGAAAATCAGTGATAACCTGTCCTCTGTTGAGTTGAAAAAATTGATACGCTTCAACTTCCTGGTCTTTGGAGTTATAAAATTCCATTTCAACAACCGTGGTTGCGATGAAAGGATTTGCATCAATTGATATGTTACAGCTTTTTAATTGTACAGGCTGATCGAACAATCTTTGTTGTGCTTTGCTTTGTGTAATAACTGCGATCACCAAAAGCAGGGGTAGGAATAATTTCTGCATAAACATTTTTTTATAGGATGCAGAAAGAAAAAAAATTACATAAAAAAAATATTTGCATCATCTTATAGATGCACAGTTTGCAGTGTATTTAAATTTTTAAGCGCAGGTTATTATA
>JAYUYX010000151.1:0-25728 GCA_043752205.1 Chitinophagaceae bacterium
TCAGGGTTAATAATGATATTGAGATACAGCTCAAAAAAAAGCATCGCACTTATTTTTTCAGCATTTATGAATATGCTGTTCCTTCCATTACCCTCACACATTATTTATACAACAACCAGCACGATGGTGAATATTTATTACCCGAATTTAAACACCTCGATTTTTTGTGGCTGATAAAAGGGGAACCCGTAGTAGCTGAGGAATTAAAAATATTAATGCAATCCATCAGAACATTACCCGGTGTGCAATTGGTAACAGAAATGACAAATGAAAAAATAAAACACAAGCAGCATCTTATCTTTTAAAACCCCCTCCGCCCCCTAAAGGGGGAACTTAGGATTCAAAATTTGTTACAGCTCTTAAAATATTAAAAAACTCATTCTATGTGGAAAGAAGAAAATAATACACTTTATAAAAAATTCGAGTTTAAAGATTTTTCTGAAGCTTTTGCCTTTATGACCCGGGTTGCAATGGCTGCAGAAAAAATGGATCATCATCCCACCTGGAAAAACACGTACAACAAAGTGGAAATATGGTTAAGCACACATGATGCAGGAGACATAGTAACAGAGAAGGACCGCAAGCTTGCGGCAATAATTGATAAGCTTACCGGTTGATCTTTCTCAGATAGCCCACCAGCGCAAATATAGAAACAACCGTCCAGGTAGCTTCTAATATTACAAATGGGATATAATTAATTAGCCAGGAAGCAAGGCAGGCAAGGCCAGCGCCAATGATATTCATTAAAATATAAGGGAGGCTGTTAGAAGATATCTTCTTAAGCAGGTTCAGTAAAAATGCCATCAACAAAATGGCAACGCCAGTAAAACCTATCCAGTCATTTAAACTTAAACTCATGCCCAATACAGGTTATTTTGTTTTAATTTCTTTCAGCGCAATATAAAATCCATTTCTCATCCTGAGAATGACCGGCATTTTTGCAGAATTATAAAATGTGAAGAAGCTATCATCCATCGTAGGCATTCCCTCATCATTAAGCTCTTTAGACAACTCCTCTTCAATTGTTTCTTTCTCTCCGTTAACCAGTATCTCCATTTCATTATTGCCAGTATATGTACCCATTTTTTTAGGTGTCTCTCCTACATTCATTTTCACCATAACCCCCTTGCCGGCCTTCATTAACCCGGCAAAAGTATTTTTACTCAGCCATACACTGGTCGTATTATCGTCTAATGTTTTTACCCCGGGTGAAAAATAATTATACATTGTATTGGCAGATAGCATGGCCGCAGCGGTATGCGTTATAGTGCCCTTGTTATCTGCACGGTCAGTCATTTCCCAATCAAATACCAATGCAGGAGTCAATGCTTTAACGGTAACTATGAAATCATATTTCTGCCCGTTTGCTTCTACAGCATAAAATAATTTGGCTCCCGGCTTTATAAGGCTTTGAATATTTACCTGGGCAAAAGCAGTTATTGAAAGGATCAGCAACATGCTGAAAAGGATTGTTATTTTTTTCATACAAAGTATTTGAACAAAAATATACTATTAGTTTTAAGATAAAATACGTGCTGGTTGGTATTTATTGTTTTACAAAAACGGTTTTTTCTATGGGTTCTGTCATCTTACCAATTGGTTCTGAAAATTCGCCAAGACCGTTTGCGGTCAATAGCTCCCGTACCTGTGCCACTGCTGATGCATCAACAGCGATCAGTAATCCTCCGTTTGTCTGCGGATCGGGTAATAAATTAAAAGCTTCCATTACATTCACCCCTTTTTCAAAACCTGTTTTTGTACTGTAGCTGTTCCAGTTTCGGTATGTAGCATCCGGTACGATGCGCTGGGTTAAATATTCCTTTACACCATCTGCAACAGGCAATGTCCCATAATTTATCTCTGCAGAACAATTACTGCCTTCAGCCATTTCTATTAAGTGACCAAGTAATCCAAAGCCCGTTATATCTGTCATAGCAGTTACACCTTCAATCCTACCAAGTACTTCGCCAATTTTATTTAAAGAGATCATTTGTTTTATCATCACTGCAACATGTTCATTTTTTATCAATCCTCTTTTTTGTGCAGTTGATAGAATTCCGACCCCCAATGGCTTGGTAATAAAAATCAGGTCGCCGGGTTTTGCCGTATTATTTTTCTTAAGATTTTTAATATCTATCAATCCACTAACAGCCAATCCAAAAATTGGTTCAGCAGAATCTATGCTATGCCCACCCGCCAATGGAATACCAGCTTCTTCACAAATTTTGCGGCTTCCATCCAAAACTTTTTGAGCAAGCTCTGCAGGAAGTTTTTCAACGGGCCAACCTAAAATAGCAATAGCCAATATTGGTTTTCCTCCCATAGCATACACATCACTTATTGCATTGGCACTGGCTATTCGGCCAAAATCAAAAGCGTCATCCACAATGGGCATAAAAAAATCGGTGGTAGATATTAAGGCCATGCCATTTTCAAGATCATACACTGCAGCATCATCTTTACTGCTGTTACCAACAAGCAACTTGCTGTTTGCAGGTGCAGTAATATTTGTCTTCAAAATTTCATCAAGTACTTTGGGTGCTATCTTACATCCGCATCCTGCTCCTCGGGAGAACTGGGTTAATTTTATCTGTTCTGAATTATCCATAATTAATTTTCTTTTCGCTTAAACACGATCGCTGCATTCTTTTTCAAATCACCGCTGAATCGTATTTCATACCTTTCTTTACCATCATACACAATTAATAAACCGGTGTTGGGCGACAGGCTTCCAAGGTTTTCGGCATACATCACAATCTGTATGCTGTCGGTAATATCTTTTGTATAAATTGTTTTACGAACAGCATTGGTGCTTAAACCAATCATCGGCATTATAACTTTTCCGTTCATTAATACGCTGACAGTATCACCATCTACTTCACCATTATCATATAAGCTGATCACTAAACTGTCCGATGAATAATTAACTGATTGTATCGTTTCAATGATGCGGCCATTGATGTCGGCAGCAGGCTGTATTTTAGTATTAGATTTAGTTGGTTCAGTATTAGACTCTTTTTTTGCATTAACCTGCATTGGCATCTCCAATGTATCTTTTTTTGCATTGATATTTTTTGCTACGTTTATCTCTTCTGATTTGGCAGTCTTTTCTTTTGCAGCTGCTTTTTCCTTAACAGGTTTTGTTTTTGCAACTTTTACTTCAGCCGGCTTTTCCTTTTCAACTGGTTTTGCTTTTACTACCGGCTCTTCTCTAACGCTTTCAGTTTTTACAACTGTTGCTTCGTCCGATTTTTTTTCCGGCACAAATGAAAGCTCATTCATCAATCCCATTTTTTCCAGTTGTTTTACCAATGGAGATTGTTTTACATCTATCTTCCTTTCTACATGGATATAACCGGTAGCCGGAGCATATTGCCGGGTACGGTTGGTTTCAAACATACCGGTTAACATCATCACATCATTCTTCTTCTCAAAATTCAGCACATTTATAACATACACGCCTTTGGGAATTTTAATGGTACTGGGATAATTGTTTTCCACCAGTTTCAAATCCTGTGTGATTACTTTATTGCCGTCAATTGTGATCTTTAATTTTTTTACTCCATAATATTCTTTGCCCTCAATTATAAAAAAGGTTTGAGAGTAACCGATCGGCTTTCCATTCTTTTCGCTGATGGCAATTTCGTAACGGTAATTCATTTCGGTGGTATCATTAAACATGAGGCCGGTCCACAAACCGGTCATATCAGCAGGTGCAGACTGTGCAAATGAAGCTGTGCAAAAAAACAACCCAACGCAAAGAATTATATAGTGCTTACAATATTGCATGATAACAGTTTTTGGGTATTGGTTTCAGTATCAACGCCGGTACAAGGTATTTTATTTAAAAGGGAGGCAATATTTTCCCGATTATGCAGACCTTTATAATACCACTTATCGTAATAACTCAACAAAATGCGGAAACATTCCTTATAATTATCCGCTTCCAGGAATTGCAGGGCATTTTTTGTTTCCAGTCCGCCCAGACGTTTCTGTATCCGTAAAATAGCATCCTCCAAGGTTTGCTTTTCTTGTTTGCCATATTCTTCTGTAATGTAATCAAGCCTTTCTTCAAATGGTATATCTACAAAATACACCTGCGACTTACGCATAGTATACCAAAGCGGCATAGGTATCTGCAGGTTGCCGATACGCTGGCTCTCGTCTTCCATCCAAATACCGTTGACAGTTGACAGTTGACAGTTGGCAGTCGGCTGCTGACCCTTAACATCTTTTGCATACTGCCAACTGTCAACTGACAACTGGGCAAGGGATTGTGCAAAGAGGTTTTCGAACATCTCCTGCCCTGGTTGTATCCCCATTGCACCAAAGGCGGAACCTTTATGATTGGCAAGGTTTTCTAAATCAATTATTGTTTTATTTTGTTTCTCCAGTTCATGCAACAGTAATGTTTTTCCACTACCGGTATAACCTCCAATAATATTAAAGTTGTATTCTTTTTCAAACTGATCACGAACCCATTTACGGTATGCCTTATAACCCCCGCTCAGTAAAAAAACTTTAAAGCCGTACATATCTAAAAGCCAGGCAACTGCAGCACTCCGCATACCGCCACGCCAGCAATGAATCAGTACGCAGCCCGCAGGGCCCCGTGGGTTGGCAGTGGGCAGCGGGCTTACATCGTTCTGCTTATTACCAACTGTCAACTGCCAACTGTCAACTATTTTTTCTACTTCCTCCACCATCTTCCTCATCTTCACACCAAAATAATCCAACCCTATCTTTATTGCAGCTTCACGGCTTTGTTGTTTGTAAGCAGTACCAACCAGTTTTCTTTCTTCATCACTAAACAGGGGTAAACTGAGTGCTGTTGGTATATGTGCATGTATATATTCACCCGGGCTACGAACATCCAGAACAGGATATTGCTTTGCAAGTTTTAAAAACTCTTCTATGGTAATTTTTTGTACCGGCATGTATAAATTAAAAATGAAGAATTAAAAATTGAAAAATGAAAACCTGTATATTCTTAATTTCTTCACTAAGTTACATAAAGAAAAAAACCGCCGAAAAATTCAGCGGCTCAATTCTTAATTCTTAATTGCATTATCCATTCATTGAAGTCAAAAACTCTGCATTATCTTTTGTTCCTTTCATATTTTTCAACAAGGTGTTGATCGCTTCTTCAGGATTCATATCAGCCATATGCTTCCGCAAAACCCACATGCGCTGGAAGGTATCTTTATCCAGCAACAGGTCATCACGCCTTGTAGATGAAGCCACAATATCAATAGCAGGATAAATTCTGCGGTTAGATAATTTACGTTCCAGCTGCAATTCCATATTGCCTGTTCCTTTAAATTCTTCAAAGATCACCTCGTCCATTTTACTGCCGGTATCAACCAGTGCAGTTGCAATAATGGTCAACGATCCGCCATTTTCAATTTTACGTGCCGCACCAAAGAATTGTTTTGGTTTCTGCATCGCATTGGCTTCCACACCACCACTCAAAACCTTACCGCTTGATGGAGCAACGGTATTATGTGCCCTTGCTAAACGGGTTATTGAATCCAATAATATCACCACATCGTGACCACACTCAACCAAACGTTTTGCTTTTTGAAGCGCCATGGTGCTAACACGAACATGTTTTTCAGCTGGCTCATCAAATGTAGATGCAATAACTTCTGCCTTAACACTCCGTTCCATGTCGGTAACCTCTTCCGGCCTTTCATCAACCAGTACAATCATCAGGTAACAATCAGGATGATTTTCTGCAATGGCATTGGCAAGCTCTTTCAACAACATGGTTTTACCCGTTTTGGGCTGGGCAACGATAAGTCCACGCTGTCCTTTGCCGATCGGCGTAAATAGATCCATGATACGGGTGCTGTAATTATCTGCCTTGGTAGTAAGATTTAATTTTTCGAAAGGGAACAAGGGTGTTAAATAATCAAAGGGCACACGGTCCCTTACTTCTTCGGGTGATTTACCATTGATGGTCTCTACCTTTAATAAAGCAAAATATTTTTCACCTTCTTTTGGAGGGCGTACACTTCCGTAAACCGTATCTCCGGTTTTTAAACCAAACAATTTTATCTGGCTTGGAGAAACATAAATATCATCGGGTGATGATAAATAATTATAATCACTGCTTCTTAGAAATCCATAACCATCGGCCATCATTTCTAAAACACCTTCGCCAAGGATCACACCGTCAAATTCTATATTAAAAACGGGTTGTTGTCTTTGTTGGTTGTATTGTTTTGCAGGAGTATGTGCCGAATCTTCATTCATGTCTGTTTCGGGCGCTTGTTCCTGGTCATCAGTCTCAGCAAGCATTTGAGCTATGGCTGCAGGTATGGTACTTTCCTGGTCGGTAATGGGCTGCACATCATTCTCTTCTTCTTCGGGTTCCGGTTGTCTTTTAACAGGCTTTTTTTCAGGCTCGGCTTTTTTTGCTTTTGGTGCAGCAACAGGTTCAGGTGTTGATTCTGTTTCAGCAGATTTTACAATCCGCTTGCGTTTGGGTTTATCACCCTCTTCTTTCTTTTTATCGGTGCTCATAATAGATTGGGTTTCCAGGATCTTATTGATAAGGTCCTGTTTAACAAGTTTTTTTGCGTTGGAGATGTCAAATTGCTCAGCAATGTCTAGCAACTCAGGAACGAGCAGGTCGTTCAGTTGTGAAATATCGTACATAAAAAATGAAAATGATTTTCTTCAAAAATCCGGTCTTAAAATCTGAAAATAGTGATTGAGAATTTATTTTGATGGAACTTGAACCGCTGATGAAGTGATGCTTGAAAGACCTTATCAGTCTGATTCCACCACAATATTACGGTGTTTTTTTAGAAAAAAAGGATTTTTTTTACGAAAGGTACAGGGGCTTTTCTTTTAAACAACCGCATTTTGCAATTGCCTGGCGGCTTCAAAATCCCTGATATTGTCCATAGTTATTTGGGCAATCTGTTCCAAAGCTTCTTCAGTAAAAAAACCTTGGTGAGATGTTATGAGCACATTCGGAAAACTTAATAACCGCAGAATAAGATCATCCTGGATTATATTTTCAGAAAGATCGTTAAAGAATAATGTTTCCTCCTGCTCGTAAACATCTAAACCTAAATAGCCTATCTGTCCTGTTTTCAATGCCTGGATAGCATCGGTGCTATTGATCAATGCACCACGGCTTGTATTGATAAGCATCACACCCTTTTTCATCATGTTGATGGTATGGGCGTTAATAATATGTCTGGTCTGTTCGTTTAACGGGCAATGCAAAGAGAGGATATCGGCCTTTGCCAGCAGATCTGCTAATGTTAAATATTCAACCCCTTTTTCTTCCATCTGCCTGTTGGCAATAATGTCAAATGCCAACACTTTACACCCAAAACCGATCATGATATTACAAAAGGCCTGCCCAATCCTGCCGGTGCCAATTACGCCAACCGTTTTACCATGAAGGTCAAAACCTGTTAATCTTTCCAGCGAAAAATTGCCTTCCCTAACACGGTTATAAGCCTTGTGTGTTTTTCGATTTAGTGTTAAGATCAAAGCCACGGCATGTTCTGCTACTGCATACGGGGAATAAGCCGGCACCCTTACAATGGAAATACCATTTGCTCTTGCAGCTTCAAGATCAACATTATTAAATCCGGCACATCGAAGGGCAACAAGTTTGATACCTAAAGTTGACAGTTCTTTTAAAACCGCTGCATTCAATTGATCATTTACGAATACACAAATACCTGTACATCCTTTAGCAAGATGAACAGTTTGTTCATTTAGCTGAACTTCAAAATATATTATTTCGTGATTGCTGCTATGGCGGTCAAAAAATTCCCTGTCGTAGTTTTTAGCAGAGAAGAATGCTATTTTCATGTGTTTATATTTATTGATTTTGGCCACATGGAATTCGCCAACTAACATTTCGGTTTTTATCAGCTGTTTTTACGGCTCATTTCATATTCAAAGGTAGACCAAATCGACCCTGCTGACTAAGTTGTTTTATCATGCTTATCTTTGCTCCCCAATTATAATTTATATGTTCAATAAAAGAACCAGGATAAAAGAACTGCTGGCCAGCGATAAAGCTAATTACGAAGCAACTGTGATGGGATGGGTACGTACCTTCCGCAACAACCAGTTTATTGCCCTTAATGATGGCAGCACTAATAATAATGTACAGATAGTTGCCAGCCTGGGTAGTTTTGATGATGCCATTTTAAAGCGCATCACCACCGGTGCCTGCATTAAAGCAACCGGGGAAGTGATTCCTTCATTAGGCAAGGGGCAAAAAGTGGAGCTTAAGGCAACATCAATAGAAATACTTGGCGACAGTGATGCAGAAAAATTTCCGCTGCAGCCAAAAAAACACAGTCTTGAATTTTTGAGAGAGATAGCTCACCTGCGTTTTCGTACAAATACTTTCGGCTCTGTATTCCGGGTACGCCATGCCCTTGCTTTTGCAATTCATAAATTTTTTAATGATAAAGGATTCATTTACCTCCATACACCCATCATTACCGCAAGTGATGCAGAGGGGGCAGGAGAAATGTTCAAGGTAACCGCTTTCCCTTTGGATGGTACAGCTCCAAAAAATGAAGACGGTTCAATAAATTTTAAGGAAGATTTTTTTGGGCGAGGCACTAACCTTACCGTAAGCGGACAGCTTGAAGGAGAACTGGCAGCAACTGCATTCAGTGATATCTATACTTTCGGCCCAACCTTCCGTGCCGAGAACAGTAATACCACCAGGCACCTTGCCGAATTCTGGATGATAGAACCTGAAGTGGCTTTTAATGACCTGGAAGATAATATGAACCTTGCCGAAGAATTCATCAAGTATGTTATTAAATATGCGATAGACAATAATAAAGAGGACCTGGATTTTTTAGCGCAGCGGCTTGAAGAAGAAGAAAAGCAAAAACCACAAACAGAAAGAAGTGAAATGGGGTTGATCGATAAATTGAATTTTGTAGTTGATAATGATTTTGAAAGATTGACCTATACCGAGGCCATTGAAATTTTAAAAGAAAGCAATCACAACAAGAAAAAGAAATTTCAATATTTGATAGAAGGATGGGGAACCGACCTGCAAAGTGAGCATGAAAGGTACCTGGTGGAAAAGCATTTTAAAAAACCGGTGATCCTTACTGATTATCCTAAAGAGATAAAAAGTTTTTACATGCGCCAGAATGAGGATGGTAAAACTGTAGCTGCTATGGATATTTTAGCCCCCGGTATTGGTGAGATCGTTGGCGGCTCTCAAAGAGAAGAACGCATGGACAAACTCACGCAGCGTATGGAAGAAATGCATATTCCTGCAGAAGAATTATGGTGGTACCTGGAAACAAGAAAATTTGGTACCTGTCCGCATGCGGGCTTTGGGCTTGGCTTTGAGCGCCTTGTACAATTTGTTACAGGCATGGGCAATATCAGGGATGTAATTCCTTTTCCAAGATACCCGAAGAGTGCAGAGTTTTAAATCACAGATCAATATATAAAATGAACCGAAGTTACCTGCTTCGTTTTTTTTCTTACAGTTTTATTTATTATGCGTTTCAACCTTTATTAAAAATGCTTGAATAAAATTACCGGTAATTGTTGTAACCCTTATCCTGCTGAAGGCTGGTTATTTATTGAATAACTACACAGCAATCATTTGCTAATTTGTATTTTTGAAAAAAACAATACTGCATGATCTCCTACAATACAAAAGACTGGTTCACCTTCATTTTTAAATTTCATAAAGCAGATACTTTTCGTAAACTGTTTCCTTTGATACTGGCAGTTAGTATTTATTCCGGTATCATTGCCTGGCTTGAACTTGATTACTGGAAACTTTCACAGACCAACTATATAAAAAATCTGCCAGTCATGCATGGGCTGCTTGGCTTCGCCATTTCCATGCTGCTGGTATTCCGTACCAATACAGCTTACGACAGATGGTGGGAAGGTCGTAAGCTTTGGGGAAGCCTGGTGAATAACAGCCGAAACTTAGCCATGAAACTGGAAGCTGTTTTACCCCCGGGAGAAACTGAACAGCGGGCATTTTTCAAAAAAATAATACCTGCTTATGCGTATGCCCTGCACAATCACCTGCATAAAGAACAAACCCGTGTGGAGCTTTTTAAAGAAGAAGAGCACAAACAATTATTTCATGGCATTGACCAGGCAAAACACATTCCCAATCAGGTTGCCTTACTTATGTACCGACACCTACAGCAATTATTCACACAACAAAAGATCAGCGGCGAACAATTGCTATACCTCAATGCTGAGATGCAATCTTTCACTGATATATGCGGTGCCTGCGAAAGGATAAAGAACACGCCTATTCCATATTCGTACAGCGTTTTTATTAAAAAGTTCATTTTCTTTTACGTGATGACCTTGCCTTTTGGGTATGTTTTTCAATTAGGCTTTTATGTAGTGCCTGTTGTTGCTTTTGTTTTTTATGTACTGGCAAGTCTTGAATTGATCGCTGAAGAAATTGAAGATCCTTTTGGCGGTGATGAGAACGATGTGCCAACTGCACTGCTTTCTAAAAATATTCATCGGCACGTGGCTGAAATTCTGTAAAAAAATTTGTGTTGCCAGTAGTTGTATAACCCTTGGCACAATATGTGTGTTTTTTATTGTGGCCCATATTGCTATCATATATACATTAACATACTAACCTGCTGTTTAAAAACATCATCATGAAAAAATCCATTTTAGCCATCACTTTTTTTGCAGGTTTCGTTACCTGCCTTGTTATGTTATCGCTGCTGGGTTTTACAGAAGAGCCCACGTTACAAACAGATAAAAATGTAGGCGCAGCGAGTTTCAACATAATGCCCCCACCACCATTACTGCCCCAATCAATGACCTTTGCCGGCGAACCAGTTCCTTTGCAGCGTTGGGATGTAAGAGAGCAGTTTGATAGGGAGCTGCATAATAATTATTACATGACGGGTAATATTTATTATATGCTTAAATTATCCGCAAAATATTTTCCGCAGATAGAAGCACAACTGAAAGCCAACAATATTCCGGATGATTTTAAATATCTCTGCGTTGCAGAAAGCACGTTGCAAAATTTAATCTCAAAAGTTGGTGCAACGGGTTTCTGGCAGTTCATGAAAACTACCGCCCCTGGTTATAGCCTGGAAGTAAGCAGTACAGTAGATGAGCGTTATCATGTTGCCAAATCAACCGATGCAGCATGTGTATATCTTAAAAAGGCTTACGAACGATTTGGCAACTGGACAGCAGCGGCTGCATCTTATAACTGTGGTATAGGTGGATATGGGGAACGAAGCAGTTTCCAGGGCAGTACCAATTATTATGATCTTGCCCTGCCCGAAGAAACACAGCGTTATATTTTCCGCATCCTGGCATTTAAGCAATTGTTGAGCAATGCTGATTCTTTAGGATTTAAGCTTCCAGCTAATCCATTGTATCAACCTCTTAAAACAAGAATTATTACAGTATCACAGCGTATTGATAACCTTTCGACCTTTGCCCGTAATAATGGCAGCAGTTATAAAATACTAAAATGGCTTAACCCTTGGCTTAGAGAGAGATCATTAAGTGTAAAGCCCGGCAAAACATACGAGATTATTTTACCTGCAGAATAATTTAATCAGGATACTCATCAGAACCCAATACCCAGATGAAAGATTGAATGTCTATCATATCCTTTGATCTTAGTTGTGCTGCATCAGTTTTTATCTGCGCTGCAAAATCCAGCAGGCTTTGATAGGTTTGCCAGTTGGGTTTTGAATGATACAAAAAAATATAACCATATTTTTCTGCAGCCTTCTGTGTAACCCTGGGCTTTAAAAAATATGTTGTGCTGGATCGGCAATAAAACCAAACACGGTTAGCAAAGGCCATGTCAACACACGTGTTTGTATTCTTGGTAAATGATCTAATACGTCACGGAATGCTTCGAACCGCTGTTGCAAATTATTTTTTCCGTACACATACAGGTATAATCCTTCTGCAAAATGCTGTGCAGCTTCCAAACTTTTCACAGCATCACGTATTGCCATTTTTTCAAATGAAAATAACAGATTGGTTTTCGATTCAAGTCCAATAGCACGTTTAGCTATCTCAGCAAAATCCTGTGCAGCAAGCAGGCGTTTGAATTCTTTTTTGTTTAATTTTTCCTGCCAGGCAAGGTGAGCATTCCATTTATAATCTCTTTCCCAGGCAATATATTTTCCCCCATTAAATCCGCCCGGAAAATAATATAAAAATTTATGAATGCTTTTTGACTGGTGCTTTGGCAATATCGCTGCTCTTTTCATCCTTTTAATTTTAATAAGCAGCATAAAAATCAAGCCAGTTAAAACTTTCAACTATAGCTATCCCATTCTTTTATAGAGCCCGCTAGTATCTGTTGTGGGGATTTTTTTCAACACATAGGGTAGTACTAATAGCCTCAATATCAACCTTAACAGTTGCTTTACAACGCATCGGTAAATAGTTATTAACGCTTTTCCACATTAAGCATGAAAATTGTTTTCTTTAAAAATATAATAACAACTTATTTATGCGCTCCTAAATGAAAACTCACATGAACTCCGTACAAACCGCAATGATCATAGATGATGATCCAGACCTGGGAAATTTAATGATTCCTACATTAGAGAAAAGAAAAATTTATACCATGGCCGTACATTCACTGCCTGAAGCTGCAGAATGCCTGACTTACCTTAAGCCTACTGTAATTTTTCTGGATAATAGTTTTCCGGAAGGGCTTGGGGTTAATTTTATCCATAAGATTAAGCAGGTGGATAAGGATATCAAAGTAATTATGATGACAGCTGACACAGAGCAGTGGGTAGAAGATAAGGCTTTTGAAGAAGGTGTGATTTGCTTTATGAAAAAACCCTTCAACTCACAAACTCTTAACAGTGTGTTAGATAAACTTCAATTGCGAAAGGAATAAAATTCACTCAACCTATTATAGCATCTAAAAAGTAGTATTCCTATTTTACGGCAGCCCACTTTCAGGCGTAATGTTTACAGATGCCGCAACTTTTTTCCGATTATATTTTTCTATTTCGTGTAGTAGCCATAACATGATCACCAAACTAAATACTCCAAAACTATAACCTGCCAGCACATCGCTTATATAATGAACCCGAAGGTATATCCTGCTAAGCCCCACAAAAAAAATCATCAGCAGCAGCAATACGATCAATATCCATTTTAACCACGGTGTCTTTACCTGGTGATACACAACATAAATAAGCAGTCCGAAAAAAGTAAGGCTCATAAATGCATGCCCGCTTGGGAAGCTGAGTCCCGGCACCTGTTTAAGCAATGGTATCAATGGGCGTGGCCGGTTGAATAAAAATTTTAAGCCGAACATCAGCAACAGGTTGCTTACAGATATCACTACAAACTTTATAAAATACCATTTGTTTTTTCGAATAAAAAAATACCACGCAAAGAAGAGCAGGTAAGCCGGTACTAAAAATTTCTGTCCCCCAAAAAAAGTGAAGAACTGCATAAATTCCGTAGTGCCATCAGATACATAACTATTCAGGAAATCGAAAGCCCGCTGGTCAAGATCAAAACTGTTCCCCTGAAAGAACAGGATCCGGATGATCATGGTCAGAAAAGTAATGGCAACAAAAAAAATAATGAATACAACTACCAGTTCCACACTAAGTAAGGCAATTGCCTGTGAAAGTGAATGTATCCTTTTTTGTATGCGTATTTTCATATCAGCCTGTGACTGTCATCTTACAAGTTAATAAATGCATCCTATCCTCTTAATGCTGCCATAAAAATACAACCTTAAACAATATCAAGCTGACAGTTTGCCACGGTGTTATCTGTAATAAATAATAAATGTCAATCCCGTTAAAACATCTTTCCTTATAATTAAGGGAAAGAAATGTTAATTGCTTTTATAAAATTCTCTTTAGCTTTTTATTAATAACAGGCGGCACGTTTTTTCCGCATAGCCATCCGTAAACAATTATTTATTTTTTCTAAAACATATAACACAGATGAAAACATCAAAAAAGTTAATGGATACGTATGCCATGCCAATATTCGGACTAATAGTAACCATATTGCTCTTTGCGGCTTGTAAAAAAAACGATATTGAGAACACTGCAACCCCATTTCCTGTGGCTGGCGTTATGGCGTTTAACCTGGCCTCCGATAAGCCGGTTGCTGGTTTCACTTTATCAGGCAACAGGCTCGGATCTGTTTTTACTTATACAGGCTACACCGGTACCTACCTGCCCGTATATTCAGGCCCACGTGAAGTGAGAGCCTTTGATTATAACACCGGCACTACCATCGCTATTAGCAGTAATAGTTTTCAGGACAGTGCTTATTACTCAGTATTTTTATTAGGTGCTAATGGCAACTACCGTAATGTGGTTGTTAAAGATGATGTTACATCCCTTACCCCGGCAACGGGTAAAGCATGGGTTCGCTTTATCAATGCAATACCCGATTCTTCATCTACACTCAACTTTACCATTGGGAGTACAACACAGGCTGCTGCATATGCAACTGTATCTGGTTTTGTGCAGGTAAATGCAGGATCAATAAATACAGCGGTAAGGAATAGCAGCACCATTGATGCCAGCCGCAGTATTTCTATCGAAGAAAATAAGATCTATACCCTCCTGTTCTCAGGGTTGCCTGGTGCAACAAACCCTGAGCAGGCGGTAAAAATTTTGTATATCACAAATGGCATTGCCACCCAATAAAAGGAAAACCTATTTTATATTTATGCTCCGGGTCTATAAGCCTGGAGTTTTTTTTGTTTTAATAAATCCCTACCTTACTGCAATGCTTCGCATGTTCCTAAACTTTTACTGGAAACTCTACGGGTGGAAACTCTCGGGGAGTTTTCCTTACCAACATAAAAAACTGGTGCTGGCTGTGGCCCCGCACACACATTGGATTGATGTGATGGTGGGATTTGCTGCCCGCAATGCGCTCAACATACAGCATGCAAAATTTTTAGGCAAAAAAGAATTATTTGTGTGGCCCCTTGGCTGGATCCTTCGCAAAATGGGTGGTACACCGGTTGACCGTTTCAGCAAGCATGGCATGGTTGACCAGGCTGCTGCTTTATTTGATGCCAACGAAAATTTTATGCTGGGCATTGCGCCTGAAGGCACACGTAAAAAAGTTGACAGCCTGCGCAGCGGTTTTTACCATATTGCAAAAAAAGCCGGCGTGCATATAGTACCAATCGGGTTCGATTATAAAAGAAAGCTGGTAGTAGTGGGTGAGGCTTTTTACCCGGGCAATGATGAAGCTGCCGACCTGCAAAAGATCATTTCATTTTATACAGGAGTTACGGGCAAAAAACCAGAGTGTGATCTACGGCATTTGAAGGAATAGCGTAATTTCTTGTTAGCTATTCCCATACGAGAATTTATCATTATGGTATGGGTTAGTATAAAGCCTTAATTAATTTGGCATAGATTTTACATGTTTGCTTTTACTTATATTTACTTACTAAACTTTTAACCATGGCAACAAAAAAAAATAACTCTACAAAAAAAACAACCGAAGAGCCTATGCTGAATAAAATAGCAGGTACCATCGGGCAGATAGCAGGCGAAATCGTAGTAGCAAAAAACACAGTAATGGAAAAAGCAGGCGGCGCAATTGATACCGTAAAAGCTACCATTCAGAATTTTACCGGCAGCAAAAAACCAACAGCAAAAAAAGTTGTGAAGGCTGCAGTTAAAAAAACAATAAAGAAAGCGATGCCTGTTAAAAAGGCGGTGAAGAAAACTGTGAAGAAAGCAGCACCTGCAAAAAAAGCAGTGAAGGTAGCGGTAAAGAAGGCGGTTAAAAAAGTAACACCTGCAAAGAAGGCTATTAAGAAGGTGGCGAAAAAGGCAGTAAAGAAAATTTCCCGTAAAAGATAAAGAGCTCGCTATAATAATTTGCTGTCAGTATAAGCCTGTTGAAGGGTGTATATATATAACAACCCGGCTTCGACAAGCTTAGCCTGACAGTTTTTAATTTCAGATCATCAGCTGTTGAATTTTAAGCACAACTTATTAAACTGTTGGTCCATTATGCAGGAATGCTATGGGCCAATTTCTTTTTATATACCTTTATCAAACTAAAACAGCTGCCTTATAATGAACAACCTTGTACTTCGTACTGTTGCACTCCTACTACATGCACTCCTCAATTTTTTTGTCATCAGCTATACTATGGATTATGATATTACGGGCCGCTGGTTAAATATTATATTGTTTGTGCTCCTGTGCATTGTGCTGATGTATTTTTTTGTACTGCATATTATCTCGTTTTATCAATTTGTAAAATCAAAATAACATGATATCTGTAATTATTTTTGTATTTGCGTTCCTCCTCACCGGGTTTCTGCTGGGTATTTTTAAAAGACAATCTTATATTACTGAAACTGCAAAATTTCGTGTTGCAGGTATTATGAGGGCAGTGCTAACATTTTTTATAGCCTTTGTAATTGTTGTTATAAATCCTATTAATATAGAAAGGATAGATGCCGGACATGTGGGCATTAAAGTAAGTAATGTAGGAGATAACCGTGGTGTTGGTAAAACAGAATATGTTACGGGGTGGGTATTCTATAATTCCTGGATATCCCGTATCTACGAGTTTCCTATTCACCAGCAGCATATTGATTATGAAGCGGCAGATATTGTAACCCGTGGCGGTTTTCGTGCCACCATCAAACCTTCATTTAACTATTCCATCAATGCCGGCAATGTTGCGGATATGTTTCAGAACCTGCGTGTGGGCGTAAAAGAAATGGAGCAGGGCTGGTTGAAGAATGCTATTGTAGGATCGGTTAATGATGTTGCGAACAGGTACACGGTTGATTCTATTTTTAACCACAGAGAAGAGTTTGAATCGGATATTGTAAAGGAATGTAATAAGCGTGTGTCCAAATGGTTCAATGTATCGCAGTTGCGTACCAATATTATTCCACCTACAGAGATATCGGAATCCATCATTGCAAAAACAAGGGCTATACAGGAAGTGCAGGTTGCTGAGAACAGGCGCCAGGTGGCCATAGCTGATGCAGAAAGAAAGATAGCAGAAGCCCGTGGTGATTCTGCACAGGCGGTGATACAGGCTGCCGGCCGTGCGGAAGCCATCAGGAAAGAACAAACCTCTTTAACGCCTTTGTATATTGATTATATTAAAGTGCAGAAATGGTCGGGACAGGTGCCTACAACAGTTGCAGGAGGCAACACTGGTTTTATTATGCAGCTTCCTAAAGATGCCAATAAATAAATATAAAAAAGATCATAACAGAAATAATGTCTATTGCTGCTATGGCTTTAATGAGTTATGGCTATTGGGTTGCATTTACTACAGCAGGCAATAAAGTATGTGATGAAATGAATGGCTTATGGCAATTCTTCCTGCTGATAGGCGGTGTAATTTTTTTAATCACTGCTATCATCATGTTTTAGCTTATCCGAAGGAAACAAAAAGAAAATGATCTTACTTTTTCTTTGTAGTATCTTTTAACTCTATCCATACCGGCGCATGGTCACTTGTTTTTTCCCAGCCCCTTACTTCCCTGTCAACGCCGGCAGCCAGCAGGCGTTTCTTTATTTGCGGACTCAATAAAAAATGATCAATGCGTAAGCCTGCATCACGCCCGTATGCATTGCGGAAATAATCCCAGAAGGTATAGATCTTTTCTTTAGGATGCAGTTTACGTAAAGCATCGGTCCAGCCCTGTTCAACAAGTTTTTTAAACTCAGCCCTTACTTCGGGCCTGAAGAGTGCATCATCAACCCACCGCTCCGGTTTGTATACATCCAGTTCGGTAGGCATCACGTTGTAATCTCCTGCAAGTATCACGGGCACATCGTGCGCCAGTAAGTTTTTTGCATGTGCCCGCAGCCTGCGAAACCATTTTAATTTATAGTCGAACTTGATGCCTGGTGCAGGATTGCCATTGGGGAGGTAAAAACATCCGATGACAATATTATTTACAATGGCTTCAATATAGCGGCTATGCATATCATTGGGGTCACCGGGTAATACATTACGTACTTCCTGTATTCCCATATTGTGTGCAAGAATCGCCACACCGTTCCAGCTTTTTTGCCCATGCCATATCGCATTATAGCCGGCATCGTTAATGGCATTCAATGGAAATTTTTCCTGTGGTGCTTTCAATTCCTGCAGGCATACAATATCAGGCTTGGCTTCTTTAAGCCAGCGCAGCAATACTGGCAGCCGCCCATTTACACCGTTCACATTATATGTGGCAATTTTCATTAGAATAAAAATATACACAAAACCGGGCCAACGCAAATCTGGCACAGTTTTAACATCGCTATCAAAAACATCTTTATGGAAAAGAAAACAACCGGGGAGGAAGATATTAAGACCGACCTGAAGCATGATACCATGGAATTTTCTGCCGCTACAGATGGTGATGATAAGCTTGATACTGATGATGAAACCTACGAAGAAGAGGGTATAAATGCAGAAGAACTCGATGCGATAGAAGATGACCCTGCCAGTGAAGCAGAAGCATTGAATGCAGTAGAAACTGACAGGCAAGCGGATGCAGATAATCTGCCGGATGAGGATTGGACCGATGATTTGCCTGATAAAGACGAGGAGGAAGATGAGCGTGAACATCAACGCAACAGGTAGATTTTGAGTTGATACTAATACCAATAATATTTGGGGTATGGTTATTGATTAATACGCTGTACATTAAAAAAATTATATGAGCAATGACAAGCAATTTGGTGTGTGGATGGATACACAACATGCCACAGTAGTAGGACCCAATAGCAGCGAAACCGGCGCATTAACCGTATTGGCGCATATAACCGGGGAAGAAGTTTCCCCAGGTTCGGGTAATAAAAATGAGAATAATCAAAAAAGAATGTTGCAGGCAAAGTTTTTTAAAGAAATAACCAGCTATATGGAGAATGCCACTCACCTGCATGCAACTGGTACCGGGCAGGTACAGGAACAGTTCATACATTACCTGGCTGAAACACCCCAGTTTAAAAACGTAAACACGGAAGAATCTACCGCTAATAAAATGAGTGATGAAAGACTTGTAGAATTTTTTACAGAAAAATTTAATTGATTACAGCGGTAAATGCTCCCTGGAAAACATTAGACGTACCCACGGGAGCATTTACTCACTATCTATATTTCAACGATTGCTTTTTAACCCCTGTGAAACTGAGTTTAACAGGTAAGATAAATCCTTTATCATCAAAGTATAACTGTTCAATGCAGGTTGCACGGTTATTGGCAGAAGTTTCACCGAGCGGCCTTCGGTGGTAAACAATATACCAAAGATCATGTTTGGTATTATGCATGATGGAATGGTGGCCTGCACCAGTAGCAATAGCAAGATCCTGCTGCAAAATTTTTCCCACTCTTTCAAAGGGACCGAACGGAGAATCTGCAATGGCATATGCAACAGAATAATCAGGGCCCGTCCAGCCGCCTTCGCTCCACATAAAATAATATTTGTTGTTACGTACAAACATAAATGGTCCTTCCACATAATTTTTGGGTGTTATCTCTTTATATAAATTACCATCATCAAAAGGAATGATCCCTGTAAAATCATTTTTTAAACGGGCAATATTACAATGTTGCCAGCCGCCATAAATAATATAGTAACTCCCATCCCTGTCTTTAAAAACAAACTGGTCAATAGGTTGTGCTCCATTATAAAATTTGTCAATAAGCGGCTTGCCTAAGTGATCTTTAAAAGGACCTTGAGGCTTATCAGCAACAGCTACTCCAATACCACCGTACTCCTTATTATTCTGTATATCGTTTGCGGCAAAAAATAAATAATATTTTTTTTGTTTTTCTATAATAGCCGGTGCCCACATAGCTCGCCTTGCCCATTTAATGGCTGCTGTATCCAGAATGTGTTCATGCTTAGTCCACTTTACGAGGTCGGGCGAAGAAAAAGCATCAAAGAAAACCTGTTTGTCGTACTTGTCAGAATAGGTAGGATAGATCCAGTATTGTTTTCTAAAGATCGCCGCTTCCGGATCGGCATACCAACCCTGGATTACAGGATTGCCGGATGTTTTGGAATTATTTTGTGCCTGTAGCGGAGAGGTAATTATGCTTAGCATAAAGCAGTAGTAAATATTTTTCATAGATGTAATATAAAAAATCCCGCTTGATTCTCTACATTACTTTTTCTCCATAAAAGATGCGATCTCTTTGTATCGTTTATTAGATGTATTAAAGAACTGGATTATCATAGGTACGTGTTTTTTATCGGGCTGTATATGGTAAGTAAATTCGGCCCGGTATTTTTTGAGGGAGTCTGTAAACTTTTCGTTGCTCTTGATGATGGAAGGATATGTTTTGCCGCCACGATAAATGAGCATGGGAGGCATATTATCATTCAAAAAATAAATTGGAGAAGCCTGTTTCCATACCTCCGGGTTGTTCGTAAATGTATTCAGGTAAGTATCTCCTTCTGCAAAATTCTCTTCTTTAAGATAGCCATACATATCAAGCCCTGCAGCATCAATTAATACAAGCCCCTTTACAGCACCGGGTATTTTCAAGTTCTTAAAATAAGCCTCTTTTATAGTTACCAATGCTGCCAGGTGACCGCCGGCTGAATGTCCTGAAATAAATATCCTGTTGCTGTCGCCGCCGTAAGTATGTATATTTTCTTTTACCCATTTTACAGCAGCAGCAATATCCAATGCCATTTCCTCGTAATCTGCAGCCGGGCTTTTTGGATAGTTGGGTATTACAGTTACTATCCCTTTCCTGGCCATCCTGCTACCTAAATAATTGTACAGATTTTTATTGCCGGAGTTCCAGCTTCCACCATGCACAAAAATTAAAACTGGGTTTGATCTTTTATTTCCTGCCGGGGCAAAAACATTCAGCTTTTGTATAAGCCTACCCGTATCGGCGAAATTGCTGTTGTAAGAAATATGTTTGCTCCTGTTAACAGATTTAAATGCACAACCTGCTATACAGAACAGGGCTGCAAAAGTTACAAAGGCAAGACTTATATATAGATATTTGTTTTTGATGTTGCTTTATCTGAACTTACGATATTAATATTGTACAAGATTTCTAATTGATGAATCATAACAAGCCCAAAACTGGTACACATTGTGCTTAACCAATATTGTACAACCAAATCTTAACCTTTAAATTATTATGTATGAAATGGCTTGGTAGAAGAGGCAGTTCAAATGTTGAGGACCGCAGGGGAATGAGTGGCGGTGGCCTGGCAACAGGGGGTGGCGTTATTGGTGTTATTATTTACCTTATCTATTCTTTTTTGGGTGGAGGAGAAATTGATCCAAACCAGATACCACAGATCTCACAACAAACAAATCAAAGAACTTTATCTCCTGAAGAGCAAAAGGCTGATGATGAAAGGGCAACCTTTGTAAAAGTAGTTCTTGCCGAAACAGAAGATGTATGGAATACGTTGTTTTCGCAATCAGGCCAATCTTATAGTGAACCAACCCTTGTATTATTCCGGGATGGAGTTTCTTCGGCTTGTGGAAGTGCGAGTTCAGCTTCAGGTCCTTTTTATTGCCCGGGAGATAGTAAACTATATATCGATCTTTCTTTTTACCAGGATCTGCAAACCCGTTTTAATGCACCCGGTGATTTTGCCATGGCCTATGTAGTTGCACATGAAGTAGGGCATCATATTCAAAACCTGAATGGAACGGCTGAAAAAATGGCCCGGATGCGGGGGCAAGTGGGCGAAACAGAAGCTAACCGATATTCGGTGATGATGGAATTACAGGCCGATTTCCTGGCAGGTGTATGGGCACATCATACACAAAAAATGAAAAACATACTTGAAGCCGGAGATATTGAAGAAGCCCTTAATGCTGCAAATGCTATTGGCGATGACAACCTGCAAAAACGATCATCCGGGCAGGTGGTTCCCGATGCTTTTACACATGGCACTTCGGCGCAAAGAATGTACTGGTTTAAAAAAGGCTACCAAACCGGCGATATTAAACAGGGCAATACTTTTAACGACCCCAGTTTGCAATGATCTTTTCAATAAAATAATGCCCTGCATGCAACGCATACAGGGCATTTGCATTGCTGCTATTTTATGGCTGTACTTTATCGGTGCTTCCCAAAATAACCGAGGCAAGCTGGCGCCCCTTTGGTAATTCTGTTGATGAGTAATAAATTTTGAAAACCTGGTTACTGCTTTTTTGTAACTGCTGCAAGTCTTTTACAGTGCAACTCATATCGCCTACAGGATTGGGCACATCTGCAAACTTCCAGATCTTTACCGTGTTGTCTTTGCTGTCTTTAATGGTTACAAGCCTGTTCTTACCAACACGGCCACAATGATGATACCTGATGGTGAGTTTGTCGTTGGGCGAAGCTTTACTCAACTGCAGGGTATTTACATGCTCCATATCGCTGCCATATTTTTGCAATACAGCTTTGCCGTTCACTAAAATTTCGAAGCCTTCTCCACCGAAATTTGTTGAGAAAGAAAGCAAGGTTGCGGCAATGGCAACCAGTGCAAATGTTTTACTGATGATACTTTTCATGACTGATATATTTGATTGTTAAGAAATAAACAGGGGCTATACTGTTTTGTTAATACAAAGAAAATATACCTGCAGTAGTTTGTAAAATCCCTTTGACGTAAGGCAGGAGATGCTTGATATGTTACCAAAAAGAGTATAAACCAAAATTTAATTTTGCTTATCCATTGGCTTATCAATCGAGTTCATGAGGACTTTTTAACCTGCGCATGAAGCTCAACTAAAAACAACAAGGCAGATAAGTTAAAGGGGGTTTAAATTTGCTATTCTCCTAAATTAATTGTTACAGGATCAAATATCTTCAGCAGTAAGGCATAAAGCTCCGGATGCGTTTCTTTCAGCAAATCCGGTCGCTCAAAAAAATATTCAGAAACTACCGCAAAAAATTCTGCTTCGTTGGTTGCACCATAAGGATTGATATCTGAGCGGTCGTCAAATATATTTTTTATCTCCTGCTGCATTAGTTGTAGCCACGGCTTTATATATTTTTTATCCAACAGCGATTCAGGCAGGCCGTCAATATCACCGTCGGTTTTATCCAGCAGGTGAACAAACTCATGTATGGCTGTATTGTCCTTACCGGTTTTATTAACAAAGGCCTGCCTAAGTTCATGCTGCGATAATATCATCACATGGTTCATAGCACCAGTGCCTACCATTCCCAATATATTACGGCCGGCACCCAGCTGCTTATATTCATGATCAAATGATTCAGGATATAATAAAACTTCATTTAAATTATGGTACTCCCATGTAGGGAAATTAAAAATAGGAATGATGGCACTGGCCGCTATGAGTGCCCTGTCAATATCTTCTACCAAAGTTTTAACCCCGGTTATTTTTGTTGTGGATAAAAAATGAGCGGCCCGTTCTTCAAACTCAATTTTCTTTTCTCTATTTAATTGCTGGTAAAAGGGAACCTGTTCTTCAAATATTTTCTTCAGCAATACAGGCACAGGATCAGTAACCTTCACTTTCTTTTTTTGTAAAAACTTTACCATGTACACTATGGCCATTATAAAAACAACCAATATCAGCAGTTGCACAGATTCATACATGGAGATCAATAACATTATTTCTTTGGGGCTCTTTTAATAGGTTTGCCATATTTTTTCATCATCCTGTCCTTCTTCTTTACAATAAAATTCACTTTACTGTTCTTGGCAGATTTTTCATGAAATGCAGGACCACGCTCTTCCTTTTTTGGGATCTTTAACTGGATGGTCTTCATGTAAACCTTTGGCTTTTCGTCTTCAGTTAATACATCAGATATATCCAGCTGCGCCGGTAATGGCATTACATCTATGGGCTGCTTCATCAGGGCTTCAATAGCCGCCTGCAAAGGTTTTTCTTTTTCAGTAATGAAACTGATGGCAATACCTCTTTTATCGGCCCGGCCTGTACGGCCAATGCGGTGTATATAATTTTCGGGCACATCAGGAATATCAAAATTGATAACATGCGTTACTTCTGCAACATCAATTCCCCTTGCTACAATATCAGTAGCAATAATGAAGCGGTAAACACCTGCATGAAATTGCTTTACAGTATTAAAGCGATGGTTTTGCTCTTTATTGGAATGTATAACGCCTGCCGTGCCTGGGAATTTTACCTCCAGTTGTTCAAAGAGTTCATCAGCCAATTTTTTTGTGGCAACAAATACCAAAACTTTTGTCATGCCTTCATCTTCTGTAAGCAGTAAATGCAGCAGGTTTACTTTTGTATAAAAATTGGGCACATCATAGTACGCCTGTTCAATATTTTCCAGCGGAGTTCCCGTTGGTGCGGCCTCTACTCTCTCCGGGCTATTAAAGTAGGTGTCCATAAGTGTTTCCACTTCAGGAGTAATGGTAGCAGAAAATAAAAGGTTCTGTCTTTTTGGTGGCAATAGGTCCAGTATATTTTTGATCTGTGTTCTAAATCCGAGATTGAGCATTTCATCCATCTCGTCAATAACCAGTTTTTTTATGGCCTTGGTTTTAAATGCTCCATTCAATATAAGATCGTATACCCTGCCCGGCGTTGCAACAACCACGTCTGCACCATTCTGCAGATCTTTCCACTGTGTATTGATATTTACACCACCGTAAACACCTACAGCCATCACACTCATGTAAGTGGTTAATGTATTTATTGTATCAACAACCTGTGTTACCAACTCTCGTGTTGGAACTATGATCAGTATTTGTGGATTTTTCTCTTTGCTGAATTTCCATAATCGCAGCAGTGGCAACAGGTATGCAAAAGTTTTACCGGTACCTGTTTGTGCAATACCGCATACGTCTCTGCCGCTCATTACAACCGGGAAAACCCGGTGCTGTATGGTAGTAGGATGTACATAGCCCAGTTCATCCAGTGCATTAAGTAAGGGCCCATTTAAATTCAGATCATTAAAGGTCATATAGTAAAAATCTGCTGCGAAGGTAGTTTTTAATTATTTCCTGCCCCTTCAGCCTTTATAAAACAAGTATTTTGGGTATCATCCCGGCCGGCTATATTTTTAGAATAACGAGTACCTGTTTTGATTTTACACAAGACAGCATTGTCTTACCTTTTATTATTATTTTCACTGAAATAAAAGGAAGCCGCCAATACATTATGCCCATCATACAAAATATATCACGGTTTGTGCAAAGTATGCAGGTACCATTCACAATTGTATCTATTATATCCACACAGAAAAAATTCATAAAAAAAAATATCAATCCTCACCTTGCAGAGGCCTTACAACTTGCTGATGGCAGCCTTGATGAAAATGACCTGAAAAAAATTACAGATTATTATGGCCTGGCTGTACCCGCTATATTGGGAGAAGCTTTTTGTGCCCTCCGGGGAAAACATATGACAGGAAAAGAAAGGCTGGCCAGTACCTGCCAGGGTTCTATGACAGGGTTGGGGGATGATTTTTTTGATAAGCAAAGACTTTCGGAACAAGGGGTAAAGGATTTTATTGAGAGGCCCGATATGTTTACAGGCAACACGGCCAGCGAAAAATTATTTCTTCATTTTTATAAAACAGCGCTCGCCAATGCCCCAAAGCCTGCACAAATGCAGCAGCAGATCTTTAAGGTTTTTCATGCGCAGTTATTGAGTAAACAACAGGACAGCCCGGGCCTATCTTACGAAATAATAAAAGACATAACTATTCGCAAGGGGGCTGAGTCGCTTTTATATTACAGAACTGCTTTTGATCATCCATTTACAAAAG
>JAYUYX010000152.1:0-11413 GCA_043752205.1 Chitinophagaceae bacterium
TAGTAGAGGGCAGATATGGGCAGAACCAAAAGCGGGCAGCGGAAGCACTTTTTATTTCACAATTACTAAATCCACATACAATCCTTAATATAAAATCAAATAACCATGAAACCAGTTCAAATTTTGTTGGTAGAGGATAACGAAGGAGATATAGTACTTACCCTTGAAGCATTTAAAAACGGTAAGTTGCATAATACCGTAAGCGTAGCCAGAGATGGGGAGGAAGCTATTAGCTTTCTAAAAAAAGAAAACAAATTTTCCGGCGCTCACAGGCCCGATATCATTTTACTAGATATTAATTTGCCCAAACTTGACGGTAAAGAGACTTTGCATTTTATAAAACACCATGAAGAGTTTAAATCTATCCCGGTGGTAATGCTTACCACTTCTTCTGCTGAAAACGATATACAGGATGCTTATAAGGATCACGCTAACTGTTATATCTCCAAGCCTGTTGATTTTATCAAATTTATACAGGTGGTGCATTCTATCGAAGATTTTTGGTTAAGCCTTGTAAAACTTCCGCAAAAAAAAGATTAAATGCAACCTGGTACCCAATTACATATTTTAATGGTAGAGGATAATCCGGGAGATGAGTTCCTGATGGCCGAACTGATAAATTCATCTGGTTTACCGGTACATACTATTTACACAGCCCGTACAATGGCCCATGCTTTTAATTTAATACAGCAAAAGCCTATTGATATTATTTTATTAGATCTTTCATTACCCGATAGTTCAGGTATAGAAACATTTATATCCATAAAGGAAGTAGCTGCAAATATTCCGGTAATTATTCTATCAGGTCTTACAGATATGAAAGTGGCACTGGATGCCATTAACCTGGGTGCACAGGATTACCTTATTAAAGGTGACTATGACGAAAAATTGTTGGCTAAAACTATTTTGTATAGTATTGAAAGGATGCGTAGCCTTAAACAGCTGAAAGAAAGCAATGAACGCTATAATTTGATAAGCCAGGCCACTAATGACATGGTGTGGGATTGGGACCTTATCATAGGTAAAGTTTTTAGAAATAAGGAAGGTTGGAGAAAAATATTTAAAACGCCGGAATATGAAATAACAAAAGCTATTACCGCAAGCTGGGGCAGCCGTATTCATCCTGAAGACCAGGAAAGAGTAAAAGCCATCAATGATGGTATACACAATTCCACAAATGATTCTTTTGAGATTGAATGCAGGGTATTAAGAGATGATGGTACTTATGCATACATAAATGACCGGGGAAATATTATACGTGATGAGCATGGAAAGCCTGTAAGAGTAATTGGAGCCTGCCAGGATATTACCCAAAGAAAAGAGGCTGAACTGCAGGTGGTAAAAAGTGAATTACGTTTCAGGTCGCTTGTACAAAATGGGTCTGATCTTATAAGTATAATGGATCAAAGAGGATATTATCTATACATCAGCCCTGCTGTAAAACAGATGCTTGGATATGATCATGAATTTATAACCGGAAAAAATGCTTTTGCTTATATGCACGAAGAAGATATAATAGTAGCTAAGGCACATTTAAATAAGATGGCGGGCGAAAACAGCTTTGAAATGGCCCCTTTCCGGATTAAGAATACTGATGGCGAATGGAGATGGCTGGAAAGTAAGGTTACAAATTTGTGTGATAATGCAGAAGTACAGGGCTATGTTTTTAACTGCAGAGATATTACGGAGAAAAAAAATGCAGAAGAAGAAATTAAGAAGTTATCCATTATTGCCAGTGAAACGATTAATGCGGTAATCATTACAGATCCCGAAGAAAATATCCTTTGGGTTAACGATGCTTTTACACGTATTACTGAATTTGAAGCTGAAGAAGTGATTGGAAAAAGACCCGGTGATTTTTTACAGGGCGAGGATACCAGCCTGGCCGTTGTTCGTTATATGCGGACTAAAATAAAAAAAGTAGAACCATTTGAGTGCGATATAATTAATTATTCTAAATACGGAAGAAAATATTGGCTTCGCATACAATGCCAGCCGCAGTTTGATGAAGCCGGGAAATTAAAATATTTCTTTGCCATTGAAACAGATATTACCAAAGAAAAAGAAGCGGAAGAAATACTTAAAGCCTCTGAAGAAAGATATCGCTACCTTTTTAATAATAACCCCGCATGCATAAGTATATGGGATAGTGAGACGCTAACAATTCTTGAGGTAAATAACACCGCAATTAAACTATACGGTTATTCAAGAGAAGAATTTCTGACTAAAACAGTACCGGATTTTAGTCCTCAGAAATACCATGATGAAATAAAACAATTTGCCCTTGAAGCTAATAATAACGCTAACTTCAAATCAGAAAATGTGTGTAAGCACTTAAATTATTCTGGAGAGATAATGTATATGAATGTTAGTTCTCACCGGATTCAATTTAGAGGCCGTAATGCTATATTGGGCATTGCTATGAATATTACCGATAAGGTATTTTTGGAAAAGGAACTGGAAAAAGAGAGGTTATTTAAACAGCAGGAAATTACCCAGGCTGTTATCTCTGCCCAGGAGCAGGAGCGGCATGAGTTGGGTGGCGAACTGCATGATAATATTAACCAGATACTTGCAGGCTCTATGTTATATTTAGGCCTTGCAAAAAAGGAATTAAATATTGAACACCCTTATTTAACTGAAACAGAAGATCTCATCTCTAGTGCAATAACTGAAATAAGAAATCTGTCACATACCCTGATACCACCTTCCTTACATGAATCTGAGTTCTTAGGTGCCCTTAAAAATATCAGTGTCGTAACCCAAAAAACAACCGGTATTAATATAACCCTGCAGGCTTACGGATTTGATGAAACTGCTATTGAAGATAAACTCAAATTAAGTATTTACAGGATAGTTCAGGAGCAGTTCAATAACATCCTTAAACACGCCGGTGCACAAAAAGTTATTGTACGCCTCGTTCAGGAGCATGAAAAAACTATGCTGAGCATTAAAGACGATGGAATTGGTTTTGATACTTCTAAAAAAGCTAATGGTGTAGGACTCTTGAACATTAAAACCAGGGCCTCATTATTTAATGGAGAAGTGAATATCCTTTCATCTCCGGGTAAAGGATGTGAACTGCGGGTGTTATTTAATTAGTAAAATCGTTTTCTTCAATATCATCATCTGCCCAAGGTGATATGCATCATGCTGCAGACAACCCATGGTCAATTCATAATAGGTCTGTTCTTTTTTTGGAGAAGGCTTGTCCAAATTATCTTCATTAAAATGATGAATAGCATTACGCAATAAATGATAAGCAGCTTCAAAATCATGCAGGGCTTGTCTCCAGGTTTCTTCATTACAATGCTCCGGCAACAAAAAATCTAAAAAAGGTGGAGGATTATCGCTGCCTGTTAAACGGTTTACAACTAAACTGCGCCAGTAAGTTACATGGGCTACCAATTGCCAGATGCTGTTTGTATTTCCGGCAATATTATTTGTTGCTTTATCAGCCCCTACCCCATGCAACACTTCTTTAAAATTATTCCCTATCCAGCAATCGCCATGCTGCAGATCGGCAAACAGTTTTAGTATGCGGTTAATTTCTTTAGCCATATTTTTGCTTATAACTTGCTAAACTAAAATTACCAACAAACAGGCAAAGACACAAAACATCTATTTATGGATTTGGAATTCAATAAGAACGAAGACTCAATGAAAATGGCCTGGAGCCAGGTAAAACGCCACCTGGAAAAGATATATGAAGGCGGGGGCAAAAAATCGGCAGCCAAACAAAAAGAGCGTAATAAATTAACTGCCCGTGAGCGCATCGCTTATTTATGCGATGCTGATAAACCTTTTGTTGAAATTGGTGCTTTTGCCGGTTTTGATATGTACCCCGAAGAGGGCGGTTGCCCTGCCGGTGGAACAGTTAGTGGTATTGGCTATGTAAGCGGCAGGCAATGTGTAATTGTTGCCAACGATCAAACTGTAAAGGCAGGTGCCTGGTTCCCGATAACGGGGAAAAAGAATTTAAGAATGCAGGAAATTGCCATGGAAAATAATCTGCCGGTTATTTACCTGGTTGACAGTGCGGGGGTTTTCCTGCCGATGCAGGATGAGATCTTTCCGGATAAAGAACATTTTGGCCGCATCTTCCGCAACAATGCGAAAATGAGTGCCATGGGCATTACACAGATCGCTGCTGTTATGGGTGCTTGTGTTGCCGGTGGTGCTTACCTGCCAATCATGAGCGATGAAACTTTGATGGTAGAAGGAAATGGTTCTATTTATTTAGCCGGACCTTATTTGGTTAAGGCGGCTATTGGTGAAGATATTGATAGCGAAACCTTGGGTGGAGCAGATACACATAATTCTATCAGCGGCATTGCCGATTATAAATTTAAAACTGAACAGGAATGCCTTGATCAGGTAAAGAAGATCATGGATAAGCTGGGGCATCATAAAAAAGCTGGGTTCGACAGGATAGCACCCCAAGCCCCTTCCAAAAATAATGGCGAAATATACGGCATCATGAGTGCCGGCAACAGCAAACCTTATGATATTGTTGACCTTATAAACTGCATTGCAGATATAGATTCGACTTCGCTCACTACCAGCTTTGATCAGTTTAAACAAGACTATGGCAAAACAATAGTTTGCGGCTATGGTCGTGTAGATGGCTGGGCAGTTGGGTTTGTGGCCAACCAGCGCCTGATCGTAAAAAGCAAAAAAGGCGAAATGCAATTGGGCGGCGTAATTTATAACGATAGTGCCGATAAAGCTGCAAGATTCATTATGAATTGCAATCAAAAAAGAATACCCCTGGTTTTTTTACAGGATGTAACCGGCTTTATGGTAGGCAGCCGCAGTGAGCATGCCGGTATTATAAAAGATGGTGCCAAACTGGTTAATGCAGTCGCCAATTCGGTTGTACCAAAAATCACGATCATTGTTGGCAACAGTTACGGTGCTGGGAATTACGCCATGTGCGGCAAGGCTTACGATCCCCGTTTTATTTATGCATGGCCCACAGCAAAAATTGCAGTAATGGGCGGCGAGCAAGCTGCCAAAACCATGCTTCAAATTCAGGTAGCTACTTTGAAAAATAAAGGAGAGGTAATTACACCTGAAGTGGAACAGGAGTTACTGAAAAAACTGATTGACCGCTACGATTCTCAAACCACGCCTTATTATGCAGGCGCCCGGCTTTGGGTTGATGCGATCATTGATCCTGCTGAAACCCGTAAGCTGATTAGTGAAGGTATTGCTGCCGCAGACCATAATCCTGATATTGCGGAATTTAAGACGGGGGTTTTTCAAGTATAATGAAATGATGGCTAAAGCCTTTTACGCTAATTCAATATCTCCGGCCTTCAGACCGGAGCAATCAGAATTGCCCTGACCTTTAGGTCAGGGATAAAAAAAATGAAACGTTGACAGGGCTTTAGCCCAGAAGAAAATTAAAGTTTAAAATGCCCGAAATAAAAATCTACACCGATGGCTCTTCCCGAGGAAACCCCGGCCCCGGCGGTTTTGGCGTAATACTCATGTACAATAATCATCGTAAGGAAATTTCAAAAGGCTACCGGCTTACCACCAACAACCGTATGGAATTGTTAGCGGTGATAACCGGGCTGGAATCGATCACCAAAAAAGAGCTCCCTGTAATTGTTTACTCCGATAGCCAGTACGTGGTTAAAGCGGTTGAAGAAGGCTGGCTAAAGAACTGGATAAGAACTGATTTTAAAGGCGGCAAAAAAAATAAAGACCTTTGGATGCACTACTACGGTCTTACCAAAAACATGAATGTGAAATTGAAATGGGTAAAAGGCCATGCCGATAACCCGTTTAATAACCGCTGCGATGAATTGGCAACCGCTGCGGCCGATGGAAATGGCCTTGCAGTTGATGAAGGTTATGAAGAAGCACAATCTCTACTATAAAAAAACACCCGCCAGGGGCAGGTGTCTCTACAAAAATATTTTTATATAATTAAGCTACTGCTTTTTTGTTCAAAGCATAGTTTTGAACAAGATAGTAAGTACCAAAAAGAATAGTGCTGTACACCAGGTCAGCAACAATGCCTGTTCTTAAAAATGGCAATCCCCCCACCAGGCTGGCAATATATCCACTAAAATTTTCGGGGTATAAATGATAAATAGGATTATCAAAAATGAAGAAGGCTGAATTTGATAAAAGGAAAAACAATAAGGAAGATCCGATTGAATAACCCGCCACTGATAGTACATTGATCTTTTTCATGCTAAAAGCAATGAAGGTAATCAAGGCTAAGATACCGTATCCAACCAACTGCCCCCAACCCCAAAAACCAGGGGCCGTAGTGAACACTTCAAATAAAACATCCGAAAGGAACATAGCCAATAATGGTAGTGCAAAAGCAAGCCTCTTGTCTTTAATAACTGCCCCGGCAAAAATTGCCATACCAATAATGGGACTAAAATTATCAGGATACATAAATACACGGCTTAACGCCGCTATGATGATCAGTAATGCTGCTATAACTAATGTAGAAGTACTTTGTTTGTTCATTTTAAAATTGCTTTGTACAAAAATAAGCAATTATAGTTTTTTATTAAGCATTTAATACAGGCATTTGTCCTCATGCTATTAATTACCTTATTTAATACCTTTGAAATATGGCTGATCACAACCTTACCGGTATGAATGGGGAAGCCCTGGCATCAGTATACCTGTCAGGAAAAGGTTTCAATATCCTGCATACCAACTGGCGTCACTCCCATTGGGAGGTTGATATCATTGCAGAAAAAGATTCAATTCTTCATTTTATAGAAGTAAAGACCAGGCGAAATAAAAAATTTGGCCACCCCGAAGAAAATGTGGGGACTAAAAAAATTCAAAACCTTATCAATGCTGCCGAGGAATACTTATATCAATATCCTGAATGGGTAAGGATACAGTTCAATATCCTTTCTATATCCATTATAAAAGGTGAACCAGTTGAGTATTTTTTAATTGAAGATGTGTATTTGTAAAAGACTTTTATCCCAATAATGCTTCCATCTTTTCCACCAGCCTGTAGGTAGCCGGGCAATATTCAATGTTTTGCCTGTGCACATGCATATAATCCACCATTTTCTTTTTTGGTAAATGCGGAAAACCAGAACAATCAACCGGGCGTATTTCGTAAATGGAACATTTATTATCTGTTAGATTTAAAAACTGGCAGGGCTGTTTTTTATTTTGCCAATCCTTATCTTTTTTTTCATAAATAAGCCATTTGTCGCTAAACTGCTGTGCTGTTTCATTAAAATGTGCCGAGATTCTTTTTATATCTGCCTTGGTGTAAGTAGGCGTCATTGTTTTGCAGCAATTGGCGCAGCTAAGGCAATCAACATCTTTCCAAACTTCCGGCTCCAGCGCTAAAGTAATTTTATCCAGGCCACGGGGAGGATTCTTTTCTAATCTTCTTAAAAAACTTTTTAGTCGTTTACTATTAAGTTTTACTTTTCGTTTAAAGGAACGTAAATTAACTGCCAGCATAGTGTATATTGATAACTAATAACGAAATTGAGGTAGCGAAAATAGTGTATAAATAACTTAATCAGCAAACTGTTAATAAACGTTATTGTATAAGTTTGAAAAGTTGTCGGGCTGAGCCTGTCGAAGCCGATATAGTTCGTAGCATTTCCGTCTTAGACAGGCTCAAGGCTGGCAACTCAATAATTAAAGTATATATTCAAACTGAAGCATTTTCAAAACTTATTCAAACATCATGTGGGAACCTTATAAAAAGGGATTTAAATCCTGGCTCCAACTGGAAAAATCATTGGCAGCAAATTCTGTTGAAGCATACCTGCGTGATATAACTAAGCTTACCGATTATCTACAGGCAACAAATAAACTGCTGTCACCTAAAGAACTTGAATTAAAGGATCTGGAGCAGTTTGTACAATGGGTGAGTGAGCTGGGTATGACAGCCGCATCGCAGTCGAGGATAATATCGGGCCTGCGGAGTTTTTATACTTATTGCATTATGGAGGAGATAACCCATGTTAATCCTACAGCTTTATTGGAAACCCCCAAACAAAAAAGAACGCTGCCAGATACACTTGCATTTGAAGAAATTGAAAGTATTATTGCAGAAATAGACCTTAGTAAACCGGAAGGTGGCCGCAATAAGGCCATATTGGAAACCTTGTACAGTTGTGGCTTACGTGTGAGCGAATTGGTTAACCTGCGTATCAGTTGCCTGTACCTTGATATTGGTTTTGTACGGGTAATAGGGAAGGGTGATAAAGAAAGATTGGTACCCATTGGCAGTGATGCCATCAAATACATCAATATTTATAAGAACGAAATAAGGGTTCATATTGCCATAAAACCGGGGCAGGAAGATTTTCTTTTTTTAAACCGAAGGGGAAGCAAACTCAGCAGGGTAATGATATTTATTGTGTTGAAGGACCTTGCAAAAAAGGCCGGTATTACAAAAAATATTTCGCCGCATACTTTCCGGCATTCTTTTGCAACGCACCTTGTAGAGGGTGGTGCAGATCTTAGAGCAGTGCAGGAAATGCTGGGCCATGAAAGTATTACCACCACCGAAATTTATACACACCTTGACAGGGAATATCTTAGAAATACTTTGCACCAGTTTCACCCTGCATTTAAGTAAATAAAAACCGGTCAGATGCTCCTTTCTATTATTGAAAATTTAAGGTAACGATCTTGACCGGCGCAAAACAACAATCACTATTGAACTATGAAACGGGTTTTGTTTACGAGTTTATTTTTATTATCGAATATATTGATGTAATATATCCCACTACTCCACCTGTTATCAGTTAAAATCTTTTCTGTTACCTCTTTTGAAATGGCATTTATTTGTTTTTGCAGAACGATTCTACCCGTGGCATCTGTTACTTGAATTTGATGCAGGCCTGTTTGCTTTAATTTTAAAGAGATGTTGAGCTGTTCACCACGTTGCACGGGGTTTGGGTAAACTTTTAATTGATCATCAGATTTTATAACTGAATCTTTCTTTTTAATAATTACATCACCTGGCGTAAAACTCATCATTCCTAACATTCCCGCTACTTTTTTAACTCCATAATCTGAAGCAACAATTACCTCTTTTAATTTTATTTCTTTTGATTTTCTTGTTGTAATTATAATTGCACCATTTGCGCCATCTATGCCAAACAATGCAGTTGCTTTGGCAGGTTTCAAATCTATGTATTCATCAATATCATCAGGATTTAAATTCGCAACTATTTTTTTTGTCGACATTTCTCTATTGATGATATAAAGAAGTTCTTTATTGACCACTACCGATACACGACCCCCCCGATTCACTTTATCTTCCCCCAGTTTACTAACAGCAGGAGAAGTCTGACGTTCCTTTTGATCTGTTCTTCTCACTGTGTATCCTGCAACTGTAACAACTTCATCATTAGCCTTTACTTTATTAATCTCTGTAACAGGCTTTACATTCCCCTGCGCCTTGGCTGCATTTCCTTTACTAAAAAACATAAAGAACATCACAATGTAATTCCAATACCAAAATAATCTTTGCTTAGGTTTTGCCAAGCGGCTGATGGGCCTGTTCAACTGTTCGGGTAATGCCCTCCCGCAAACTTTTTCATGTGTTAGGGTTGTAAAGTAATTGAGTACCTGTATGTCGGTCATAGTACTGAAGTCAACCACTTCTTTTGCACAGGCATTGCAAAAGCGGCCCTGTTGTGTTGGAGTCATGTGTTGCCAGTTTTCGTGGCAAGGTTCGGGGATGGTAAGATGTAGCTTTTGCATAAGCATCAATTTAATGATACAGATGCAGTTTTAAAAAGCATTACATAAACTATTAAAGAAAACTTGAGAGAAATAAAATAAGTAAAGAAGTTATTTGCCTTCGAGCACTACATCAGGCTGATGAAAACTTACTGTATTACCAGTATCGGTATTGGATAATTTTTTACGGTAATTTTTAAAGAGGCTTTGCCAACGCAATTTAAGAACACCCAGTACCCCTTCCTTAATAATACCTTTATTCATTTTACTGGCACCAAATTCACGGTCAATAAAAGTAATGGGCACTTCAGTTATTTTAAAGCCCAGTTTCCATGCAGCAAATTTCATTTCTATCTGGAAAGCATAGCCCACAAATCCGATCTCATCTAGGTTAATGGCTTCAAGTACTTCTTTTTTATAACATACAAAACCGGCAGTAGGATCTTTTACCGGCATCCAGGTTATTAAACGGGTATATACTGATGCGCCTTTTGAAAGCAAAATGCGATCAGCCGGCCAATTGGCCACTGCACCACCTTTTACATAACGGGAGCCTACAGCTACACCTGCACCATCTTTACAGGCCAGGTATAATCTTTCCAGGTCATTAGGGTTATGAGAAAAATCAGCGTCCATTTCAAAAATAAAATTGTAGCCTTTTTCTATCGCCCATTTAAATCCATAAATGTATGCTGTACCTAAACCTAATTTACCGGTGCGTTGTTCTAAAAATAATTTACCTGGATATTTTGGTATCAATGATTGTATAATCGCTGCTGTTCCATCAGGAGAGTTGTCATCAATAATAAGTACATGATAATTTAATTGCAAACCAATTACAGCATCGATTATATTCTCGATATTTTCCTTTTCATTAAAAGTTGGTATGATAACTAATTTTTCCAATATACATGCTTAGTAACACGCTCAAAATTACGCTAATTATAGAATTGCCTTATCAACATATTTTCTACAGAGGCTATTTAGATGTTTTTTAACAGCGTCCTGTTTAGTATTTCTGTAAGTTTTTGCTTGGTGTGCAAGGGAAAATCGCCCCTCATCATCCAATCGTAATATTGCGGTTCGGCCTTTAAAACATCTTTTACAGTTCTTCCTTTATGTTTACCAAAGTTGAATATCTCTTCACCTTTATCATTAAAACTAAAGCGGCGGGCATAATCTACTATCTTATCTTCTCCAATAACACTTAAAATAGATTCTACAGAATCGCCAAGATTATTATATCGTTTTAATTGTGCCATTAACACTTCTATAGTTGCGTCCACATCTGCCTCAGCACTATGTGCAGCCACCAGTTCCTTTTCGCAAAAGAATTTATAAGCAGCAGTTAAGGTTCGGGGTTCCATAGTGTAAAATATATGTTGTACATCCACCATTTTACGGGTACTTAGATCAACATCCATTCCTGCACGTAAAAATTCTTCCATCAGGATAGGAATGTCAAAACGGTTACTGTTGTATCCACCCAGGTCGCAATTGTCAATAAACATTTTTATTTCGTTACCTACCTGCTTAAAAGTTGGTGCTTCTTTTACCATGTCGTCAGTTATACCATGTATATCGCTTGATTCTTTGGGAATGGGCATGCCGGGATTAAGAAGTTTTCTTTTTACAACACGGCTTTCATCAGGCGAAATTTTAATAATGGCAATTTCAACAATACGATCGTTTGAGAGGC
>JAYUYX010000153.1:0-4659 GCA_043752205.1 Chitinophagaceae bacterium
TATCGATTGTATAAGACATATAATTATGATCCAAAATCTTCTATGAAAAACGTTTACCTGTTATTATTATCAAGTGTCATTTTTTTGAACTTATCTGCCCAAACTATTGGTTTTACAGGAAGCATTTATAACCAGGATTTTAATACGCTGGCAACTTCAGGCACAACCAATCCATTGGCTATTACCGGTTGGAATATTGCTGAAACGGGCACAAGTGCCAGGAATAATGGACAATATGCTGGTGATAATGGAAGCTCTACTTCCGGAGATACATACAGCTATGGTACAACTTCAAGTACCGATAGGTCGTTGGGCAGCCTGCAATCAGGCACTTTAATTTCTTCATTTGGTGCCGGGTTTACAAACAACACAGGTGCAACTATTACCTCATTAATTATAACATACACAGGCGAACAATGGAGATTGGGAACAACAGGGCGCACGGACCGTTTAGATTTTCAATACAGCACCAGTGCAACAAGTATAACCACCGGAACATGGACAGATGTAGATGCTTTGGATTTCACTTCACCTTATACAGCCACAGTAGGCCCATTAGATGGAAATGCCGCAGAAAATAAAAGTGCCATTTCAACTACCATAACGGGCTTATCAATTGCCAATGGAACAACTTTTTTTATCAGGTGGAATGATTTAAATGCAACAAGCTCTGATGATGGACTGTCAGTAGATGATTTTTCACTTTCTATACCAGGGGGAAGCGGAGATGTAACACCACCAACCCTATCTTCACTTTTTCCGGTAAATAATTCTACCAATGTTTCTACAAGTTTTACTGGTGCAATAACTTTTAGCGAAAACATTCAAAAGGGTACGGGAAATATTTATCTAAAAAAAGTTTCTGATAATAGTATTGTACAGGTAATTGATGTAACCACATCTTTAGTAACTGTTTCAAACAACCAGGCAACCTTTGCAATTTCTAATTTGCAAAACAGTACAGAATATTATTTTGAAGTTGATGCCGGTACTTTTAAAGATTTGGCCAATAATAATTTTGCTGGTTTTAGCGGAAACAGCACCTGGAAATTTACTACCATTGCTGCACCAGCCAGCGGAATAATAGGCACTACTTATACATTTAATACCTGCAGTAATTATATTAATGAAGGCTTCAGAACATACAGCTTTACAGGTGCTGAAGTTTGGACCTGCACTCCATTTGGCAGAACCTACACAACTGATCCTTCTTCTGATTCAGCTATCCAAATGAATGGATTTACCACCAGTAATCAAATAAATGAAGATTGGTTAATATCTCCTAAATACAACCTTTCTGCAACTAATTTTCCATTACTTAAATTTTATAGTCGCTCAAGATTCGCAGGGGATCAATTACAGCTAAAAGTATCTACAGATTACTCGGGAAATGGCAACCCGGCAGCTGCTACATGGACAACAATTAATGGAAAATTTCCAGCGGTAAATTCTGATGTTTGGACGTTATCTGATAGCATCAATCTTTCAGCATTTAAAACATCAAATGTTTTTATTGCATGGGTCTACACATCCAGTACTACTGCTGCTTCCAGGTGGTCTTTAGACGATATTGCTGTTATCAACAGTCCCAGTGCACCATTGCCATTTTTAACTATAAACGGCAATCTTTTAGACTTTAGGGAAAATGCCGCAGGTAGCTTATCATTTGCCAAAGCATTTTCATTTACCGCAACTGATCTTACAACGAATCTTGTAATATCAGCACCATCCGGTTTTGAGTTATCAAAGGACACAACACTGGGTTACAATAATTCATTATCCTATACACCTGCTGAAACACACTCGGGGCAAAAAACAGTTTATGCAAGGTTTACGCCAACTGCAACCAACAATGTCTATTCAGGATATTTGCAGTTTTCCTCAACCGGTATTAACAGGCAAAAAGTTTTCTTAAAAGGAAATTCTTATCTAACCCCAAACACATTAAACATAGTTAACTGGAATATAGAATGGTTTGGTGCTAGCGGGCAAGGGCCAAGTAATGAGCAATTACAACAGGACAATTCTAAAAAAGTAATGGACTACCTGGGAGCTGATGCTTATGCTGTTGCTGAGATCGTTGACGTACCAAGGTTTGCAAATCTGGTGAGTTCATTAAATGGAGGTTACTCATATGTGATTTCTCAATTTTGCTCAGGAGGATCGTCTGCAGCATCTTGTGCAAGCAGTCAAAAACTTGCCTTCGTTTTTAAAACTTCAATGTTTTCAAATGTTACCTCCAGGGGGTTGATGTTATCCAGTTCCACAGCATACAGTAATTGGGCAACTGGGCGGGTTCCATTTTTAGTAACTGCTGATGTAACAAAAAATGGTGTTTCAAGAAATATGAGCTTTATCGTTGTACATGCAAAAGCAAATACCGGGACTACTGATGAACAAATTGATTCGTACAACCGCAGGAAAGCCGGTGTGCAGGAATTAAAGGATACTCTTGATACACACTTCAGTAACGCTAATTTTATAATACTTGGTGATTTCAATGATGACCTTGACCGAACCATTGCACCTACCACCGGCGCCGATACAGTATCTTCTTACCAACCTATAATAGCTGATTCAACCGATGCTAATAGTTACAAGTCTTTCACATTGCCATTAAGTTATTTTGGGTTGAGCTCTACCACTAATAATCCGGAAGTAATTGATCATGTTGTTGCATCTAATGAGGTTGGCTTAATGTATATAAATTTATCAGCATCCTTATATAATGACATTGAAACTTTAGCCGGTGTTACCAATTATGCAAACAGTACTTCGGATCATTATCCTTTAGGTACACGTTATCTGCTCTCCATTCCTTCACAAATAACCGATCATTTCCGCAGCAGGCAAAACGGTAACTGGAATGATGTAAATACATGGGAGAGCTCACCCGATAATTCTACATGGTCATCAGCCACAATTACGCCTGATTTTAATTCTAATACAATTACCATACAACCTCCGCACATAGTAACTATAACGGCTAATGTTACAATAGATCAAACAACAATTGTTGGTGTACTGGTAGTTAACCCAAATGTTGTATTATCAGTGAATAATGGTACAGGTACAGATGTTACTGTTATCAGTCTTTCCGGATTACAGATAAAATCAACAGCAGCAGGCACAGGTTCTATTGGGACTTCTACAGGAAATATATCCGGCAACATATTATTCGACCGCTATATCCCGAACAGGCGTGCCTGGAGACTGTTAGGAATACCATTCAGCGTTTCTCCCCTAACTATTTATCGATCATGGATGAATGATGGTTCAAACACGCCGGCCGGATTTGGTACACAGATAACCACCTTCAATGGAGACTCAAGGACATCTAATTTTGATGCACAAAAACCTGCCTCCTCTATAAGGACATATGTAAATAATAATTTCAATTCGGATCTTACCCATACTCCAAATACATCAGATAATATTGCATCCAATCAAGCGTATTTTCTATTTGTAAGAGGAGACAGATCTATCGACAGAACAACATCCGGTGCAGCCAGTAGTGAAACCATATTACGTGCCTACGGCACACCTAACCAAGGAAATTTTATCAAAGGAGTTACAGGAACAAACTTTAGCCTGGTACCCAATCCTTATCCATCACATTTAAATTTTGATTCTATAAAAGCCATTCCCGGCAATTCTTCAATCAGTACTTTTTATGTTTGGGATGCAACACTGGGAACTGTGGGGCAATATCGTACAGTACAGGTAACAGGAACGGGCCCGGCGCATACATATACAGCTACACCCGGGTCGGCGAATAACAACTGGCGTTTTATAGAATCCGGAACAGCCTTCATGATCCCGGGAAGCAGGACAGTTGAATTTACAGAGGCTACAAAAACAGCTGGCACACCGCCCACCAGCATGCTGCGTGTAAATGCAGGTACAGACACAGAATTAGCAGTTAATTTTAATAAAGTAAATTCAGATAATACTGTTTCTCTTGCGGATGGTATACGGGTTGTTTATAATGATACCTATGCAGAAGCCATTGACAATGATGATGCAAAGAAGATAACAGGGTTTGAATTAAATTTTGGTATTACCGTACCAGGCAATGAATTACTTTCTATAGAGAAAAGGCCAATGCCAGCACAAACCGATGTGATATTATTAAGTCTTTCCAATACTGAACCGGGCAATTACCAGTTTGAAGTAATCCCTGCCAATTTTCCTTCAAGTATAACGGTGGCTTTCTTAAAGGATAATTACCTGGACACTCATACGCCAATCAGTTTAACTGCAGGCACCAATATTAATTTCTCGATAACGGCAGATGCAGGTTCATCTGCAGGTAACCGATTCGCAATTGTATTTAATAAAAATGCCATATCACCTGCCAGGAATGGTATTGTGGTGTATCCAAACCCCGTTCATAACGGAATTGTTTCGTTAAGGTTTACGGATCTACCCAAAGGCATCTATACAGTGAGGTTGGTGAATGCATTGGGACAGGCAGTGGTAAATCAAAGAATAGTGCATGCAGGGGGCAGCAGTGTGAAAACACTTAATTTGAACAAGATTAATGGAGTTTATATGATGGAGATTGTAAAACCTGATAATACCAAATTGTTTCTAAAAGTGATCATGAATTAAGGTTTACAGGGTAAAAAAATATTGATAACCCGGCAAAAAAAATAT
>JAYUYX010000154.1:0-25327 GCA_043752205.1 Chitinophagaceae bacterium
TTTTTTTAATAAAACAGAAAATTAATTAATATTTATAAACAATCTGCATTTTATAGCTTACTGTTTTTAAATATACGTGGCTCGATTTATCGTTTTAAAACTACAATTCCATAACTTTGCGGCAACGATTGCGTAAACTTAAATTATTACTTGCTATGTCAGTTCAAACTACAATTGCCCCCCCATTAGATGCATTGAAAACCCTTGGATTAAACACAACAGAAAATATTAATTACCAGCTTAGTCCTGCCCAGTTAACCGAGCAGGCTGTTGAGCGTGGTGATGGCGTTTTAAATGACACCGGTGCCCTGTTGATAAACACCGGCAAATTTACCGGCCGCAGCCCTAAAGATAAATTTACCGTAAAAGATGCCCTTACCGAAAACACAGTTCATTGGAATGAATTTAATATCCCTTTTGAAGAGAAGAATTTTTTCAAATTAAAAGAAAAAATGCTTGCTCACCTTAGTGGAAAAGAACTTTGGATACGTGATTGCTATGCCTGTGCTGAAGAAGCTTACAGGCTTAAACTGAGGGTTATCAATGAAAACCCCTGGAGCAACCTGTTTTGCTACAATATGTTCATCCGCCCCGAAGAAAAAGATCTTGAAAATTTTGAGGCTAACTGGCATATTATACAAGCGCCTAGCTTTAAGGCCGATCCTGCAGTTGATGGCACCCGTGCAGAGAATTTTGCCGTGATAAGCTTTACACATAAAACTATTTTAATTGGTGGTACAGGTTATACCGGCGAAATGAAAAAAGGCATTTTTACCATGCTGAATTTTGTTTTACCAACAAAGGCTAAAGTATTAAGCATGCATTGCAGCGCCAATATTGGCGATGAAGGTGATACAGCCGTGTTCTTTGGTTTAAGCGGAACCGGTAAAACAACATTAAGTGCCGACCCCAACCGTAAATTAATTGGTGATGATGAGCATGGCTGGACAAAAGACAGCGTTTTTAATTTTGAAGGTGGTTGCTATGCAAAATGTATTGACCTGAGTGAAGAAAAAGAGCCGGAGATTTTTCATGCAATAAAGCCTGGAGCTTTGGTTGAGAACGTAACTTTTATTGAAGGAACTAATAAAATTGATTTCAGCAGTAAGAAGATCACTGAGAACACGAGAGTAAGTTATCCTTTAACATTTATCAGTAATGCTTTAGATCCATCCATTGGTAAAACACCAAAGAATATTTTCTTTTTAACCTGCGATGCTTACGGCGTATTGCCCCCTATCAGTAAATTAACTGCCGGGCAGGCTATGTACCAGTTCATAAGCGGTTACACTGCAAAAGTTGCAGGAACTGAAGCCGGTGTTACAGAACCGAAATCTACTTTCAGTGCGTGTTTTGGAGCGCCTTTCTTACCATTACATCCTGCACAATATGCAGAGATGCTGGGTAATAAAATGAATGAACATAATGTAAATGTATGGATGATCAATACAGGCTGGAGTGGCGGACCTTATGGAGTTGGCAGCCGGATGAAACTCAACTACACAAGAGCAATGATAACAGCTGCACTGGAAGGTAAACTTGATAATGCAAGTTATGAAGCACATCCTGTTTTTGGGATGATGATACCTACAGAATGCCCTGGTGTACCTGCCGAAATTTTAAACCCCCGAAATACATGGGCAGATAAAACCGCCTACGATACGATGGCTAAAAATCTTGCAGAACAATTCATCAAAAATTTTGAAAAATATGCCGGTGGGGCTAATGCAGAAATTTTGGCAGCCGCACCAAAAGCTTAATACCAAAACAAACTATGCGTTTTTAAAAGATCTCCTTAATCAGGAGATCTTTTAAAATAGGGTAATTATGTTCCTGGTTTTCTGTTACCGGATATGATATCTGTTAATGCACTTGAGAGGTCGTCAAACCTGTTAGGTTTTTGCAGAAAATAAGCGGCACCTAACTCGGCCGTTTCCTCCATATCCTTTTTTTCTGAAGAAGTGGAATATATCACCACCGGAATATCCCACATATCTTTATTGCTCTTTAATTCTGTAAGAAATTGTTTGCCATTCATACGTGGCATATTCAGATCAAGGAAAATGAAATCAGGCATTTTTGGCATCTCTTCAGAAAGCTTTTGGAGTGCTTCTTCACCATCCGAAGCAGTAATGCATTTACAATCTTTATCTATTACCTGCAGGGCTTCAATAAATAACTCCTGGTCATCAACATCATCATCAACAATAAAGAAAGTATTTCCCGTTTTCACAAGTATTAGTTTTAGCTAAGGGAGGTAATATAGATAATACTTATTGAAGGACTATCTTTTTAAAGTCATATTTACTTTAACCAACAAGTTAATATGCCATGGTATTATGCTATATTGAAAAATAATTTAAAAACAGTTCCGGAACCAAGCTTTGACTGTACATCATATGTTACATTATGAGACTGGAGAATGTTTAAGGTAGATGCCAGGCCCAGGCCCATACCATTAGGTTTTGAAGTAAAATAAGGTTCAAAAACCTGGGCCAGGTTTTCTTCACTGATCCCCACGCCATTATCCTTAATAGAAACAATATACTGATCATCTTTCTTTTTAATAGCAACCATTAATTTTCCTTCGCTATCAGACATGGCTTCCACAGCATTGATAATGATATTTAAAAATGCGATTTTTAATTTTTCATCATCAGCCATAACCCATGATGGCTCAGCAAGATAATCCCGCTCTAATTGTATATGGCGCAATTTTATTCTGTCCATAGCCGTTTCAAGGGTCTCATCCATTATAGTCTGTAAAGATTTTCTTTCTACAGTTACCGGGTCACGGCGGGATGAATTCAACAATTCAGTAATAAGGTTGCCTATTCGTTTGCTGTTCCTGTTAATGATATCCAGGCATACCTTAGATTCCGGATTAACGAGTTCCTGTTCCAATTGCTCCGCTGATAACATAATATTACTAAGCGGATTTCTTACTTCATGTGCCATTATCCTTACCAGGCGGCCTGCAATGTTCAGTTTTTCTAACATTAAGGTATCCCGCTCGGCCTTTTTTAATAAAGTAATATCATGCATTATGCCCTGCACGTAAGTAGCACCGCTAATATCTGCTTCCCGTGATACTGTCAGGATACAGGATTTCTTTTCATGGTTCTTCGTAAGTATCTCCACTTCCTTATCAGATACATCACCAGATTTTAATAACTGCTTCCGTATCACATCTGCATCCTGTGTATTGGCCAGCAGGTCATACAAGCTTTTGGTAAGCAACACTTCACGTTCATAGTGTACCAATGCAAAAGAAGCGTTATTTACTTCTGTAAAAGCAAGATTTTCATCGGCAACAAATACCATGTCTTTTGACCGCTCAAAAATATTCCGGAATTTTCTTTCATTTGCCTTGAGGGCTTTCATTGCCGATGACCGGTCCAAAGAATACCTGATGCACCTTTCCAGTTTTTCTGTATTCAATTCTCCCTTTATAAGATAATCTACAGCTCCTGATTCCATAGCCAGCAGGTCAATAGCATGATTGCCATTGCCGGTAAGTAAAATAAAAGGCTCTTCACAATTATTTTTAATAGAATCCTGTATCAGTTCCAGGCCGGTTATTGCACCCAGGCGGTAATCAACAAAATATAAATGATGCTTGCCCTCACAGATCTTTTTTGCTGCCTCGCCATGCTCATAGCACCAGTCTATAGTAAAATTATGTCCCTTAATACTATTTATGTAATCTTTTATGATCAGGTAATCATCCTCATCATCATCAACCACCAATATGTGTACGGGTCCGTTTTTTGTTGTCATTGTAAGTAAATTATTGCTTGTTATTTTTTAATTATTTAAGGGTAATGAAATTATAAAAGTACTACCTTCGTTTTCTTTGCTCAATACGGATATAAATCCCTGGTGATGCTCAACTATCTGCTTACACAAAGCAAGCCCAATGCCGGTTCCTTCATACTCATTGTTGCCATGCAGGCGAACAAACATGTCAAATACCTGCTCACCATATTTCTGGTCAAATCCAATGCCGTTATCTTCTATATATATTCTACAAAATTTTCTGGCTTTTTTTGCAGTACCGTTGCTTGCTGTTCCCGAGCCATTTTCCTGTTGTGCGTAAATATTAATTATGGGGTCAACATCTTTTTTACTATATTTTAAAGCATTGCCAATCAGGTTTGAAAACAGTGGTCTTATTAAACCCGGGTTCACGTCCAGCTTGGGAAGTTCTGAAATTTTTATGTTAGCTTTTTTTTCTTTTACGGTAGTCTCAAAGTCAACAAGTACTTCTTCTACAAGTTCATTTAGGTCGGTTTGTACAAATGTTGTTTTATCGCTTGAAACTTTTGAGAATTCAAGTATATCTCTTATCAAAGTCTGCATACGCTCAGCGGCCTTTTGTATACGGCTGAAGTAACGTGTAGCATCTTCATCAAAAAGATCTTTGTACTTTGAATAAAGGAGATCGGTGAAAGTGCGGATCTTTCGCAATGGTTCCTGCAGATCGTGTGATGACATGAATGCAAACCGGTCAAGGTCTTTGTTAGCTGCTTCCAGTCGATCAATATTCTCAAGCAACTGGCGGTTTAGCTGTTTCACTTTTGTTTCAGACACTTTTCTTTCATGGATCTCATTCTCCATTGTTTTGTTAATAGCCAGTAACTTTTGTTCGTGGGCAATTAACTGGTGATTCTTTGTATACAGTTCGATAAAAACAGAAACCTTTGTTCTCAGTAATTCAGAATTGATGGGTTTATAAATATAATCAACGGCACCCATCCTGTAACCTTTGAACATATTTTCTTCACCATAGGTGTTGGCGGTAATAAACACAATGGGTATATGTCGCAGTTTATCTCTTTCATAGATCAGAGCTGCAGTTTCAAAACCACTCAGGTTTGGCATTTTCACATCCATTAAGATCAATGCAAAATCAAACTCAGTCAGCAATATTTTTAAGGCCTGCCTGCCTGAGGATGCTTTCACCAGCTCGTACCCATCGGGTTCCAGGATGGTTTCCATCGAGAACAGGTTATCTTCCCGATCATCCACTAAAAGAATCTTTTTTTTCATTAATCTTATTTATAGAACCAAATACGCATTAAAGAAAGCAATTGGTCAATTTTTAAAGGTTTGGTTATATAATCAGATGCACCCGCTTCAATACATTTCTGTCTGTCACCTTTCATTGCTTTTGCGGTTACTGCAATAATTGGCAAGGTACTGTTCTTGTGTTCTCTTCTTATTTTCTGTATAGTTTCATAACCATCCATTTCCGGCATCATAATATCCATCAGCACCATTTCCACTTTAAGCTCATCATTATTGATCATGTCGATTGCTTCTTTACCACTTTCAGCAGTAATGGCATTGATGTTGAATCTTTCAAAAACTGTTGTTAATGCAAACAGGTTACGTACATCATCATCAACTACAAGAATATTTCTACCAGTGAGTATGTCATTCTTAATGCGAATGCCCTCAATTACACGCTGCTTATCCGGCGGCAATTCCTTATGCTGCACATGAAGATGAACAATTGTTTCTTCCAGCAAATTTTCAAGTGAGTTAACGCCCTTAAGCAAAACGGTATTTGATGTTCGGTGAATATGGTTGAGTTCGTTTTTATCAAAATCTTTTGCTGAATAAATTATAACCGGTGTTAAAGATTTTTTTACTTCCTCAACTTTGGTAAGCAAATCTGCGCCGGAAATATCAGGCAATGTATAATCCATAATTACGCAGTCAAAATCTTTTGAGCTTAATTGCTGAATGGCTTTTTTACCCGTTGCAGCAATGCTTACCTGCATATTATTGAACCTGATCATTTTTGCGATCTGTGAAGAATCAATTTCATTATCTTCTATCACCAGTATTTTTTTAGTCCCTTTTTTATTAATAGTAACTATGTCTTCAAAAAGAGCATTCAGAGACTCATTGTCTAAAGGCTTTAATAAAAAGTCTCTTGCACCACGCTTCAATGCCAGGCTCCTGTTCTCTTCGCCCGATACCAGGTAAATGGGAATATGGCGGTAATTAAGGTCATTCTTCAACATCTCAAGCACCTTCCATCCACTGGTATCAGGCAGCTTCACATCCAGTGTTATAGCGCCCGGACTAAAGCGGTTGATAAAATCAAACACTTCAATATAACTGATAGCAACAATGGCTTTCATGCTATTCTGATGGGCTTTTTCTATCATGATCTTTCCAAAGCGAAGGTCATCCTCCACAATTAACAACACCGAATCTGTAGGCAGGATATTTGTTCTGTCATCACCGGTATCATTGATCATTTCATTAACGATGTTCATGTTCTTACTATCTGCCCCACTGGTTGCCCTGATAGAATTCAACAGTGAATCTATTTCGCCTTTATCTTCACCCAGGCTATACTGGTGAAGTACATTCAGGTTATCAGTTGTTTCTTTTGATACAATACCTGAAACACTTTCAACAGGCAGATATAATGTAAATGTACTTCCATGAGACAAGTTACTTTCTAACTCGATACTTCCGCCTAATAGTTCTGCAAGTCCACGACTGATTGATAATCCCAAACCTGTACCACCATATTTACGGCTTGTAGATCCTTCGGCCTGCTGGAAGGCTTCGAAAATAATATTCTGTTTTTCCTGGGGAATACCAATACCGGTATCGCTGATAGCAAAGGCTACTACCTTTTTAGCTGCATCAAGATTTGTATTGCTTTGCTTCCAGTTCTTGTTGGCCTCGTATATCTTCAATTTAATTTCTCCTTTTTCCGTGAACTTAAATGAATTGGATAAGAGATTTTTTAAGATCTGGTTAAGACGCTGAAGATCGGTTTCTATAGTAACAGGAAGTTGTGGATCTGTTTCAATGGTGAACCGCAAATGTTTGGCTTCGGAAAGTGGCTTAAATGTAGTTTCAACAAAATTGGCGATCTCTGCAAAGCGAACAGGGTAAATATTTGTTGAGATAAATCCAGATTCAATTTTAGAAAGATCAAGGATATCATTGATCAACTGGATAAGGTCATCACCGCAGGAGTGAATGGTTTTTGCATAACGGATCTGTTTATCATTAAGATTACCTTCTGCATTTTCATACAACTGCTGGGCAAGAATAAGCAAACTGTTCAGCGGCGTTCTTAACTCATGCGACATGTTTGCGAGGAACTCTGATTTATATTTTGAAGTAAGCTGCAACTGTTCGGCTTTCTCCTCCAGCGATCGCCTGGCTTCTTCCACCTCCTTGTTCTTATCTTCCACTTCGTTCTTCTGTTTAACCAACAGCAATGCTTTATCCTGTAGCTCATCATTTGTACGGCTCAACTCTTCCTGTTGTATTTTCAACTCACCCGCAAGCGACTGTGATTGCGTAAGCAGCTCCTCTGTACGTGAATTTGCCTCGATAGTATTTAACACGATACCGATACTTTCCGTTAACTGACTTAAGAAGTCGAGATGCGTTTCACTGAATATATCCAGTGATGCAAGCTCAATAACCGCTTTCACTTTATTCTCAAATAATACGGGTAGAATGATAAGGTTTGAAGGCTGTGCTTTTCCTAATCCGGAATTTATCTTGATATAATTTCCTGGTACTTTTGACAAAATGATCCTTTCTTTTTCAAAGGCAACCTGTCCAACCAATCCTTCGCCTATTGCAAATTCTGCAGGAATATTTTTTTCTGATTTATAGCCATAGGCTGAGAACAAACTTAGTTTTACATCCTGGGCTTCATCATCCTGTCTTAAAATATAGAAAGCACCCCAGTGTGCAGTAACCACCTGCGCCAATTCCGAAAGGATACGCTGTGTTACCGTTTTCAGATCTCTTTGACCCTGCAACATCTGCGTAAACTTCGCAAGGTTGGATTTGAGCCAATCCTGCTCCTGGTTCAGTAGGGTTGTTTCTTTCAGGTTGGCTATCATCTGGTTGATGGTATCTTTCAAAGCTTCCACCTCACCTTTCGCTTCCACACGTATTGTTCTTGTAAGGTCACCCTTTGTTACCGCCGATGCCACCTCAGAAATTGAACGCACCTGCGTAGTAAGATTTTGTGCTAACTGGTTTACGTTCTCTGTTAAGTTCTTCCATATACCTGATGCACCTGGCACACTTGCCTGTCCACCCAACTGTCCATCAACACCCACCTCACGGGCCACCGTTGTCACCTGGTCGGCAAACAACGCAAGTGTATCAATCATTTCATTGATGGTATCAATAAGCTGTGCAACCTCACCACGTGATACGATCGCCAGTTTTTGTTTCAGGTTACCTGTTGCCACGGCTGTTACTACTTTCGCAATACCACGTACCTGGTTGGTAAGGTTGGATGCCATCATGTTTACTGAGTCAGTAAGATCCTTCCAGGTACCACCCACACCCCTTACTTCTGCCTGTCCACCCAATTTCCCTTCCGTACCTACTTCACGAGCCACACGGGTTACCTCGAAGGCAAATGAATTTAGCTGTTCCACCATAGTATTGATGGTATTTTTAAGATCCAGTATCTCTCCCTTCACATCAATTGCTACTGTTTTTGAAAGGTCACCCGATGCTACCGCCTTTGTTACCTCGGCAATATTACGCACCTGTGCGGTAAGGTTACCTGTCATCGAATTCACCGAGTCAGTAAGATCTTTCCATGTTCCCGCAACACCCGGCACGAATGCCTGTCCACCCAATTTACCATCAGTACCCACCTCACGGGCAACCCTGGTTACTTCCGATGCGAAGGCACGGAGCTGATCCACCATCGTGTTCAATGTCTCTTTTAATTGTAAGATCTCACCACGAACGTCAACCGTAATTTTTTTACTCATATCACCATTTGCCACCGCGATGGCCACCTCTGCAATATTTCTTACCTGTGCAGTAAGGTTACCTGCCATCTGGTTCACGGAGTCAGTAAGATCCTTCCATGTTCCCGCAACACCAGGCACGTTTGCTTGTCCGCCAAGTTTGCCTTCCGTACCCACCTCACGTGCAACCCTCGTTACCTCCGATGCAAAACCACGAAGCTGGTCCACCATTGTGTTGATCGTATTCTTTAACTCCAGGATCTCTCCTTTTACATCCACACCAATTTTTCTTGAAAGGTCACCATTAGCCACAGCCGTAGTTACCTCGGCAATGTTACGAACCTGAGAGGTAAGGTTACTGGCCATTTTATTTACTGAGTCGGTAAGATCTTTCCATGTTCCGGCAACACCTGGTACGTCGGCCTGTCCGCCAAGCTTACCTTCGGAACCTACCTCACGTGCCACCCTTGTTACCTCAGAGCCGAATGAGTTAAGCTGATCCACCATCGTGTTGATCGTATCTTTCAACTCCAGGATCTCTCCCTTCACATCCACCGTAATTTTTCTTGATAAGTCACCCTTTGCCACAGCCGTTGTTACCTCAGCAATGTTACGAACCTGATCAGTTAAGTTACTCGCCATACCATTCACAGAATCTGTAAGGTCCTTCCACACACCACCAACATCTTTTACCGCAGCCTGGCCACCAAGCTTACCTTCACTACCCACCTCTCGTGCCACACGGGTTACCTCCGATGCAAAACTTCTTAACTGTTCCACCATCGTGTTAATCGTATTTTTCAACTCAAGGATCTCTCCTTTTACGTCCACATCAATTTTTCTTGATAAGTCACCTGTTGCCACAGCTGTTGTTACCTCTGCAATATTTCTTACCTGCGATGTAAGATTACCGGCCATGATATTTACAGAGTCAGTCAAATCTTTCCATGTACCTGCAACACCCGGCACCTGTGCCTGACCACCTAATTTTCCTTCCGATCCCACCTCACGTGCCACACGGGTTACCTCGCTACCAAATGAATTCAACTGATCTACCATCGTGTTGATCGTATTTTTCAATTCAAGGATCTCTCCTTTTACGTCCACAGTAATTTTTCTTGATAAGTCACCCTTTGCTACCGCCGTTGTTACCTCGGCAATATTCCGCACCTGCCCCGTTAAGTTACTCGCCATACCGTTCACCGAGTCAGTAAGATCTTTCCAGGTACCAGCCACACCTTTTACCTGCGCCTGGCCTCCCAATTTCCCTTCTGTACCCACCTCAAGCGCCACACGTGTTACCTCCGATGAGAAAGAGTTTAACTGATCCACCATCGTATTAATTGTATTTTTTAACTCGAGGATCTCTCCCCTCACGTCCACTGTAATTTTTCTTGATAAGTCACCTTTTGCCACCGCAGTAGTTACCTCGGCGATGTTACGTACCTGTCCCGTTAAGTTACTCGCCATCTGGTTCACAGAGTCTGTAAGATCTTTCCATACACCACCTACACCTTTTACTTTCGCCTGTCCGCCGAGCTTACCTTCACTACCAACTTCACGTGCCACACGTGTTACCTCAGCCGAGAATGAGTTCAGCTGATCCACCATCGTATTGATCGTATCTTTTAACTCCAGGATCTCTCCTTTTACGTCCACCGTAATTTGTCTTGACAAATCACCCTTTGCCACCGCTGTTGTTACCTCGGCAATATTTCTTACCTGTCCTGTTAAGTTAGAAGCCATTTGATTCACCGAATCCGTTAGATCCTTCCAGGTACCAGCCACACCTTTTACCTGTGCCTGACCGCCCAGCTTTCCTTCTGTACCTACCTCCAATGCCACCCGGGTTACCTCTGATGAGAAGGAGTTGAGCTGATCCACCATCGTGTTAATCGTATTCTTTAATTCAAGGATCTCTCCTTTTACGTCCACTGTAATTTTCTTAGAAAGGTCACCTTTAGCTACAGCCGTGGTTACGTCTGCAATATTCCTTACCTGCGCAGTAAGATTGCTCCCCATCTGGTTTACCGAATCCGTAAGATCTTTCCATACTCCAGCCACACCTTTTACCTTTGCCTGTCCTCCTAATTTTCCTTCTGATCCTACTTCTCTCGCCACACGGGTAACTTCCATGGAGAACAGGTTTAGCTGCTTCACCATATCATTCACTTCTTTTGCGATCCTGGAGAACTCTCCCTTTAATGAATGGCCGCTGATCTCCAGGGGCATCTCCTGCGACAGGTTTCCTTTTGCCACAGAACTGATAACGTGCGCGATTTCAATGGTAGGGTGTACAAGATCGGAGATAAGGGTATTCAATGCGTCAACACCTGTGCCCCATGATCCTTTTGCATTGGGAACTTCAATACGCTGGGTAAGCTTACCCTGTTTACCAATAATATTTCCTGCCTTGGTAAACTCAAACATCATTCTTTCGTTGAGGGTAATAATATCGTTCAATGTATCACAGATCTTACCGTTGAGGCCAACTTCATCAATGGGCATACGTACAGAGAAATTACCATTTTTAACTTCCATTAATACTTTTAGTAATTTTTTACTGTCGAAATTTTCAGTAAAATCATTGTCAACCGGCATTGATGGTTTCTTTTTACGAACAGCATTGCTTTTTTCTTTAAAAACAATTCGGGGGGAGCCTGAAACAAGTTGTGCCTTTTTAATACCGGATCCGTTTACAGCGGCTTTTGATTTAGTCTTTGGATTACCCATAGCAGCATTTTTATTTTAGCAATATCAGAATAAAATAATTATGTTTTTAATAATTCTCATTCTCTTTTAACCTTAAGAAAGGGAGTAGCCCAGATAGTTATCCTGATAAAAATCCCCAATTTGAGGAATTTTTTCCCTACTTTAATTCTATGCAATATTAAGTTGGCGTAATAATTATTATTATCGGCGTAATTCTTGTTTATATCATTGGATCATTATTTTTTGACACAATAATTATTCCTTTATGAGAACACCCTCCAAAAGTATTGTTTTTATAGTTGATGATGACCCGGATGACAGGCAATTAATATTAGATTCATTTGTAGAAGTCAATCCGTCTATTGATTGCGTATTTATTGAAAATGGAGAGCAGCTGATGGAAACCCTGGCTAAAACGGAGCCTGAAAATTATCCTTCCCTGATCTTACTTGATTTGAATATGCCGGGCATGCTTGGGCTGCATGCATTAAAAGAAATAAGAAGTAATAAGAGTTATTCACATATTCCCACGATAATATTAACCACATCTACTTTTGCACAGGATGAAAGTTCTTCTTACAAACTTGGGGCAAGTTGTTTTTTACATAAGCCTCAATCATATAAAGAATTAGTTGAAATTGCAGCTTCCATTATAAGGTTATGGCTTAAAAAATAGATCAGAGAAGTATTGTAAGGTGAATATTAAAATACCATTTCAGGTATTGTTCCATCTGCTATTAACCTGCCTGCAGTTTTAGAAACAATTTCTTCAACAGAAACCCCAGGGGCTCGTTCCAATAATCTGAAGCCTTCAGGAGTAATATCAAGTACCGCTAATTCAGTAACAACTTTTTTAATACAGTGCTTACCTGTTAGAGGAAGAGTGCATGCAGGCAATAGTTTACTTTCGCCTTTGGGGTTTGTATGCATCATGGCAACGATGATATTTTTTGCGCTGGCCACCAGGTCCATAGCGCCTCCCATACCTTTTACCATTTTACCGGGTATCTTCCAGTTGGCAATATCTCCGTTCTCACTTACCTCCATAGCACCCAGCACGGTGAGATCCACTTTGCCGGCACGAATCATCCCAAAGCTCATTGCACTGTCGAAGAAGGCAGAGCCAGGCAATGTTGTTATTGTTTGCTTTCCTGCATTAATAAGATCAGCATCTTCTTCACCGGCTTCAGGAAAAGGGCCCATTCCCAGCAGTCCATTTTCGCTTTGCAGCACTACTTTAATATCAGGGGGAATATAATTGGCTACCAGTGTTGGAATACCAATGCCCAGGTTAACATAGTAACCATCTTTAAGTTCCTTTGCTATACGTTGTGCTATCTGCTCTTTAGATAAGGCCATAGTTAATTGAGATAATTTGGATAATTGCTACTCAGCGGATTTTCTAGTCGTTCTTTGTTCAATTCTTTTTTTATAATCTTTTCCCTGGAATATGCGATGTACATAAATGCCCGGGGTATGTATATAGTTCGGATCCAGTTCTCCCGGCTGCACAAGTTCTTCTACTTCGGCAATGGTTATTTTACCAGCCATTGCCATTAAAGGATTAAAATTTCGGGCTGTATCTTTATAAACCAGGTTTCCATCCGTATCACCTTTCCATGCCTTTACAATGGCAAAGTCAGCATCAAATGCATATTCCAGTAAATATTCTTTATCATTAAATATCCTTGTTTCTTTTCCATCAGCCACTTCAGTGCCTATACCTGCTGGTGTAAATATGGCGGGCATACCATATCCTGCTGCCATACACCTTGTTGCCAATGTACCTTGTGGAATTAATTCAACTTCAAGCTCTCCACTTAATAGCTGGCGCTCAAATTCTGCATTTTCACCCACATAAGATGAAATCATTTTTTTAACCTGCTTCTGCTGCAGCATTAAGCCAATACCAAAATCATCAACTCCGGCATTATTAGAAATACAGGTAAGCAATTTAGATCCCTTTTTCACCAGTGCTTCAATACAGTTTTCGGGGATACCGCACAGACCAAAGCCACCAAGCATTAAAACGGCGCCATCGTTAATATCTGCAACTGCTTCAGCAGCATTCTTGTAAACTTTATTCATGTTGTTACTGTGCCTGGTAAGGTTTTATAGGGTTATTCTTTTTCCGGTTGGCCTGAGCTATCATACTGTCAAGCATTACTTTAAAAACATCTGTATTGCTTTTATAATAATCATAGCTCTCGAAAAATTCGGCCATATTTGTTTTATGAATAGCGAATATTTGTTGTTGCATTTTCAGATTTTCTTCCGCAGGTTTTTTGGTAGAATCGTTTTTTATGATTTCGGCGGTAAGGGCATCGGCTTTAATTATATCCCATAAAACTACCTGCATTTTTTGTGGCTTTAAAATGCCTGCCGGTGTTTTGCCACTATCTCCGCAGGCTGTTATAAAAAACAATGCGAAAATAAAAAAGCGACTCCTTATCATTTCAATTCATCTTTATACTTACTGGCATTGGTAATATCCAACCGCTGTAATACTTCGGAAGCCCTTGCCTTATCCTGCTGGGGTGCTTTAGAAAATATTTTGATGAGCTCTGTTGATTTACCCTGAAAAAAAAACTGGCTGATCATTTTGTTAGGGTTATCTGTATTGAAATTATTCAAAAGGTTCAATACATTTATTACCTCAACTCTGGCAGCGTTTTCATCCTCGTAGAGTTTATCCATTCCCAGGCGATAGTAATTATAATATACATCATGCATGATTGTATAACGGCTGTTGAGCATATTTTCTACCAGCCAGTAACGATTTCTTATCCCGTCAAATGCCTTCCAACCCGAGATACCACGTCCATCAGGAGCGTTGTTAACAATATTTTGCGCTTTTTGAAAATAAGTATCACCACCACGTGGTGAAAAAGAAGCATAATCAAATGCGATGACCATATTTGCATAGTATGCGATAATTGCTGTAAGGTTTGAGACCAGGGCATCAGAACCGGTAACCCTGTTGTCATTAAACTCCAGTTGCTGAAATTCAATGTATTTAAAGATCACGTTATCATCTTTAAAATTAATGATAGGTGATAGGTATGAAGTATTAAACACGGGACGTGCTGCCTGAATAGTTATTGAAGCATTATATACATTAAGGTCTCCGGTTGATTGCAGGTTCAATAAAAAATTGCATTCAATTCTTTCGTTTGGCTGGTAAGTATCAGCTGTCCATTTACGGGTATTAATAAAAGTGGTTAGTGCAGTTTGCAGGGTACGGAAAACGTTTTGATTCACGTTGTTGCCTACCTGGTTACTAACCACCGTTACATTAGCTTTTAGCTCCTGCGCAGCAGAAATGGTATGTACAAAAGCAAGGGTAAATAACAGACTAATTTTTCGCATAAAATTGTTGAATGATTGTATTTACTATATCTGTGGCCACTTCCTTTTTTGATTTGATACCAAAAGGAAAAGATGTGCCTGTTTTATCAAAAATAGTGATTTTGTTAGTATCATGTCCAAAACCGGCACCTGCATCCTGCAGCGAATTCAAAACGATCATATCTGCATTTTTTGAATTCAATTTTTCTATGGCATTTTCTTTTTCATTATTGGTTTCCAAAGCAAACCCTACTAAAACCTGGTCTTTTGTTTTCAGGCTACCCAGGGTTTTTAAGATATCTTGCGTTTTGGTTAACTGAAGCGTGAACGCATCACCTGTTTTCTTTATTTTTTTAGTATCAACATAAACAGGTGTATAATCTGCAACCGCTGCACTCATAATGGCAATATCAGCATGCTTAAATCTTTCGTTACAGGCATCGAACATTTGTGCTGCAGAAGTAACATTTACCACTTTGATTCCCTGATTAACCTTGATATCAGAAGGGCCTAATATCAGGGTTACATCGCCACCCCGCTTCTTCATTTCTTCTGCAATTGCTACCCCCATTTTACCCGAAGAATGATTACCGATAAAACGAACCGGGTCTAACTGTTCATAAGTTGGACCGGCGGTTATCAGAATTTTTTTTCCAGCTAGTTCTGTCTTAGTTAAAAAAAAATTATTGAGCCATTCCAATATCGCTTCCGGTTCTGCCATTCTTCCTTCACCAAATAAGCCACTGGCCAGTTCACCATTATCTACTTGTATTATGTGGTTACCAAATGAGCTTATAGTGTCAAGATTTTTTTTAGTGCTTGCATGGTGCCACATATCTTCATCCATAGCCGGTGCAACTACTACAGGGCATGTTGCTGAAAGATAAACTGCCGTAAGCAAATTATCACAAAGGCCTGTTGCCATTTTAGCCAATGTATTACAACTTAATGGTGCTATTAACATTACATCGGCCCACCTCCCCAGCATTACATGATTGGCCCAGGAATTATTTTCTGTGAGGTCAACAAGAACCGGATTTTTTGATAAGGTGGATAGGGAAAGTGGTGTTACAAAATCTTTAGCAGCCGTGGTCATCACGATTTTTACTTCTGCACCTGCTTTTATTAAAAGCCTTGTCAAGGCAAGAGCTTTATAAGCAGCAATGCTTCCACTTACACCCAATAAGATCTTTTTGTTCTGTAACATAAAAATACCCGTATCATTTTATGACACGGGTTAAAATTATGATTTCTTAACTAAATAAGATGCTAAAATAATAGTATTGTTTAACTGAACAGATCTTCATCATTTCTGCGGAAGTAAACTTTGTCTTCCATAAATTCCTGTGTAGCTAATAAAGCAGGGTTAGGCATACGCTCATACGCTTTAGAGATCTCGATCTGCTCTTTATTCTCATGAATTTCTTCTAAGCTGTCTGTATGACTTGCAAATTCTTCAAGCTTATTATGCAGCTCTTCTTTAAGCGTAATATTGATCTGGTTTGCCCTTTTTGCAATGATGGCAATAGATTCATATAGATTACCGGTTTTATCTTTAATGTCCGATAATTTTTTAGGTTCTACCACGCTGCTGGTATTAGCGCTTAGCTGACGTCTGAGTTTGCTCATATTTTATAGCTTTAATGTTGTTTTTACTTAGGTTACTAAAACTTTCTGCTTCTTTTAAAAATTTACTTTCCGGGTAACGGTCCACAAAATCCTGATACTCTTCAATCACTTTTTCATAGCGCTCAATCTGCTTTTCCTCGTAACTCAATTTTGCAAATTTATAATAAGCTTTAACTGTTTTCAACTTGTATTCCTCACCCTTTAAGGATTCAGGATAGTTATTGGTTAATGTGGTAAATGCTATCGCTGCAGCCCTGTACTGGCCCATGTCATAATAAAGTATAGCCGCCCTGTATTCTTTCTGCTCAAGTTTTGCCCTGCTTTTATCAATTATATCGGAGGCCTCTTTATTTCTTGATGATCCTGGATGCGTATTAATAAAAGTCTGCATCATGCCCATTGCCCTTACAGTATTCACTTGTTCAAGTTCTAACTTGGGTGATTGTTTATAAAAACAATAAGAACGCATATAATCAACTTCCTCTGCTTTAGTGCTGTTAGGAAAAACTTCCAGAAATCCTTTAAAAAGGTTCTCAGCATCAGCATACATCTTCATATAATAAAAACAATAAGCGTCTTTATAGTACAATTCTTCAAACTTTAATGTTCCTTTAAAAACCGGAAAAAGCTCTTCATACAACTGCTGGGCTATTTTATACTTTCCCTTGCTATAGTATTCATCTGCCATTTTAAGTTTATACTCATAATCCTTGCTTTTAGTAACCTTATTGTACTTATTGCAGGATGATACCAATATTAGTAAAAATGCTGAGGCCAGAAATAATTTAAGTAGTCGCATAAAGGATTGCAAAATTAACGTAAATAATCCAAAAATGGCTGTAAATCTACAACTTGCCAAATAATTACAGTTAAGGATTTGATAAAGAACACATGTTATAATAAAAAGCCCCTGATTTTCAGGGGCTTTTTATATTTTAATTTTATTAAGTTTAGTTACACTTAACGTCTACTGTATTCTTATCTCCACCACCAACTTCACAATTAGTAGTAATTCTGTCTGCACTGATATTCTCTTTCTCAATCAGGTAAAGCTTAATTGTTTCAAGTCTTTTCTGGCAATTAGCCTGTGATGCTTTTGAAGCTTCCGGGTAACCAAATATAGAGATCATACAAGTTGGATTAGCCTTTAATTTAGCAGCAACTGTAGCTAAAAGTGCTTTATTGTCATTTGCCAATGTAGTAGCATTTCCTTTATATATCAGGCTTGGGTAATCACAAGGGCAACTAGCAGTTGGAGGAGCTACCGGGTTCTTGCAACACTCAGGATCCGGACATTTGCCCACACCATCAGCATTAACCGGCTGGCACTCTGTTGGAGTTATCAATTGCTTATCCTTACAATCTGGTACGCCATCACCATCTGTATCCTGGGTTACACCATGTGTATCAACCGGGCATCCTGCAGGTGTGTTCGGTTCCCTGTCTAAATGATCACATACACCATCACCATCTGCATCATTACAATCGTTTTTAGGTATCTTAACATTGCGGTGATTTCTTAATTCATCATATGCATAATCCAATGGATTAACCCACCATAATGGCTCAACAGATTTTGCACCCAGGTTAAAATTCAATCCCAGAGAAAGATAATTATAGGAATCAAAATCACGTGTTAAAGAAGCGTCGCCCCAGGCATGTTCCTGCCAGCGCTGACCATCTAATAAATCCGTTTTTACAACAGTAAACCTATCTTCCAGAGCTATATTGATTCTCTTACTTAACCTTAAAGCCACACCAGCCAGTATTGTACCTGATGGTTTTAAAGTTTTATCTTTTCCAAAAATGGGCCTACGGGCGCCTTCTGCCTCACCGTTGGTTTCATAGGTCTTATCCATACCGCTTTTCAGGTCTTTCAGAATATCCTTTCTTTGTTTATGGGTTCCAGAGCCATATTTTGTATTAACAGTGCTAAACAAAGAAGCATAATTATTACCATTGGCATCAAGAGCATTAACCATGGTTTTAAAAACAGATACCCCTACACCACCACCACCGTAAATTACGATACCAGTTTTGGCTTTATGAAAGCGGATATTATTTAATGTAACTATACCTTGTAGACTAAGGTCCTGCAGGCGTGTTTGATAATTATAATAAACAACATTGCCTTGGGGTGAGATATTTCCCGAATGGTCAGAATAAACTGTCCGGCCTGTACTTGAAGCATTCAATAATGCATCTGGTGCAAAATAACGCTTACCCGCTGGCAAATTATCGTTCCAGGCTGGATTCTTCAAAAAATTCTGAGACATAACATAATTTAAACCCTGTCCTTTAGCATTCAAATATTGAAGGCGTAAGGAAAACACATAACCAAAGGCTTTACGCACATGGGCAGTAAAATTTGGGAAAGTGAAGGGTCTTACAGCTACATCACTACTAATGGTAAACATACCTATAGATGCACCAACTTCCCACATATTACGTGGTTTAGCAGGAAAATTATAACTGCTGTTCCAGAATTCGTTTTGCTGAGGCATTCTTTTGGCAGGAATAACTGAAGAGTCATATACACTTCCAAATCCTCCAACCTGTGCATTTACACCTGTTGAAAGTAATAAGAATAATGCCCCTAATAAGAATTTGTACTTTTTGCTTATCATGATTTATTAATTAAGAAAATTTTTAATCCAATTTGTTAACATAGTGCAAAAATATCACTTACTACCTAATAATCAAACTTTTTTATTACTTATTTAGGTCATATTTGATTTTTTTACTGCTACTATTATGGGTAAGACTCAGATATAAGTACTTTCGTTGCATCAACTTTAACAGATTATAAAAGTTATTTTTGAACATATGATTCCGTAGTGAATTATAATCGCTTTCCCATTTGATCCTTAAATTGCCTGTTTAATTGTATGGATTTTATTAATAAAATAATTGGAGTAGAACTTAAGATTTTCGAAAAGAAATTTGCAACTTCTGTAAAAAGCGAGACCCTGTTACTTGACACTATTATGAAATATATCATAAAACGTAAGGGAAAACAGTTACGGCCTATGTTTGTTTTATTAAGTGCAAAATTACATGGCGAAATAAATGAAAGCACGTACAGAGCAGCGGCATTGGTAGAACTGCTGCATACTGCCACTTTAGTACATGATGATGTTGTTGATGATTCCCTGGAACGTAGAAGTTTCTTTTCTATAAATGCCTTATGGAATAAAAAAATAGCTGTGCTTGTTGGAGACTATTTACTTTCCAAAGGTTTACTCCTCGCAACATCAAACAATGACTTCAGGCATTTACACATACTTTCAGACGCAGTAAGGCAAATGAGTGAAGGCGAATTACTTCAACTACAAAAAACCCGGAAACTGAATTTAAGTGAAGAAATTTATTTTGAGATCATCCGCAATAAAACAGCTTCATTACTCTCATCTGCCTGCGCCGTGGGGGCTTACAGTACAACTAAGGATGAAACGGTAACCGAAAAAATGAAAAGCTTTGGCGAAAAAATAGGTATCGCCTTCCAGATAAAAGATGATCTTTTTGATTATGGCAAAGATGATATAGGTAAGCCCACGGGTAATGACATCAAAGAAAAAAAATTAACCCTCCCATTGATCTATACCTTAAATAAAATTGATGCACCACTCAAAAGAAAGCTTATCTATATCATTAAGAATGAAAATACCGATACTAAAAAAGTAAAACTTGTCATTGATACTGTAATTGAAGCCGGTGGTATACAATACGCTACTCAAAAAATGAATGCCTATAGAGACGAAGCCCTTGTCATTTTAAATGACTTTCCTGAAAACTCATCCAGGCAAGGGCTTGAAGAGCTCGTAAGATATATTACCGACAGGAAATATTAATATGGAAAAAAGATGGAAAATATTAAAGGCAGATAAAGCTAAAGCTCAGGCTTTACAAAAAGCTTTAATGATAAACCCCGTACTATGCAATATTTTAACAGAACGGGGCTTTGATGATTTTGATAAATCCAAACAATATTTCAGGCCTGAGTTGAGCCAGTTGCATGACCCCATGCTGATGAAGGATATGGCTAAAGCTTTAGAGCGCATCAGTATTGCTTTTGAAAAAAAAGAAAAAATATTAGTGTTTGGTGATTATGATGTTGATGGTACTACTTCCGTGGCATGTATGTATAAATTCCTGTCTAAGATTTATGACCCTTCGTTATTAGATTTTTATATTCCACACCGTTACCGGGAAGGATATGGCATAAGTAAAATCGGAATTGATTTTGCCAAAGAAAATAATTTTGCATTAATTATCTCATTAGACTGCGGCATTAAGTCAGTGGACCTGATAGCTTATGCAAAACAGATTGGTATCGATTTTATTGTTTGCGATCATCATTTACCTGATGAAGAAATTCCCGCAGCTATAGCGATTCTTAATCCAAAACAACAGGATTGTCATTATCCTTACAAAGAACTTTGTGGCTGTGGTGTTGGTTTTAAATTAATAACTGCATTAGCCCGGGAGTTGAATATTGATGAAGAGCATTATTATTGTTACCTGGACCTGGTGGCTGTTGCAATTGCTGCAGACATTGTGCCCATGACGGGTGAAAACAGGATAATGGCTTATTATGGGCTCAAAAAAATAAACAGTGATCCTAATCCCGGAATTAAAGCATTGATAACTTTAGGCGGAATTCAAAAAGCACTATCCATCAACAACGTGGTTTTTGTAATTGCACCAAGGGTAAATGCAGCCGGGCGGATGGATGATGCAAAAAAAGCTGTACAGTTATTTATTGAAGACGATGATACCAAAGCTTTTGAATTTGCCGAAATGCTGCACAGTGATAATACCGACCGCAAAGAAGCTGACAGAAGCATTACCGCCGAAGCCCTGGAGATTATCAATACTGATCCAATACTTAAAAACAAAAAAACAACTGTTGTATTTAAAAATCACTGGCACAAAGGTGTTGTAGGTATTGTTGCCAGCAGGCTTATTGAAACCTACTACCGCCCCACTGTTGTGCTTACAGAAAGCAATGGCATTGCAACAGGTAGCGCCCGAAGTGTACCTGGTTTCAATTTATATGAAGCCATTCATGCATGCCGGGAATATTTGCTGGGTTACGGAGGTCATTTTGCTGCAGCAGGACTGTCCTTGCTACCCGAGCATATTGAAGCTTTTACCAATAAATTCGAAGAAGTTGTCTCCGGTTCTATACCTGATCATTTATTGATCCCTGAAATAATAATTGATGCAGAAATAAATTTTAAAGAGCTGAACCAGAATTTTTTCAATATAATCTGCCAGATGGAACCCTTTGGTCCCGAAAATATGCGTCCCGTTTTTATCGCTAAAAATGTTTTGAATACCGGATATTCTAAGGTAGCAAAAGAACAACATATCCGGTTTGTGGTAAAACAGGATATCTTTTCAATTACCGGTATTGGCTTTAACCTTGCAGAAAAATTTCCGCTATTGCAAAAGCCGGTTGACATTGTTTTTACCATTGATGAGAATGAATGGAATGGTAATAAAAATTTACAATTAAAAGTCATCGATCTCCGCCATAGTCAATCATGAAATTGATTACTTACATAAAATATTTTTATTTCCTGTGGGATAACTGGGACTTTAAAATTGCCTGGTACATGATCAGGCAGGAAATAAATGGTGAACATAAATACCGGATAAATACTACCGGTGCAGATGAATTAAATAAACTGGAAGAGATGGGTATTGATCTTACGCATGCGACCATTTACATGCCGGTGAGTTATTATTTAATGGAAGAGATCCTGCAAAAGGTCCCTACATCTTCCAAAAATCATTTTCTCGATATGGGCTGCGGCAAAGGCAGGGCCCTGTGCGTAGCAGCACAGCATGGTTTTAAAAAGGTTACAGGAATTGATCTCTCAAAAGACCTTTGTACTATTGCTGTTGAGAATTGTATCAAGACCAAAGAAAAAATTTCTAACCTTCAATTCAATATTATTAATAATGATGCCTTTTACTTTGAGATACCCGATGATGTAGATTGTATCTTTTTGTTTAACCCTTTTGATGAGATCATTATGAGTGCAGTTGTAAATAATATTTTTGAAAGCCTTGATAACAATCCCCGTAAGATCAGAATCATTTATGTAAACCCCCTGCATAAAGATCAGTTTATAAAAGCAGGATATAAAGAAACCTGGTACAGCAAAAAAATGGAATACATAGACGCTGTTATTTTAGAAAATTAAAAAAAGGGTTGCATATTTTGCAACCCTAAACTTTCTAAACATTCTAAACCTCCTAAACATTTATTAGCTCATCAACTCCACACTCCTGTTTATAAAACTCGTTAAGCTGTTCCCTTTCAACAAGCCCTGCGAAAGGAGCGCCAGGTCAGCTAAATTATGAACAAGTTTTTCCTGCTTTTCTTTTTCAGTTTCTGCCAATACAGATTTGTAAATGGCATGATTACCATTTACAGTAAGGGTAACTTCATCGGGCATGCTGCCATAAAAAGCACCCATACCACCCTGCATAGCCGCCATGTCTTTCATACGGCGCATGAACTCGGGCCTGGTGGCAACCACGGGTGGGGCATCCGCACTTAAACCCTTTACTTCAACTGAAACATTTATTTCCGGATTCTTCACTGCAAACAGATCCCTCAATTTTGTTTCATCATCCTTACTCAAAACACTTTCTCCTCCCTCCTGCTTGTCAATTAAATTGTCAACAATATCGCTATCCACCCGTACAAACTGCACACTATCCCATTTCATTTCCATCTGGTTCAAAAATCCATTATCAATAATGGTTTCAAGTTTTGCTACCACATAACCCTTTGCTGTGGCCTGTTGTATGTAAGCATCCTGCTGTACAGGGTTCGTGGTATATAAGATAACCAGTTTACCATCCTTATTCTTTTGCAGGGTTTCTGTTGCTAATCTATACTCTTCTAAAGTGTAATATTTCACTTCGGTAAGTTCTCCCCCCTGGGGGGAGTTAGAGGGGGCCTCTTGTAGTATATGGAATTTATTTGCCTTCTCTAAAAATTTATCATCTGTCATCATACCATACTTCACAAACAAGCCCAGGCTTTCCCATTTTTCTTCAAATTGCTTACGGTCTGTTTTAAATATCTCTTCTAATTTATCAGCTACCTTTTTAGTGATATGTGCATTTATCTTACGCACATTCGGGTCTCCCTGTAAATAACTGCGGCTTACGTTCAGCGGTATATCCGGACTGTCTATTACTCCATGCATCAGCATTAAAAACTCCGGTACAATATCCTTAACCTCATCAGTTACAAAAACCTGGTTGCTGTATAATTGGATCTTATCTTTCTGTATCTCGTAGCTCTGCTTGATCTTGGGAAAATATAAAATACCGGTAAGGTTAAAGGGATAATCTACATTCAAATGTATCCAGAACAAAGGTGTTTCGCCGTAAGGATATAATTCCCTGTAAAAATTCTTGTAATCCTCATCAGTTAATTCAGATGGTTTTTTTGTCCACGCAGGAGTTGGATTATTGATCTGTTTTTCTTCCTTTGTATCTTCAGCTTGCTCAGCTTCGCCTGAATTAAAATAAATTGGGATGGGTAAAAAACGGCAGAATTTTTCCAGTACTGTGCTGATCCTTGATGGCTCTAAAAACTCCTGGCTCTCCTCGTTCAGGTACAAGATAATATCGGTACCTCTTGTTTTCTCCTGCCTGCCGGCAGGCAGGTTTTCTACTTCTTCTAATGTAAATTCCGGGCTGCCGTCACATTCCCAGCGAACAGCTTTGCTGTCTTCTTTATAACTCTTTGAAATAACCACCACCTTATCACTCACCATAAAAGAACTGTAAAAACCCAGACCGAAATGACCGATAATATTAGCTTCATTCTGTCCCTTGTATTTTTCCAGGAATTCCTCCGCCCCGCTAAAGGCTACCTGGTTCAGGTATCTATCTATCTCTTCTGCAGTCATACCAATACCCGTATCAGAAATGGTAAGCGTTTTATTTTCTTTATCTATTTTGATATCGATCCTTAACTCACCCAGTTCGCCTTTGGCTTCACCGATGGAAGAAAGGGTCTTCAGTTTCTGGTTGGCATCAACTGCATTACTTACCAGCTCCCGGATAAAAATGTCATGCTCGCTGTATAAAAATTTCTTAATTATAGGAAAAATGTTCTCCGTTTGTACACGTATACTCCCTTTTTGCATATTTTTTTAGTTTGATTGGGTGGGTGCAAACATGGTACCAATAGATGCTTTGCTGTCAGGTTGGCATTTTAGTTAACCTCTGCCCGAAATATAAACCCTAAACCTACTAAACTTTATTTCTACCGCTACGCTTGCACCAATTTCCCAAACACTTCATCCATTTCATTATCCATATAAGACTGCACGAGGTTTACATACCTATAAAATGATTTACTGTTATCAGCATGCCCCGATATTTTTCTAACAACATGTTCCTTCATTCCTAACATGAGCATGGTGGTAATAGCTGTACGGCGCATAGTATGAGAAGATACAAGATCACAAAAACGGTAAACTTCAGTTCCTGCTTTACCTGCGTTATTAAAATTTATACCCCGCTTTGTACGTAGCCTGCCCATATTATTTACCCATCCGGCTGCCTCTGCAATAGCTTTAAGTTGGTTATTAAACCTAGTTCTGGGTATGGGGGGGAAAATGGCCTTTCTTCCCCTGGCTGTTTTTCTGTATTTTTCAACAATACCTATGGCATAAGCAGGTAATTTGATTCTAACGCTGGTACCGGTTTTAATTGTTTTCACAGGCAGGTATTGAGATGCCCCCACCAGCTCTATATCACTAAACTTTATTGAAAACAAGTCGGACACCCTCAATGCAACTGTACAACCAAAAACAAAAATATCCTTT
>JAYUYX010000155.1:0-11284 GCA_043752205.1 Chitinophagaceae bacterium
ATTTTAAAATAAAACACAAAACTATAATTCATTATGAGAAAATTATTATCAACAAAGTATTCTGCAGGCGCATTTAATACCGCCATGCTTTTATTAAGATTAACTGTTGGCATTTTAATGATGATGCATGGTTATGATAAACTAAAGAACTTCGCTACCCTGGAGCCTAAGTTTATGAATTTTATGGGTATTGGCAGTTCAGCCTCCCTGGCATTATTGATCTTTGCTGAATTCTTTTGCTCCATGTTCCTGATACTCGGTTTATTTACCCGGCTAGCAGCTATCCCTTTAATTATCGCAACCTGTGTAATGGTCTTTAAAGCTCATAATGCTGATGTTTTTGGCGATGGGGAAACAGCCACCTTATATCTTGCCAGTTATTTGGTGTTGTTATTGGTTGGCCCCGGAAGAGTAAGCGTTGACAGTTTGATAGGGAAGTAAAAAAAAATACTTTATGAAGAATTCAAACCCGGTTCAATTGGTTATCCTCATTATTGCCGTTTTGCTTGGCTATAACGCATTACAGACAGTTCCTTATTTTTTTTGGCTTTTTTACAGATGGGTTGCAGATGGGTTGACCATAGCGGATACCTTCGATAACATGGCTATTAACTTTTTGTTTATTGCTTTTTATGTTATAGCGGCGGCGGTACTAATAAAGAATTCAAAATATTTTTCTGAAAAAATTTCTGAAGCAGCTCCCTTACCATTTAGTGCAAACATATCCATTAATAAAGCTGATATCCTCCATGCTACGCTTATAGCTATGGGAGTCTATATTTTGCTGACAAGATTACCGAAGTTGCTGATAAAAATTTATCTGGTTATTAAGGAAAAAAATACTCCACAGACTTATGATGGGCCAAATTTTATTTTGCCAGGGGACTCAATTTTAGAATTTATAATTATCATTGCCCTTGCTATAATTTTGGTTGGTTATGCAAAGCCGATAACAAAATATCTTGTTGATTCGCATGCAGACAATACTGACATTGAAGAAATAGGATCAAAAGTTGAAGGAAAGTAAAAAAATATGTTCATCACCGAAACACAGATAAGGATACATTATGCACTTACTGACCAGATGGGTGTTGTCTATTATGGGCACTATGCCCAGTTTTATGAAATTGGCCGCACTGAAGCAATAAGGCAGATCGGATATACTTACAAAGAGATCGAAGCACTGGGCATCATCATGCCGGTGGTGGAGATACACAGCCGCTTTTTACGCCCTGCAAAATATGATGACCTCATTACTGTAAAAACAACGCTGAGAGAAATGCCTACGCATTTCAAGATCGTATTTAATGCGGAGATATTTAATGAACAGGATGAATTACTCAACACCGGAGAAGTGAGCCTGTTCTTTGTAGATGCAAAGACCATGAAACGCTGTAATATGCCGGATGTGTTGAAGGAGAAGCTTGCAGGATACTTCGTAAGTTAGTTGAAATTTGAGAATTGGAAAGTTGAAAGTGGGTATGATAACCTGTTTTCTCAATTATCAACTTTCCACTCTCCCTTATTTAAACTCTATTATGATCCGCCTTCCAGTTCTTAATTGCCATTTTAATTTCTTTTGCTTCCATATTTTCATCAGCAGCTTTTTTAGCCAATCCCACAAATTCATCATCTCCTGCAAAACGCAGGGCTATGATCTGTCGCATAGTTAAACGGCTGTCTAAAGGTTTGCCCGTAGCAATAAAATATCTGAGGTTCTCTTCGGAACGTATGGCCCTGTCCTGCGCCTTTAATGCAAATGAACGGCTGTACCACATCAGTACGATCAATACCAATGCAATAAGGCAGATCAAAATGGGTGTGTACAAACATTCGCCTGTACCACAGGTATAATTCAGGTTGACAATAGAACCTACAACAACAGCAACTAATAAAAGATATCCCAGGTAATGAAATACCGGCACCATACGGCCATGGTTCTTATAATTTTGTTCGCTCATAATAATACTGTTTTGATTAGGCGTCCAAATTACTTCAAAATATCCAGCAGCTTCCACATTTTTTCCCGTACTGCAGCAGCACTGCCGTTAAAATTATTGATGATAAAGGCAAAAGTGTATTCAGCACCTATTTTGGTTTTTATATAACCCGTATAACTTCTTACTCCGCCTATTGATCCTGATTTCATTTTGATACCATTCTGCAAGGGAAGACCATGATAAAATGAACCAAACCATTTTTGTTCCCGTGCATATTGCATTACCGTAACCAATGCATTAGTAGTAACCCGGTTGGCTGGTGATAAACCGCTGCCATCAATCATGTTCAATGCCGATGGCTCAATATTTTTTTTACTCCAGAAATCTTTGATGATATCTATCCCTGCTTCTGTAGAACCAAATCCTGTTTTTTCATAAGCGATAGTTTTTACAAAAGCTTCGCCAAACAGGTTCACACTCCTTTGAAGGAAGTAGTAATTGATGCTGTCAAGTGGCGGTGAATAAAAACTCATCAATGTTTTTGCAGGCACAGGCATTTTTTCTTTTTTAATACGATATGAAAGACTCGTATTAATATCCTCTTCCATCAAACTGATCTTATTTCGTGGCAGCATACGTTTAATATCATGTCCGAATGAAAAAGCCGCATTGGGCAATGAACCTGAAACAGTGAATACATTATTCCCTGCCGGTATTGTACCTTTCACATATCCTACAATTGCATCTTCAGGTAAATAAATAATGGAATTATCGCCGGTTCCTTCTTTTGCTGTTTTTAATTCATTCACCAGTTGGGCAGATAATATGGGTTCTGTTTTAACAATTTCAACAGCATCGCCGATACTTTTTCCAGGTTTTAAAATAAGGTCGTATTGGTTCTCATGCCAGTTCAATGCCCTGGCACCGGCGCCGTAATAATTACCTATGTCATCCCAGGTCCAGCCACGGGGTGTAGCCTGTATATCCCACTTGCTTTCATCAATAATGATTCCGCCTGTAATTACAGTGATCCGGTTTGCTTTAAATAGATCTAATATTTTTTGCTTTACTGTATCCATGCTGGTCGTATTCCACCGCCAACTGCCAAAAGTTGGATCACCGGATGCCGTGAAGAAAAGATTGCCGTTCAATGTATCTTTTATAATATTCCCATCATAGCCAACTTCAGTTTTATAGCGATAGTCCTTACCAAGCAATTCAAATGCTGCAGCACTGGTAACCACTTTTAAAGTGCTGGCAGTTGCTAAACCCATTTCTGAATTCTTATCAAAAACAACTTTACCTGTTTTACTGTCAACCACGTACAGGCTTATAGATGCATGTTTGAACTGTGGATCAGCATCCATCTTTTTCATCGCAGCAGCTAAATTTTTTTCTACTTCCTGCGCAAATGAAATTGCACTTGCCAGTAAACCAAAAACCAAAAAAATTGTTTTCATGTGTTAACTTATCTTGCATTAAAATTAAATGGTTTGTTTTATATCAGTGCAATTTTAACTAAACTGTATTTCAGTCGTATAAAAATTGAGTTGTCAGCCTGAGCTTGTCGAAGGCGGGTTGATACATAATACCGGGTTCGACAGGCTCACCCTGACACCCTACTAGAAAAAAAGGTTTTATTTTTTAACAATAAACCAATACATGACACAGGCTTCCATCATCACCATCGGCGATGAACTTTTAATAGGACAGGTAATTGATACCAACAGCGCCTGGATGGCACAGGAACTTAATAAATCCGGCATACGTGTGGCCAGGCGTGTAGCTGTTGGCGATGTATGTGATGAGATATGGACAGCACTGGATGAAGAACAAAAATATGCGGATATCATTTTAATAACCGGCGGCCTGGGTCCCACAGCTGATGATATCACCAAGCCCCTGCTCTGCAAATATTTTAATGGCAAAATGATTGTTGATGAAGGCGCCAAACAAAACGTGATAGACATCTTCACCAAACTCAACCGCCCTATCATTGAACGTAATTTAAAACAGGCCGAAGTACCCGACACCTGTACCGTGTTGCTGAATAAAAGAGGTACAGCACCCGGCATGTTATTTAAAAAGGATGGGAAAATTTTTATAAGTCTGCCCGGTGTGCCCCATGAAATGAAAGGGCTAATGACAGATGATGTGATCCCTGCCCTGCTCAAGCAATTTCAATTTCCCGCCATCATACATAAAACATTATTAACTGCCGGTGTGGGCGAAAGTTTTTTAGCAGATCTTATACAGGATTTTGAAGAAGCATTACCAGCACATATTAAGCTGGCCTACCTCCCAAACTTCGGCATGGTAAGGCTACGCTTAACAGCAACAGGTTTTAATGCAAGTGAATTAGATAAAGAGATTACCAGCCTTTTTCAAAAACTTAAATCGCTAGTTGCCGATCACCTGGTAACAGATATGGATGAACCTATGGAAAATGTGTTGGGTAAATTATTAACCTCAAATGGCAAAACCCTTTGCACTGCCGAAAGTTGCACCGGGGGTTATATTGCACACCTACTTACTGCCATACCCGGTTCTTCCAAATTTTATGATGGCAGCGTGGTTAGTTATTCTTACCAGGCCAAGGAAGATCTCTTGCAGGTTGATAAGGCCATACTGGAAACCAAAGGCGCTGTAAGTGAAGAAGTGGTTCTGCAAATGGCAAAAGGAGCTTTGCAGCATATTAAGTCAGATTATGTTATTGCCGTAAGCGGCATTATGGGCCCTGGTGGCGGCACCGATGATAAACCCGCTGGCACGGTATGGATAGCCATTGGCAATAAAGATAATCTGCAGGCACAAAAACTATATTTCCGTTTCGACCGCATGCGCAACATACAGTTAACCGCCACCAATGCATTAAACCTGCTGCGTAAATTCATATTAGCGGAGTTGTCAGGCCACTAAGATAGTTTGCTGAATAATTGCCAGTCATTTAAACTGTCAGTCTGACGACCTTTTAAATTTGAGAAGTCCAATCAGGCAACCTTATATTAAATCATAAATAATTACCTTTGGCACTTTAAATGTATTGCCTGCTTTTTTGTTGTACAACTATATTCAACAGGAATACCAATGCCGCTGATCAATTATTAAATACCTGTCTGCCGTCAGGCAGGTTACATCTAAAATATTACATACAAATGAGTTTAGTTGATCTTGTAATGCCAAAGCTTGGAGAAAGCATCATGGAAGCCACCATTTTAAAATGGCACAAAAGACCAGGCGACACCATCCAGCAGGACGAAACTGTTTTAGACATCGCCACCGATAAAGTAGACAGCGAAGTGCCCTCAACAGCCGAAGGCGTAATTGAGGAGATATTATTTAAAGAGAATGATGTGGTACCCATTGGTACCGTTATTGCCAAAATAAGGGTGGGCGCCAATGCAGCCGTTTCAAACAGTCAGCCTGCGCCTGCAGCAAAGCAACCAGAATACGAAGATGCCAAAGTGGTGGAAGAGATACCATTTCAGCCCACAGACAACGGACCACAGACCACGGGAAGTTCTCCGTCGTCAGTAGTCGGTGGTCAGTCGTCTAAAATTCGTTTCTACTCCCCACTCGTACTCAACATCGCCCAGCAGGAAGGCATCAGCATGGCCGACCTTGAAAATATTCCCGGTACCGGACAGGAAGGCAGGGTAAGTAAGAAAGATATTCTGGCTTACGTGGCTAATAAAGCTGTTAGCAACCACCAGGGCCCTGCGGGCAAGCCATTAGCTGTTAGCCAGGAAACCCATACTGCTCCTGTAAACCAAAACAGCAATAACGCGGTGGCAGTAGCTAACAGCCAACAGCTAACAACTAACAGCTATCCCGGCAATGTAGAAGTAATAGAAATGGACCGCATGCGCAAACTTATTGCCAAGCATATGGTTGATAGTAAGCATACATCGCCACATGTAACAAGTTTTGCCGAATGTGATGTTACCAACCTGGTATTGTGGAGAGAGAAAGTGAAAAAGGATTTTGAAAAACGTGAAGGCGAAAAAATTACTTACACGCCGCTGTTCATTGAAGCCATTGTAAAATGCATAAAAAAATATCCATGGCTCAGCAGCAGTGTAGATGGTGATAAGATCATTGTAAAAAAAGATCTCAATATTGGTATGGCCACCGCCCTGCCAAGTGGTAACTTAATTGTACCCGTAATAAAAAATGCCGATCAGTTAAACCTTGTTGGACTCACCAAACAAGTAAACAACCTTGCTAATGCGGCCCGTACCGGTAAGCTTCGCCCCGATGATACCACCGGCGGCACATTCACACTCACAAATGTAGGTACATTCGGAAGCATTATGGGTACACCCATCATCAACCAGCCCCAGGTAGCCATCATGGCCGTAGGTGCAATTAAAAAGCGCCCAATGGTTATCGAAACACCGCAGGGCGATAGCATTGCAATACGCCACATGATGTATATCTCCCTCAGTTACGATCACCGCATTATTGACGGCGCCCTCGGCTCTACCTTCTTAAATGCTGTAAGTAAAGAGTTGGAGAATTTTGATAGTAACAGGAGTATTTGATCCACACTGCACGCCCGCCCCGGTTCGTGTCTCACGAACCGGATAATATGTAAAATGGTTTTGATAAAGGCTTTAGCCGTATAAAAAAAATTGGATTAAGTATCACTTGAGATGTAAATTCTATGACATATTCTTAGCCCAATTTGCAATTATGAATACAATCTCAAAACTTTGGGAAAGCAAAATACTTATTCGCTTTCCCGACTGTGATCCTTTTAATCATTTAAACAATGCACGCTATATTGATTATTTCATTAATGTCCGTGAAGATCATATCATAGCAAATCTTAATTTTAATATTTATCATTTTGCTGCGCAGCATGGTATGGGCTGGGTGGTGAGTAAGAACCAGATCGTTTATCTTAAACCGGCTTTTTTGATGGAGACTGTTGTTATAGATTCTGCTTTATTACGGTTGGGAGAAACCGATATTTTGGTTGAAATGAAAATGTGGGATGAACAAAAAACTAAACGGAAGTCGATTTTGTGGAGCACTTTTGTACATATAAATATGAAAACCCAAAAGCCTGAAAGTCATTCGTAGGATCTGCTTGATACTTTTAAGCCATTTGAAAACCCAATAGATATGGGTATTGGTTTTGATGAAATTTTTTCTTACTTCACTTCCATTTCCCTCAAAACACTCTCATTACCCGTTTGGTCAACCGCTGTAACGGCTATGCGGTTTAGTGTTAGTGGCGCTTTATCTGTACCTCCTAATATTTTTACAGTAAACATCCTGTCTTTACGGTTAAGTATTTTATAGCTCCAGGCATTACCGTACTTATAATAAACCACCCATCGGAATACATCTGCATAATTATTATGCTTCCAGTTTATTTGTACACTTGCCTGTCCGGCAGGCAGGTTATACTGTTGTTTAGTAACTGTAACAGCAGGTGTAACCGGTGCAATTTTATCAAGCCATGGACTTGCTGGTACAAGTGCGCCATCTTTATACGGCCCTTCAAGCAATGCTTTGCGAAGATTTGTGTTTAGCACATCAGAAGAAATACTCCAGTGAACAACACCTTTACTTTGCGGCACCATGCCACGTGTGATCATAATTTGATTTATGGTTTCATCAACCGTTGTTCTACCTGTATCCCTGCCAACATTAATGCCCGGCCATAAGTGACGCTGCATGGTATTTTCCTGCTGCCACCAGCCAAGTAAAACAGGAAAACTTAATGGAACTCTTTTTATTGGCCAATATAATTGAGGCGTAAAGTAATCTATCCAGCCTTTGTTTAACCAAAGCTTCGCATCAGCATACAAAACATTGTACTGGTCAAAGCAACATGCAGTTTCCGGATAACCGGGGCGCCACAATCCAAATGGGCTAAGGCCAAATTTTACTTTTGGCTTTGTAGCTTTCATTTCTTTATAAATGCGTTCAATAAGATCATTTACACTTTTGCGCCGCCAATCGCCACGTGATAATTTGCCGCCGGTATTTTGATAAATTTTCCAGCTTGCACTGTCAGGAAAATCAGCCATCAAATTATAATCAGGATAAGGATAAAAGTAATCGTCAAAATGAACACCATCAATATCATAACGCTTCACCAGGTCCATCACCACATTTGTTGTTCTGTCCTGAACTTTTTTCAACGTAGGATCCATCCACCAGTAACCTTGTTTCAAATACAACACCAGTTCCGGATCTGTTTTTATTATGGATTTATCGCTTATAATACTATCTCCTTTGGGATGATGTGCACGGTAAGGGTTTAGCCATACATGCAGCTCCAATCCCCGATCATGGGCAGCTTCGAGCCAAAAAGTAAGCGGATCATAATAAGGATCAGGCGCTTTGCCGCCTTTTCCTGTAAGATAATAACTCCACGGTTCTATATCACTTTTGTATAAGGCATCTGCATGCGGACGAACCTGTAAAATAACCGCATTAAAATTATGCTGTTGCAAAAAATCCAGGAGGGCAATGGCTTCTTTTTGTTGCTGTTCGGTGCTCAGCCCGGGCTTACTGGGCCAGTTTATATTGGCAACAGTTGCTACCCATGCGGCCCGGAACTCACGCATTGCTTTTGGGGTATTATTGGGAGCAATACTGGTTGCGACATTGTTTGCAGTTTTTGTAGTTGTGCAGGAATTAATAAAACAGGCTGCAGAAAAGAATATAAAAGCAGGAAGTATTTTTTTTATCATGAGCAGAAATTTAAAGGAACTTATTTTTAAAAGTAAAGAAAATTATTTCTTCATGTCCACAGTACTCACTGAATACTTCAATCAATATTTTTTTCAATGATCTTATCTTCCAGTTTTTTCTCATCAATTTTAGCAGGCAACAAAAACAAAATGATGGGAATAATAAAACAAGCGTAAGAAATATACACATTTACAAAAGCCATGGGGATAGAGAATAAGTAAGCTGCACTGCCAATATTACTATGTGCTTTATTTTTAAGGAATACTTTCTCTATTTTCTGATTACTCTTGCCATCATCATCAGTATGCAAGAGCTCATTTTTTAATGTATAGGCACGCATAAAAGTTAACGTCAAACTAGTCATTAGCATGATAAAACCATATAAAGCAGTAGAAGCAGGGAGAGTGGGATTGGCACCTATAAGCCCGGTAACAAAGGGAATAAGGCTCATCCAAAAAAGAAGGAAAAGATTTTGTCCTAATAAATAATTATCTGTTTTTTCTAACAAATGAAAAAGATTATGATGATTGGTCCACAAAATACCGATCATAATAAAACTAAATATATAAGCCCCGAAGTGAGGCAGCAATTCTATAAGATGATGCTTAAAATCTTTTGCATCCTGAATTTCATTTAACTCCGGAAGCTGCAGCTCCAATACCATAATCGTCATAATGATAGCCATTACTCCATCGCTAAATATTTCTACCCTGGATGTGCTTGTTTGCATAGATACTTTTAAATTCGGAACAGAAATGTTTGTAAAGATAATTATTTCTATTTGAGGTTTATCTGTGAGTACTCACTGCGGGTAAAATACAAATAAAATTACAGATACTTCAATCCAATCTGGTGAAAATGGCGACATCATTAACAACAATAAAAAATGATGAGCCATGTTACCATATATTGCGCCACGGGCTACACTCCAGCACCTGCTGAGGAGCAATCCAATGCCTGTTCATAAAAATATGCATATCGGCAATGTGTTGCAACGCATAAAAACATGCCGTACTGCTGCATTGGGCTATCACGTGTATGTATGCAAAAATGAAGACTGCGGTCATTTAAAATATCAATATCATAGTTGCAGAGATCGACATTGTCCTAATTGTGGAGCCATTAAGAAGCAGCAATGAATTGATGCACGTATGCAGGAACTATTACCCGTAAAATACTATCATGTTGTTTTTACCATACCCCATGAGTTAAACAGCCTGGTTATGGGCAATCGTAAAGCTTTATACAAACTGCTTTTTGATGCATCGGCACAAACACTGCTTGCTTTTGCAGCAGATCAAAAATATCTGGACGCTACGCCAGGGATCATCAGCGTATTACACACCTGGGGGCAGCAGTTAAGCTTCCATCCCCATATGCATTGCATTATAAGTGCTGGTGGTATTACTGCTGATAATACATGGAAATCTGCAATAAAAAATGACTGGCGTTTTTTATTCCCCGTAAAAGCTATGGGCATTGTTTACAGGGCAAAGTTTTTGCAGGCTTTACAACAACTGATTACTAAAGCAGCAGTGACATTGCCAGGTGAAACAAACAGTAAACAACTGTTTAATTTACTTTATCAAAAAGATTGGGTAGTGTATGCCAAAGCCCCTTTTGGCGGCCCCCAGGCTGTAATTGAATACCTGGGGAGGTACACTCATAAAGTAGCCATCAGTAATCACCGGATATGCTGTATTGATGAGCAGCAGCAAACCGTAACTTTTGATTATAAAGATTATACTGACCAAAGTAAACAAAAGCAGATGACCCTTGCAGCAGGTGAATTTATCCGCCGCTTTGAACAGCATATTTTACCACGCAGGTTCACCAAAATAAGAACATACGGATACCTGGCCAACAGAAATCGCCAGCAGCGAATTAATGAAGTACTAAAAAAAATGAAACTGCCGTTGCACAAAGGGCTGGTAAAAATACCGTTGCAACTGTACATGGCAGAAAGATTTGGTATTGATATACACGAGTGCCCGGGCTGCAAAAAGAAAATGTTGCAACTGGTAAAAGTATTTTATCCATGGAAACAGGCAGATGACGGGTAATTAAAATACAGTCTGTTGTTTATTAACCCCAAAATACACTCAACGATATAAGCGTAATGGCAGCAGTATGCCTGCTCCAATAAAAAACAGTATAGAAACATGGATTTACAAACACAAAAACATAATTTTAAGGTGTTGAATCAGCAAAAAAATATTGAACCAGTGAATCAGACTGCTCTTGCAATCAAAAAACATTATTAAAAAAAGCAGATAGAAAGCAATAGGCCAATACTTTCTTCCCTATAGGTAAACTTACGGCGGCATCAGTCAACTCAAAAGTATACCGCAATGCCCCGTTAACAACTTTAAAATACGGGGTGTTTTTAGGGGGCAGTGCGGATACTTTTCTATGTGTTAGCGGTAATAATATGCGACTACTTACATTTCTTTTAATACTTTGTTTAAGTTCATGTCAAACTAAACAAGACAGCACTAAATTTTATTTCCCAGCCGAATGGGAAGAACAAGAATCCGTTTGGTTAGGATGGAGCGTTGATTCAAATATCCAGAAGGTGCATTTAGACATGGCTAAAGCACTAAGTCCACATGTCACATTAACCATCTTGT
>JAYUYX010000156.1:0-11257 GCA_043752205.1 Chitinophagaceae bacterium
ATCGAAAATTGATTTTATCAGTACCCAATACTTTGCTAACGTCTTTCCTTCAGATTTAGACAGTCTTTTAAAAATATTTAGATTTAATAGAGACAATAAACTGGAAAAAATACTCCTTCTCCGAAAAATGGTAGATACTTTAAAAGTTATTACATCTCAACTAATGCTCATTAAGAAGCAATCTGATTATTTCTTTCTTATAATTTAAAATTGTATTTCATATTGTGAAGTGTTGATAAGTGTACTCAAAAATGAAAATGATTTTATTTCAGGAAGTATTCGGGATCGGCAAATGGCCAATAATCTGATTTGGTTGATCAAAAATAAATTTCAAAATAATAAAATTATTGTTTGGGCGGCAAACTCCCATATTGTAAAATCTTATACCCCGCAATTTAATAGCAAATTTGCCAAGGCACCATCTATGGGGAGTATTATTGCATCTGATTCTATCCTTAAAGAAAACACTTATGTTTTAGGATTTACTGGATATTCTGGAACATATGGCCGAGCAACCATTTCAAAGGAATACAAAATCTCAAAGCCCAAATCAAACAGCTTAGAATACTGGCTGCATGATGCAAATTTCTATGATTGCTTCATTAATTTTAACCTTATAAAATTAACTAAAGAGCAATTTTATATGAATTGTTTCAATTGGAGAGATTATAAATTAGATTGGCAAAACTTTTATGACGGAATGATTTATTTAGAAAACATTGAACCATGTTCAAAAATTAATTTAATTAGGTAAAAGGGCTGCATACAACATCAGGTTTTGTGCAATTGGGGCATGACCTTGAAACAATCATCGGCAGTGCTTATCCAAGCTTTATATTCGGTGGACGTAATTCTGTCGGGCAGTAGTTTTTAAACTTCGGCTTTTAGTTATAAATTTAGCCTCGGTTCCGGGCAGACAGTTGGTTAATTCCCCAACTGCACAAAGCCTCGACCGTTGTATTTAATTCACTTTTTCACCAACTCCATCACCCGTTCAAACTCCGGCGCCCTACATTTCACTTCCTCATCTTCTTTAAACCAGGTCAACTACTGCTTGGCGTATGCGGGTATTCATTTTAATAATTTCAACAGTTTCTTACAGTAATAATAACATATAGTGTTTTACTAATTATATCAGAAGCTGCTGAATCTGAACTTTATGTTGTAACTTATGAGAATTCAATATTGAAAGACTACCCACTTACGTTAAATGATACCAGCTTTCCTGATAAAGAGTACCTCACCCACAACCTGCCTAATTAAAACAGTTTATGAATAATCAAAAAAAAACAGATGAATTAACCATTGCTAAAAGTGAATTAGCCTTTCAAAATGAAGAGAATAAGAATGGAGCGTTAAAACTTATGGTTGCTTACAAAGAAATTGCTTTTCAAATAGAAGAAAAGGGGAAACGGGCAGCAGAACTGGTTATTGCTAACGAGGAACTGACCTTTCAAAATACAGAAAAAGAAAACCGGGCGGCAGAGTTAGTTATTGCCAACAAAGAACTGATTTCTCAAAATAGGGAAAAGGAAAATCGGGCGGCAGAACTGGTTACTACTAAAAAAATAACACGGGCCGTTACCAGGGGCCAGGAAATAGAGCGAAATTATATAGGGCTGGAACTTCATGATAATATAAATCAGCTATTGGCTGGCACAAAAATGCACCTGAGCAGTGCGGGCAAAAGAAATAATGAGCTCAAACAACTGATTAAGTACCCGATAGAATTGATAGATTCTTCCATTCAGGAAATACGTATTTTATGCCAAAGGCTGGTAACGCCCAATGTAGATGTTAATTTGCAGCAACTCATAGAAGATCTGCTGAGTAAAATGATGCATCGCTCTTCAATACACAGGGATATTAACTTTGAGATACATGATGATATTCTTTGTAACGATCTAAAATTAAATATTTACAGAATTGTACAGGAACAAATAAATAACATATTAAAATATGCCGATGCAAAAAAGGTAACTATTTTACTAAAGGTGAAAGACAAAATGATAAGCCTTTTTATTGAAGATGATGGTAAAGGATTTGATGTTAACGCCAGGAGAGATGGTATAGGTATCTCAAATATGAAAAGCAGAGTAGAATCCTTTAGTGGTACTGTATCAATAAGCAGTATTTCCGGTAAAGGCTGTAAAATAATGATTACAATTCCGGTAAGTTAAAAAAACTGCTGCATCTGAAGCTTTGCCTGCTCAAACTCCGGCGTACACCATTTCACTTCTTCATCTTTTTTAAACCAGGTCATTTGTCGCTTGGCATATTGGCGGGTATTTATTTTAATGATCTCCACAGCATCTTCCAATAACAGGTCGCCAATAAGATGGCCGAACAGTTCCCGGTAGCCAACAGTTTGCAATGCATTTAGTTTTTTATGTGGCACCAGTTTTTTTACTTCTTCTAAAAAGCCAGCCTTCATCATGGCATCTACCCTGCCGTTGATATTTTTGTGTAATTGTTCTTTGGGCAGTTCCAGTCCTATTTTAATGATATCAAAATCACGCCGCTTTTTTTGCTGTGTCTGAAACTCAATGATTGATTTGCCTGTCGAGAGTTTTACTTCCAATGCCCTCATCAATCGTTGTGGATTCTTTATTTCGCCCTTTGCAAAATATAAGGGATCATTTTTTTCTACTTCCTGCTGCAGCCATTCAAGCCCTTCCCATTCAAAATCAGCAATTATTTTTTCCCGGATCTTTTCATCAATAACCGGCACTTCATCAATACCATGACAAAATGTTTTTACATAGAGCCCGGTGCCGCCAACCATTACAGCTACATCGTGCTTTTGAAAAATGGTATTTATTTGCTGCAAAGCATACTGCTCAAATATAGCAGCATTCATTTCATCTTTAATAGAATGAGAATTAATAAAATGGTGTTTCACCTGCTTAAGGTCTTCAGCCGAAGGCTTGGCCACACCAATATTCAGTTCTTTAAAACACTGGCGGCTGTCGGCCGAAATAATTTCTGTTTTAAAATGAAGTGCTGTTTGTACAGCCAGGGAAGTTTTGCCAACCGCAGTTGGGCCAACGATTACGATGCAGGTTTTGTTCATTGATGTATTTGAGTTTGTAGAGAACTCTTAGCGTGAGTGGTGAGTGGTCAGTCGTGAGTGGGGAGTGTACTAACTGACGATTCACTACTCACCACTCACGATTTATGTCTCACGTTTTAAAATCCATCATTCGCTTCATCTGTCTGTGCTTCCTCTTCTCCATCTGCCTCTACACTATTACCATCTTCGTCGCTTTCACTAAATCCTTCTGCCATGGCTTCGGGCCGGAGGTCGTATTTTTCTTCCATCTCCGCCAGGCGGCTGTCAACCAAACCCTTTGTGCCATATTGCGAAGGCGCAATACCCTCAGTACGTATGCAGGAAGGATAGGTAAGTTTATTGTTCCCGGCTTTATCAACGGTTATCAACTCCACCATAAAATGCCAGTACTTATTAAAATCATATTCGTAAATGAATTTCTGGTTGGGGTTACTGATCTCTGATCCAATTACAGTATCAGTCATGATCAAGGGCTCAGCCTTGTATTCCTTATCATATTTTTCCAGCGAAATTTCCCGGCCACGCTGCCAGTTATCATTACTGCGGTAAAAAGTTGCCTTATGTTTAGAATCAAATTCAAAACTCTTTAAAATAGCAAGGTGCAGATCATTAAAAGTTTGTGTATGCTTAATAGCAATATCCCTGTATACACTGTCATCATCTTCCCAATATATTCTGAAACGTAAAATAGCCATGCCGTAAAATTATGAATTAAGAATTAAGAATTATGAATTAGTTGGTCGAATCCCCATTTCTTTTGCTTTTTCTAACATAAAAATATGAGCCGCTTCATATTCATTAGGGATTATGCCGTCTAATATGGCTTCACGTATGGCATTTTTCAAATCACCCACAGGCCTCGATGGCGGCAGGTTAAAAGTTTTCATGATCATTTCCCCGGTTATGGGTGGCTGCCAGTTACGTAAGTGATCTTTTTCTTCCACTTCTGCACAACGCTGCTGCACCATTTCAAAATTTTCTAAAAAGCGCTTTACTTTGGTTTTATTTTTAGAAGTGATATCTGCTTTGCATAAGGTCATTAGCGCTTCAATATCCTCACCGGCATCAAATAGCAATCTTCTTATGGCACTATCAGTTATATTTTCTTTAGTAAGACTGATGGGTCTTAAATGCAACTCCACCAGCTTACGCACAAATCTCATTTTTTCGTTTTGCGGCAGTTTAAGTTTTGCAAATATTTTGGGCACCATTCTGCCACCAACCACTTCATGTCCATGAAAAGTCCATCCATGCCCTTCTTCAAATTTTTTGGTAGCAGGTTTTGCAATATCATGTAAAACGGCAGCCCACCTTAGCCAGAGATCATCGGTGTGTTTGGCAATATTATCAACCACCTGTATAGTATGGTAAAAATTATCCTTATGCCCCATGCCATCAATGTATTCAGCGCCGGCAAGGTCAACCATCTGCGGAAAAATAATTTTCAGTAACCCGCTTTTGTATAAAAGATCAAAACCAATGGATGGTTTGTTACTCATTAATATTTTATTCAACTCATCTGCAATTCTTTCGCCGCTGACTATTTTTATACGTTCTGCATTTTTGATAATGGCTTCAAAAGTATCTGGATGAATAGTAAAACCTTGCCTACCGGCAGGCAGGTTTAATTGTGATGCAAAACGAATTGCCCTCATCATGCGTAAAGGGTCATCACTGAATGTTTGATCTGGTGCAAGCGGTGTCTGTATATTTTTTAATTCCAGGTCATTGATACCGCTGAAAGGATCTATCAGTTCACCAAAATCTGATTTATTTAAACTTATCGCCATGGCATTAATGGTAAAGTCACGGCGGTTCTGGTCATCTTCAATAGTACCCATTTCTACTGCCGGTTTACGGCTGTCGTAACTGTAGCTTTCTTTACGGGCTCCTACAAATTCAATTTCAAGGTTGCCGGTCTTTATCTGTGCAGTACCAAAATTCTTAAAGAAGTTTACTTCAGGTTTTGGATCGAATTTTTCTGCAACTTTTGCTGCCAGCTCAATACCATCGCCTACACAAACAATATCCATATCCTTTGTATTTCTGCCAAGTATCTTATCCCTTACAAATCCACCGATCAGGTAGCAGGATATGCCCAGTTCCTCCGCCGCAAGAGCGATCTTTTGTAGTGTTTCCAGTTCTTTATCGTTACATTTAATATACATGCGGTGCAAATTTAGGGATTAGCAATTAGCTATTAGCTAAATGCTTCTTCTATAACTGGCATCAATATTGACCTTATACTAATCCACTAAAAAACAGTGAACTAACTGTGAAGTTTGACAATTTGACTTTATATTGAGAAAATTATGGATAATAAGTTTTATTTACAGGGCCCGGAAGACGAAATGGAATTTATGCCGATCATTCCCCTGAACGAAGATGATGACGGAAGTGCTGATGACCAACCAATTCCAGACAATATCCCTCTTTTAGCTTTAAGAAATACAGTGCTTTTCCCGGGAGTGGTAATTCCCATAACGGTTGGCCGTGATAAAAGTATTAAAGCAGTAACTGATGCTTATAAGGCTGACAAATTGATAGGTGTTGTGGCGCAAAAAGACAGTACAGTTGAAGAACCAACTGTAAGCGATCTGGAAGATATTGGAACCGTTGCAAAAATTGCCAAGCTCATAAAAATGCCGGATGGTGGAACAACCATAATCATACAGGGGCGCAAGCGTTGTAAAATAGAAGAGATAACAACAGACGATCCTTATTTTAAAGCCAGGATAACTGTTTTAACTGATGAGGTTTTAAAAGATGATCCTGATTTCAATGCAATGATCGGTAGTATAAAAGATCTTGCCGGGCAGATCATTAACCTTTCTCCCAACCTTCCCAGCGAAGCTGCCATTATTTTGAAGAACATTGAGAACCCCTCGTTCCTCATACATTTTGTAAGCAGCAATTTAAATAGCGATATAAAAGAAAAACAGCGACTGCTGGAGATCAGTAATATTAAAGCAAGAGCTGAATTGCTGATGAACCTGATGCAGACCGAACTGCAATACACTGAGCTTAAGAATAAAGTAACCAATAAGACAAGGGCTGAGTTGGATAAGCAGCAGCGTGAATATTTTTTGCAGCAGCAGATGAAAGCTATTAAAGATGAGCTGGGTGGCGATAATGTGGCAGAGGTTAAAGAGATGCTGAAAAAAGCTGAAAATAAAAAATGGCCTGCAGCAGCTAAAGATATGTTTACCAAAGGTGCGGAGAAGCTGGAGCGTATGCATCCTTCCACACCTGATTATTCCGTTGTGTATAATCACCTCGACCTGATGCTTGACCTGCCGTGGGATGAATACACCGAAGATTCCTATGATCTTAAAAAAGCCAAAAAGGTTTTAGACATGGATCATTATGGTATGCAGAAGATCAAAGAACGTATTTTAGAATACCTGGCTGTATTGAAATTAAAAGGTGATATGAAATCCCCAATACTATGTTTCTTAGGTCCTCCGGGAATTGGAAAAACAAGTCTTGGCAAAAGTATTGCAGCAGCTATCAACCGTAAATATGTAAGGGTGAGTTTGGGCGGCTTGCATGATGAGAGTGAGATACGTGGTCACCGTAAAACCTATATTGGTGCTATGCCGGGCCGTATACTGCAATCTATTCGCAAGGTAAGATCAAGTAATCCTGTTATGATACTGGATGAGATAGATAAAGTAGGCAGCGATCACCGTGGCGATCCTTCATCTGCTTTGCTGGAAGTACTGGATCCTGAACAGAACAATACTTTTTACGATAATTACCTGGAACTGGAATATGATCTGAGCCGGGTTTTATTTATTGCAACAGCAAATAACTTAAGCAATATTCCTCCCGCATTAAAAGACAGACTGGAAATTATTGACCTGAGCGGCTACGCAGTAGAAGAAAAGATAGAAATTGCCAAACGCCACTTAATGCCCAAGCAAAAAGAAATGCATGGCCTTAAAGAGAACAGTTTTAAATTAAGTGAAAACGTTCTTGAAAAAATGATACAGGATTATACCCGTGAAAGTGGCGTGAGGGAACTGGACAGGCAACTTGCCAGCGTAATGCGTTACCAGGCCAAAGAATTTGTGATTAAAGGGAAATTAAAAGCTACCATCACCAATAACGATATTGAAAAGATATTGGGCAAACCTAAATATAGTAACGACCTGTACAAGATCGCCAATATGCCAGGGGTTGCAGTTGGCCTTGCCTGGACCTATGTGGGAGGCGATATCCTTTTCATTGAAACACAATTAAGTGAAGGTAAAGGTGAATTGAAGCTTACCGGTAACCTGGGCAATGTGATGAAAGAAAGTGCCAGTACAGCATTAACATACCTTGAAGCCAATTGTAAAAAAGTGGATATTGACCCCGAAATGTTCCATAAAAAAGATGTGCATATACATGTGCCGGAAGGTGCTGTGCCTAAAGATGGGCCGAGTGCTGGTATTACCATGCTATCGGCATTAGCCAGTGCATTTACCGGACGTAAAATGAAACCTTACCTGGCAATGACAGGAGAGATTACTTTACGTGGACAGGTTTTACCTGTAGGCGGTATTAAAGAAAAAGTACTGGCAGCCCGTAGAGCAGGATTAAAAGAAATTATTATGTGCTGGCAAAATGAAAAAGATGTAGCGGAAATAAACCAGCAGTATATTAAGGGCATTAAATTTCATTATGTAAAGACCATGCTGCAGGTATTGGAACTTGCATTAACATAAATAATTACCTCAACAAAAAAGAGACTACCATTACAGTAGTCTCTTTTTTGTATGTATTTATCAGTAAGAAATCGTTGCACTAACTACTTTCTCTTTGTTATCACTGTTGAATAATTTAAGGTCTTTAATGGTAAGGGTTTTATCTGAAACCGTAATAATACCTGTAGAGTTGGATCTTGTAATAAATTCCTTATCCCCAATAGCTGCACCTGATAAGGCTATATAAGCTTCGCCCGGTTCCATGGAGTAAAAGCCTCCTGCCAGTTTCAAATTACCTGCAGCTTCTTTTTCATTTTTAAACACAGCCTGTAATAAAGCAAGTGGTTCATCCTGCTGGCAAACGACAGAAAACTGGCCTGTTACTTTATCACCAAAGTATTGTGTGCTAACATTTCCTTTGTAAGATCCTCCGTCAACAATAAAAGATGCTGTTTTTGCTTTGTCAGATGTCTCTATATCTGTAACCATGTTTTCTTTTGTATCCTTGTTATTGCAGGATACAGCTATCAAAGTAAAGCTTAACACAACATAAAAAATTGCTGTTTTCATACCTCTAAATTTAAATTTTAGTGTTTTTATAATGCTGGAGATAAATTAAATTGGGTTTGCATTATTTTACAACCGCTTGTATTCAAAAATTGAAATATTGGTCCCATCCATCTTTTTTGTTGGGTAACCATCCACATTGTATTCGTAAGTATATGTTGCGGTACCACCGGAACTGTACGAAATACTTCCCACATTATTTTTTGAAGAATTTGGAAAACGTGATGCTGCAGGAAAAGAAGAATTAGGATTATTTTTTGTATCGTAATTACCATAGGTAACAGCACCCGAGTATGTGCCCGAAGGATTTGCAGGCGTGGTTGTAAATGATTTTACTTCAATCAAATTTCCATTAGCATCATACTTATACTCTTGCCTGAATCCATTACCAGTTGGCGCAAATATGTAGTTTTGTATAACTACACCTGCAACATAAGTATATGTATACGTATTTACCAATGTTTCAGTAGCCCCGTTTACTGTATACTCTTTTTGGTTACCAATAGTTCCATCCATATTGTAGGTAAATTTTCCTTTAAGTTGACTATTACTTTCAAAGTATTCTGCCAAACTACCATTTGTATTATAGGTATATGTAATATTAATTGCCGGGTTTACAGGGTTAGAAGTACGTGTATAAGCTGTCATTCTGTTGCTGGCATCGTAACTGAAGGTGAAATTCAGCCCGTCGTTATCGGTTCTTTTTGTCATTAAATTTTGATGGGCAGGTTCTATTACATCTTTGTTTTTTTTACAGGATGCAAAAGCAAGGCTAAAGGCAAGGCAAGCGAAGATTAATTTTTTCATAATATTATTTTTTAAATAAATTTATTTGACAGGAAATACATTTTTTACCTGTTGATCATGAAGGTATGCTGCTTTATAAGCCTACTTTAATCTAACCGCCGAACGGAGGTTTAAAATCGTTGAAGGGAAGGAGAGAGATAGTTTTAATGGTATGGAAGTAAAATTTCCACACGTGTTGTTGCTTCTGCGGGAGTTTTGAAAATTATAGTGGCACCTATCTTTTGAGATAATTCATCGGCCAGCCTAAGGCCAAGTCCATTCAGGCTTTTGGCATGTCCTTCACTGCTTATGATCTGTTTATATTGCTCTTGACTAAATACCCCACCTTGGTTTTGAATATGAATTATCAGTCCTTCGGCACTTTCCTGAGTGCCTAATTGTATTTCGCCGTTTTCCGGTGAAGCCTTTACAGCATTCTGCAACAGGTTCCTGATAATAGTTTGCAGGTAATAAGGATCTGTATATGCCATTACATTTTCGGCAATGATAATATTATAACTTATATTTTTTGCTTCCGTATTTAATTGCAGCAATTTTTTACAGGCATCCACTACCGGTAACAAGGCTGTATTCTGCATATTGGTGTTAAACTCATTCATTTGTGTTTTGCTCCAGAGTAATAGATCTTCCATGGTTTCCAATAAGGAGCCGGTAGCTGTCTGTATTTTATCGCTCAACTCATTTTTTTGTTGTTCATTTAATAACTGCGGGTTCAATTGCTGCAATTTTAAAAATTGATACACCTGGCTGATAGGAGAACGCAGATCGTGGCTGATGATACTGAAGAGCTTGGCTTTTGTTTGATTGGCTTCTTCCAGCTTATCATTCAATTTTGCCAACATGGTATTTTTTTCATCCAGCACTTCGGCTGTTTTCTTTTTATTTCTGTATATAACTATCAGTGAGATGACAAGTAAAGAAAGAAAGGCCAATCCTGAGATCATCCACAATCTCTGCTTACGGCTGGCAGATATTTGCAGATTCTTATTTTCAATCTGTTGTTGTTTTTCTTTATTTTGAAATTTGGCTTCAGCATTGGCAATATCTTTAGTAGAACTTTCTGCTACAATGCTATCGTGTAAAATATTATAAGCCTCCAGCTTTAAATAGGCTTGCTGCCAATTACCCAGGCCTGCATAGGTTTGGGCTTGCAAATTTAGCATGGCACTAACTCCCTCTCTGCCAAAAGCATTGGATTTTTCTGCAATTTTTAAATGTTCAAATGCCTTTTTAAATTCTTTTGTTTTACAAAACACATTTGCCAGCGTTAAATGAGAAGACATGATGGCGAGTGGCTCTTTCGATTTTACGCTTAAATCGAACGCCTTTTGTGCAAAAAATAAAGCCTGCTTAGTATCATTTTGTTGCAGGTAATACTTGGCAAAATTGCCATTGGCCTGGGATAGAATTTCAAATAGTGAATCGTTTGGTTTCATTATTTGATACAGCTTTTTATAATATACTAATGCACTATCTAACTGGTTTAAACTGGCAAAAGCAGTGATGAAATTAATATTGTTTAATGCTTCTCCGTGATAATAATTTCTGTAATACTTTTTCGCCTCTGTTAAATATTCTATCGTTTTAGCCGGCTGTTTCATTATGAGATAAGTTTCAGCAATCTGCGAATTAGCCACAGCGATGTCGTTCATTGTTTGATCTGAAAGCGGCTGTTTTTTATTTTTTTCAAGTGTGATGTATTTTAATTTGAAATCAATAGCTTTTTCGTACAAGGTTTGATCGTAATAGTATTCGCTTAGCATTATTATTAATGTTGTTTTAGCAATTAAATTTTTAGTAGTGTCTATTATCTGAAGAGCTTTTTTAATCATCGGCACTCGCTCCTCACCTTTTCCTGCATAATAATAGATATAATGGAGGCGTCGCATTGCATCAGTTTCTCCCTTCAGATTATTGTCTTTTTTATAAAATTCTAATGCTGATAAAGTATTGCTTATTGCACTATCGTATTGTTTCAGTTCCTGAAAGGCATAACCCCTATAATAGGCAAAATAGCCTGCAGCAGATGCCTTTTTGTTGCTGAGTAGTATGCCCGTGGTGGTATAGGTAAGTAAAGAATTGAAATCCCTTGACTTAACAGCCGCCTGAATATAAGCTT
>JAYUYX010000157.1:0-11256 GCA_043752205.1 Chitinophagaceae bacterium
GTTTTCTATCGTTGGTATATTTGAAAATCGAGAGCCTGATTTTGAACTGAATGGTCAAATGATAAATATGGAAAATGTTGTTGTAGTAGCACATAAAATTTAGTAAATACAGCCTCCGCCTCCATTCCTGGCTCACGAACCGAACTTTTTTCCCTTCCACACCCAAATACTTATTGTATTATATTTGTCTTAAACCGTAGTAAATGAAACAAATATGCATCATACTGCTTTTAGCATTTATCTCTTTTAATTGTCAAAAAGAATTGAGCCCCGAAAATATTCCATCAGTTTTACCAACAATTACTACAGCAGCAACTACTTCAATAACCAATACAACTGCATTAAGCGGCGGTAACATAACTGATGATGGCGGGGCACCCATAACAGCCCGTGGTGTTTGCTGGGCTACAACTCTAAATCCTGTAGTAACCGGTAACCGTACTGTAAACGGCACCGGAACCGGCATATTTGCAAGCCCAATAACCGGGCTTACTGCAAACACAACTTATCATGTAAGGGCCTATGCTACAAACAGTGTGGGTACTGCTTATGGTGCAGATTCTGTTTTTACAACCACAAATTCAGCCACGGCTTTACCTACTGTTACCACTTCATCAATTACAGCAATAACTTTGGCAACAGCAGCAGGCGGCGGTAATGTTACTGCCGATGGAGGTGCTACCGTTACAGCACGTGGCGTTTGTTGGAGTACCACAGCAAATCCCGTGGTTACAGGCAATCGCACAACCAATGGAACCGGCACAGGTATATTTACAAGTGCAATGACCGGGCTTACAGCAAATACAACGTATCATGTACGGGCCTATGCTACAAACAGTGTGGGCACTGCGTATGGGGGCGATTCTGTTTTTACAACTACTGGCACTGCAGGTTTACCAACTGTTACAACTGCCACAATAAATGCAATAACAGCAACAACAGCAGCAGGTGGCGGCAATGTAACTGCCGATGGGGGTGCATCTGTAACAGCCCGTGGTGTTTGTTGGAGTACTTCTCCAAATCCTGTGGCAACCGGCAACCGTACAACCAATGGAACAGGCACAGGTATATTTACAAGTGCAATAACCGGGCTTACAGCCGGCACAACTTATCATGTACGGGCCTATGCAACAAACAGTGTGGGCACTGCTTATGGAGGGGATTCGGTTTTCACAACAACAGGTGGCAGTATGGCAGATGTGTATGCTGCAGGTTACGATTATACTACCATCAAGCCGGAGGCAATGCTATGGAAAAACGGTGTACCAACTTCTTTACCGTCAGGTGCTTTTGTTGGGGCAGTGGCAAGATCTGTATATCTGGAAGGTACAGATATTTATGTAGCAGGAAATGAAGGTTTAGCAACTGTGAATTCGCCGGTGATATGGAAAAACAGTATTAAAATAACTTTACAAAATGGGGCTTATCACAGTTATCCGTATTCAATTTACGTTTCAGGAACAGATACATATGTAGTTGGTGAGGGCAATTTACCGAGTCTCTCAATACCCAGGATTGGAAAATACTGGAAAAATGGTGTTTTGGTTCACTTGACTAATGACTCCTCATTTGATTCACATTCCGGAATGTACTGTGTTACCGGCTTTGGCTCTGACATATACATTGCGGGCATAAATAAATCTGCAACTATACCATCGTTATCAGTTGCAACAATCTGGAAAAATGGAGTTGCACAAACATTGGGAGCAGGTACCCAGTGGTCAGTAGCCAATTCAGTGTTTGTGACCGGCCCGGATGTGTATGCTGCCGGATATGTTGAAAATAGTGGGTTTATACAAATTGCCACGATCTGGAAAAATGGAATTGCAACAGCTTTAACAAATGGAATCACAAGTGCCCGTGCTACATCAGTATTTGTTTCCGGAACAGATGTTTATGTATGCGGGTATGAAGTGAATGGATCAGTAAGTGTAGCAATGCTGTGGAAAAACGGAGTTGCCACTGCTATAACGGCTGGGGCTAATAATGCCCATGCTTCTTGTGTTAAGGTTAAAGATGGCGATGTTTATGTATCAGGGTATGAAAGTATACCATCAACCGGCGCTACCATCGCAAGGATTTGGAAAAATAATATTCTTATGCCTGTTTTTTCATCAACAGGAAGCAGCAAAATAGAGTCTATCTTCTTAAAATAGCATGTAGTATTTTTTTACCGTTATAGGTATCTTTTGCTGGCGTCTGATTTTTTTTGCCGCCGCAGGTAGTTAGCATACCGGCGTCTGGTTTTTAACCAACGCCGAATTGAAGTCTCACATTACTCCTTTTCCATTGCCTATCTTCACTATTCGCACCTATGCAATTCTTACCCAAAACAATATTTCACTATATTTGGTAATAAACCGTAGTTAAATGAAACGTATACTCTATCTCCTCTTTTTATCACTTATCTCTTTCAATTGTCAAAAAGAATTCAGCATAGAAAATGGCCCAACGGGCCCTACGGGAATTTTACCCACAATCAGCACAGCAGCAATAAGTTCAATAACCAATACAACTGCAACAAGTGGTGGTAATATAACAAATGATGGCGGGGCTGCTATAACTGCACGTGGTGTTTGCTGGAGTACTACTATAAATCCAACTATTGCAAACCCAAAAACAACAGATGGAACAGGCATCGGAATATTTACAAGTAATATAACCGGCCATACTGCTAATACAACCTATCATGTAAGGGCTTATGCTACAAACAGCACCGGGACTGCTTATGGAGCGGATTCTATTTTCACAACAACAACTTCAACAACAGCTTTGCCAACTGTTACTACTTCATCTATAACTACAATTACTGCAACAACGGCAGGCGCTGGTGGCAATGTTACTGCCAATGGTGGCGCACCAGTAACTGCCCGTGGCGTTTGCTGGAGCACTTCTCCAAATCCCGTTATCACGGGCAACCGCACAACCAATGGAACCGGAACAGGCATATTTACAAGCGCAATAACAGGGCTTACAGCAGGTACTACTTATCATGTACGGGCTTATGCAACAAACAGCGTGGGTACTGCGTATGGAGGAGATTCTGTTTTTACAACAACTTTAATTGCTGCACCGGATGTTTATGTGGCGGGTTTTGAAAATAATAGCAATAATATACCAGTTGCAAAAACCTGGAAAAATGGTATAGCAAATTCCTTAACGGGAGGTTCAAATGTAGGTTTAGCTTTTTCAGTTTTTGTTTCAGGACCTGATGTTTATGCAAGTGGATCTGATTTTGATGGTGCAACAGTATGGAAAAATGGTGTTGCTACTAATCTATCAAACCCGGCAAATCAAGCAGATGCTTATTCGGTTTTTGTTTCTGGAACTGATGTATATGCTGCAGGATATGAATCTGGCCAGGCAGTATTGTGGAAAAACGGTAGTACTACTTTTTTAACAACAGGTGCAAATGGTGGTGCTGCAAATTCGGTTTTTGTTTTGGGAACTGATGTTTATGTTGCCGGGTTTGAGGGTAACGGTACAGCTAATGTTGCAAAAATTTGGAAAAACGGGGTGGCTACTTTTTTATCAAATGGCATTACTGATGCTGTGGCTTATTCAGTTTTTGTTTTGGGAACTGATGTATATGTTGCAGGCCATGAGTATAATGGATTAAATTTTGTTGCTAAGGTTTGGAAAAATGGAGTTGCAACCTCTTTAACAAACGGTTCTAATTATGCTTACGCTAAATCAGTTTTTGTATTAGGTACAGATATATACGCAGCAGGGTTTGAAGTAAATGGAACAAAGTATGTTGCCAAGGTTTGGAAAAATGGAGTTGCAACTTCTTTAACAAATGGTTCTACCAATGCATTTGCCGAATCTGTGTTTGTTTTAGGTACAGATGTTTATGTTACCGGTAACGAGTATAATGGAACTTACATGGTTGCTAAAATCTGGAAAAATGGCATTGCTACTTCTTTAACAAATGGAACAAATGATGCCACGGGATATTCAATATTTGTAAAATAAAGTGAAGCATCCGTGTTTCGCCTTGTTGGTATCTAACCATATCATAACTTATCATAAAAACGAGGGTTTGCCTAAAAACCAGCTTGCAAAAGAATTCAAAAACCTTCCTGATGATATTCTAAAAACGCATGCAGCTTACATACTTGCTGTAAGAACTGATGGAACCGGCTTACGCTAATTCATTCCCCATGATTATTTTTTATCACAACTGTGGAAAATTTTAACTTCTTTATTCCCCTGCTTTTCCGAAATTCAATTATTATAAATCTGAAGCTTGAAAGAAAATAAAGAAATAACGGCCCTGCTGCATTTAATTGACGACCCCGATGAAGATGTTTATATTACGGTGAGTGATAAGATCATTTCATTTGGAAAAGACATTATACCCAACCTGGAAAGCCTTTGGGAAAATACCAGTAATGAAGAGATACAGGAACGTATTGAATTGTTGATACACCGTTTACACTTCAGAGACCTTACGGATGATTTTGCCGAATGGGCTGCAGGTGATGCAGACCTCCTGGAAGGCGCTTTGCTGGTTGTACGATATCATTATCCTGACCTTGATATAACCACCGTTTACCAGGAAATTGAGAAGTTACGCCGTAACACCTGGCTTGAACTCAATAATTACCTCACGCCTATTGAACAGATCAATATAGTTACCAGTATCTTTTACAATTACTACAAGCAAAAAGGTATTGAATTTAATCATACCAATCCTGATGATTACCTCATCAATAAAACGCTTGAAAGCAAAAAAGGAAATGCCCTGAGTAATGGTATTATTTATATTGCCCTTTGCGAATTACTGGATATTCCTGTAAGGCCCGTAAATATTCCACGGCAGTTCATCCTTGCATACTTTGATGAGCAGCACGACCTCTTGAATCCTGTTGGGCATGCATCAGAAAAAATAAAATTTTTTATTGACCCATTGAATGGGCAGATGTATAGTCACCAGGATGTTGAAGCATATTTTAAACGCATCTCAGTTCCGCCGGTTCCTTCTTACTTTCGTCAGTTAAATAATAAGCGTACCATTCAGTATTTATTGGAAGAATTAAGTAAATGCTTTGATAATGACCGCAACCGCTATAAAATGGATGAGTTACTTTTACTTGCAAATTTATTAGATCAATGATCTACCACGTAGTAACAGCAGCAAACTGGCAAAAGGCGCTGCAGACCGCAGGTCCCGGTGGGCAGGGCTTTTACGAAGCTGATTCTTTGGCACTGGAAGGTTTTATACACACCAGCAATGCAGAGCAGGTTAAAGGCGTTTTAGATCGTTATTATAAAGAACAAACCAATTTACTATTATTACATATTGATGAGAATAAGTTAACTGCTCCATTAAAATTTGAACTGGCTCCTTCAGTAAATGAAAAGTTTCCACATATTTATGGCCCGCTTAATATAGATGCCGTTACTAAAGTTGAGAACTTATGATAACCTGGCAGGACTTTGAAAAAATCGATATCCGCACGGGAACTGTTATTGAAGTAACAGAATTTGCCGGTGCAAAAAAGCCAGCCTACCAGCTAAGCATTGATTTTGGAGAACTCGGTATTAAAAGATCATCAGCACAAATAACTGCTTTGTATGCAAAAGAAGAACTGGTGGGCAAACAGATAATAGCAGTTGTAAATTTTCCTGTAAAACAGATCGCTAATTTTTTCAGTGAATGCCTGGTATTGGGTGTTTACAATGAGAACAATGATGTGGTTTTGTTACAGCCTACCCTACCTGTAAAAAATGGAAGTAAAATTGGATAAGACATAAGTTATTGTAAAAATGAACATCGAAATTGTATATTATCAATCGCCGCTGGGTGCTTTGGAGATCAGGAGCACGGGAAGTGCTATATCTGATGTGTTGTTTGTAAATTCCTGGAAGGGTGCTACAATAAATGAAGATGATCTCAATTTCATTAAGCCTAAATCACCTGTAATAAAAACATGCATTAAACAATTGGATGAATATTTTGATGGAAAGCGAATAGTATTTAATATTCATACCTCCCAGGTGGGTACAGCATTTCAGCAAACCGTGTGGACCGAATTATGCAACATTCCCTATGGCCGTACCATCAGTTATTTAGAATTAAGTAAAAGAATTGGTAATGTAAAGGCAATAAGGGCAGTAGGCACAGCCAATGGTAATAATAGTATTTGCATTATAGTACCCTGTCACCGGGTTATTGGCAGTAATGGAGATCTTGTTGGATATGGTGGTGACCTCTGGCGTAAAAAATGGCTGCTGGAGCATGAAGGAAAAGTTGCCAATGGTGTGCAAACTTTATTTTAGATCTATACTTCCAAACGAAAGTGGTAATAACGAACTTGCTTTTTCAATCACAATAACTTTTCCATCAAGCCCGCTTAACAATAAACGGATAGGTTGCTTTACCCGCTCTTCATATTCTACCAGGCTTTGCCTGCACATTCCGCAAGGCGAAATGGGATGATCACTCAATCCATTGATGTTATGATAACTTATTGCCATCGTATCAACTGGTACTTCAGGATATAAGGTAGCAGCAGATGCCAACAATACTCTTTCAGCACAAATACTCACCGGGTAGGAAGCATTTTCCTGGTTGGTACCGGAAACAATTTCACCATTTGCCAGCTTGGCAACAGATCCTACATTAAAATTAGAATAAGGTGCATAGGCCGCCCCGGTAACTTGCCTGGCCTGGCTTACAAGCCATGCATCCTGCTCGTTAAGATCAGCAATGGAATTATAAACCTCGTAAGAAAATTGGAACACATCTTTGTTCATACAAAATTTTTAGTCAGATAAAAAATCCTCTCTGCATTGCGGCAGAGAGGACCATCCATGTTTTAAAGTTACTTTAAAATGATTAATTCAGTTAAAATTATTTGATCCAGCTAAACAGGCGTTTCCAGCGTGGGCCGTTCTCGTAGCTGAACCAGATCAACGAGGCTTTACCCACTACATGATCTTCGGGCACAAAACCCCAGTAACGGCTATCTAAAGAATTATGACGGTTATCACCCATAAGCCAGTAATAATCCATTTTAAAAGTATAGCTCATTGCAGCCTGCCCATTAATAAAATATGCACCGCCTCTGTTCTCAAATTTATTGCCTTCATACACTTCTATGCAGCGCTGGTATCTAATAATATTATCTGGCGTTAACTGTATGCTTGCTCCTTTCTTAGGAATTAACAACGGCCCATAATTATCTGCGGACCAGCTTTTACCGGTTGAGTCACTGTAATAAGGAAACAGGTCATCACGATGAGGTAAACTTACATCTGTAAGAATATATCCCGCAGGTAATTTTAAATTAGCTTTTTCCTCGTTAGTGATATTCACCTGAAAGAGGTTTGATTTATCAGTTGGCTGAAAATCTCCCTGGGATGTACGCACATTAATACCAAGATCTTTCAACTTATCTTCATCTAGGTAGATACCATCCGGTATCTGCAATAAATAATTCCGTTCCGATTGTGGGAAATAATCCTCAGGCTTTCCATTTATATGAAGTTTGCCATTTATGATCTGGATATTATCACCCGCAATACCTACGCAACGTTTGATAAAATTCTCTCTTTTATCTACAGGCCGGGTAATGATCATGTCGCCATAATCCTGCCATACTTTGTCACGGCCCAATTGTCTTACAGACTCGTAGTAGGTCACCTTCGATCCAAACTGTTGTTCCCCGTTCACCACAGGATCATTAATCAATGTATCATTAACCGGAAAATTGAAAACTACCGCATCATTTCTTTTAACAGGGCTTGCAAACCACCTGGTGTACGGAATCTTTATCCACTCTGTATAAGATTTTACATTTAAACCAGGGATGGTATGATGTACAAAAGGCATGGCAACAGGTGTATTGGGGATTCTTGGCCCATAGGTTGATTTACTTACAAATAGAAAATCGTTAACCAACAACGTTTTTTCCATTGAAGGTGTGGGAATGGTATATGCCTCAAATACAAAAGTACGTATGAGGGTTGCTGCTACAATTGCAAACGCCGCAGCATCTATCCATTCTCTTGCGGAAGATTTTTTATAATTTTTTACTACTGCTGTTCCTGCATAGCGTTCGCTAGGTGAAAATCCGAGGTATGGAAAATATAAGAATGGAAAAAAAACTGCTGCAGCGTGGTGTAAAAAACCAAAGCGCCCAAAATGCTCAACAAATTTTATACATATCCAGATGGTAATAAATTGGCCTGCAACCGGTATGAACTGTAAGAAGAACCAATATTTTTTAAGTTCCATTTTTTCAACCATGCACCAGGTATTGTAAAAAGGAACAAAGGCCTTCCAGCCTTCTATCCCTGCTTTTTTAAACATACCATACATACCAATATGCCAGCCCAATGCGCCAATAATAAAAACGATCCAACCTATACTCATGCGTTAAATTTTAGAAGTGCCAAAAGTACCATAATTAAACGTTTGATAAAGATTTGCTTAAAGAATGTTTTAAAATGTTTAACATACCCGGCATTATGCTTCCAACAAAATAGAGTTGATATATTGGCTAACTTCATCAGCCCGGTTCATGATCATAAAATGTCCGCCATTTTTTATGGTGCAGGAGCACTTAATATTTTTTATGGGGAACATGTTGTCTTTATCGCCGTGAATATGATACAGGTTTGGGTGTTGCCAGTCATTTTTCCAATTGATGGCCTGGTTAACTGCCCAGTTGGTATAAGGCAGATCAACTTCTCTTCTGAAACATGCTACCAGAGCTTTTTCTTCTGCAGATTGTACACCCAACATTTTATTCTGAATGGGTTGCGTAAGTTTGGTAGATTTTAATGGAACTATTTTATTGAGCCTTAACATAGCCACTATACGCATCCAACTGGGTAATTCTTTAGAAGATTTAATACTGGATATAAGAATGATCTTTTTTACAGCTACCTGTTTAGCTATTTCAGTACAAAGCATCCCACCAAAAGACAGTCCCATCAACGTAGGGTTTTCCTCATCTATAGCGGATCGCATTCTTGTGGCATATTCCTGTATGGATTCTTTTCCCTGCGGCATTAACCAATGAATCATTTTTAACTCATACCCTTCTATTTTCAATTTAGAAAATGCCCTTTCATCGGCTCCCAAACCACTTATGCAATAAATTGTTTTCATTTTAAATGCAATTATTTCCGTGGAAGCACATAATTTTCTACATCTTCCAGCGTGATCGTTTTACCCGATAAAATGATCAATCTTTCCACAACGTTTCTTAACTCACGGATATTACCCGTCCAGTTATAATTTTTTAAGGCTTCCATTGCTTTTTCTTCTACTACCTTTTTTGGCTGGCCATATTCAGTTGCAATTATATCCAGGAAATGCTCAACCAAAGAAGGTACATCATCCTGTCTTTCATTTAAAGATGGCACATGTATAATAATAACGCCAAGCCGGTGATACAGATCAAGTCTAAAGTTTTTTTCATCTACTTCTTTAAGTAGATCTTTATTTGTAGCAGCAATCACCCTTACATCCACAGAAATATCCTTTTCGCCCCCTACCCTTGTAATTTTTCCTTCCTGCAAGGCACGCAAAACCTTTGCCTGTGCATTCAGGCTCATATCGCCAATCTCATCCAGAAATAAAGTACCGCCATTGGCAGTTTCAAATTTGCCAATACGTTGTTTTATGGCAGAAGTAAAAGAACCTTTTTCATGGCCGAATAATTCACTTTCTATCAGCTCACCAGGTATGGCTGCACAATTCACTTCTATCATCGGGCCGCTATTGCGGTTGCTTTTCTCATGTATCCACCGGGCCACCAGTTCTTTACCCACACCATTTTCACCTGTAATAAGCACACGGGCATCTGTTGGGGCAACTTTTTCTATGGTATCTTTTATTTTATTGATAGGGCCGCTGTCTCCAACCATTTCAAAAGCCTTAGCCACCCTGCGTTTTAGTACTTTCGTTTCGGTAACCAGGTTTTGTTTATCCAGGGCATTGCGTAAAGTTATCAGTAAGCGGTTAAGATCGGGGGGCTTGCTGATATAGTCGTAAGCTCCTTTTTTTACAGCTTCAACAGCAGTATCCAGGTTGCCATGCCCGCTGATCATGATCACTGGCACATCCGGGTTTATCAGTTTTGATCTATCCAGAAATTCAATACCATCTAATTTTGGCATTTTGATATCGCAAAGCACTACATCATAGGTCTTTTCCGAAAATTTTTTTAATCCTTCCTCTCCGTCCCCAGCCTCATCTATCTTATACCCTTCGTAGCTGAGTATTTCGGATAAGGTCTTCCTGATCGATTTCTCATCATCAATTATTAAAATATTAGCCATAATCTTTTTTATATTTTCTGTTACTTAAAACCACCAGCGATTAATTAAAACAGTTTATCAAAAATAACGATTAATGCCCTTAAAACCATTTTGATTTTTTAACCTTAATAGTTAAATGTTAAGCAAAAATGCTAAGTAATTCGGTTAAAATTTGACATAAAAAAAGCAGCTATAAAAATTACAACTGCTTTTTTAAAATTATTAAAAAATTAATTTTTTAATTTGGTAGTCATCTCATCATGAAAGCCGTCGAATTTTTTTAATATACGGCCAAAGGGAGAAAATTGCTCATCCGCTGTAAAAGATGTTCCGGAACGGGGCGAAATTTCAGTAATGAATTTCATTTTATACTGCAATGGTTCTTCTGAAGATTGTTTTACAATTAATCTCATCCTAACAGTATTACGTTTATAGGTAACACCAATCCAATTAGTACGCAAATACCCTGATTTTTCATCATTCATTTCCAGAACATCAAATTTGCCCAATATAGTTGCAACTATTATCTTCCATGCTTCTGCTTTCGTACGGTCTTTTCTTACATCTAAGTTAATATCAATGTTAGCATATTCAGATTGTACTGAAGAGGTATAAGAGTCATCAACATCCAATTGTATATAATCATTTTTTGGAGGTGGTGTTACGCCTCTTTTTTTACAATAAGTTCTTTCTTCAAATAAAAATCCGTCTTCAGATACCTGTACTGTTACGCATTGATTACTTGGTACTGTTACTACTAATGAGCCTGCTCCCATTTTTACCCCGTTCACGTATATTTTTGCAGATTGTGGGTTTGTGGTAATAGTTATTTTTTGAGAAATGCTGCTTTTTGAAAATGCAAAAAGCATAATAAGGGAGCATAAAATGGGTTGTAATACTGATTTCTTCATCATAAGCTTGAGTTTATTTGTTGGTAAAAGTTAGTTAGGTTTTAAATATATACTTATTTAACCAAAA
>JAYUYX010000158.1:0-4586 GCA_043752205.1 Chitinophagaceae bacterium
GATGGAAGCGTTAAGGTTATTAATGGTAAAGCGTGGTAACCTTCAGAAAGAGATTTCACAAATAGGTGAAGAGGCTGGCGAAGGAACGGAGATACAGGCGGTAACCCTCTTTAAGCTGATGAAAGCTTTTGAAAAAGTAATTTTAAAATTACAGGAGCGGAATTTTAAACCTGTGCACACTGTTGTAAGGTATAACTACACCATGGAGGAAAGCAGGGAATACATGCTCAATGTGTGCAGGTCGGGCAAAACTGTTTCGTTTGAAAAAGTATTTGAAATATGTGAGGATCGTATTCATGCCATCTTTCTTTTCCTTTCTTTGCTTGAGCTTGTACAATTGAGATATATGAGTTTACTTACCGGTGAGGGCCGCAATAATTTTATTGTAGAATGGAATGAAAACAGGGAGGAAGAAGTACAAGGTTTGCTGCCCGGTGAAGAGACTGTTGTACTGAATTAATTTGTTTTCTCCGGTAATCGGGGATTTTTTTTTAGCCAATAGCTTACATCCTTGTAACTAGCCAGTTTGGCAGTTTGCGAAAATGGTATATTATTCAATGTTTAAACATTGAAATTAAAAGACAATGACAATGAAAACAATATTATTTAAAGCATCAGACAGGGGAACCGCTGATTACGGCTGGTTAAAACCAAATTACTATTTCAGTTTTGCCCAATACCATGACCCTGCAAAGGTTCATTTTGGATTACTGCGTGTGCTTAATGATGATTTTATTGCTGGTGGTGGTTCTTTCCCTACCCATCCACACGATAATATGGAAATAGTAACCATCCCTTTTACAGGCGCCCTTAAACATAAGGACAGCACCGGCGGTGAAGGTGTTATACAGGCTGGCGATATACAGATCATGAGTGCCGGAACAGGTGTACAACATTCCGAAGCCAATGCATCTGCAACTGAATCTGTAACACTTTTCCAGGTATGGATATTTCCTAAGGAAAGGAATATTAAACCGAGGTATGATCAGAAAACCTTTGATACAAATGAGCGGGCGAATAACTGGCAAACGGTTGTGTCGCCGCTTGAAGCAGATAATGCCTTATGGATAAACCAGGATGCCAGGTTCGCATTAACCAATCTTGAAGTTGGAAAAAAAATAACTTATACAACTGCTTTTGAAAACAACGGTGTATTTCTTGTCGTGATCAATGGCACAGTAACCGTTGATGGACAGGTACTGAATAAAAGAGATGCTTTGGGTATTTCTGAAACCGGAAGTTTTACAGTAACTGCTTCGGAACATGCAGAATTGCTGGCAATTGAAGTACCAATGAACTGATACTAATAATAGATCCACAGTAATATGGGTGCATCTGATGCATCCATATATATTTTTACCCGTGTTAAAAATTCAGGAGATATTGTTGGGCAGCCTTCGCTTACACAAATGGGAGCAGGATAAACTTCATTCCGGGGAACTCCATTATATGAATGAAGCACAACATTTCTGTCAAATGCTTTACTATTTGTTTTTTCCAGGCCATATAATTTGTAAGACAAACCGAAACTGCCGTTATAAGATTTGCCCAACTTATACTTACCTAGTGATGTACATAAACTATTGGGAATATTAGAAAAGGTTAACGCATCTGTTCCTTTTTCAGATCCTTTGCCATGTGCTACAAGGCCCGCTATTTCAACAGAATCTTCCTGGAGATTATATACAAAAAAACGGTTCTTACCTGAAGGCAAACGCATATCTATCAAAAAGCAATAGGTTTCATTAAAGCCTTTATTGCTTACATAATCCTTTGCCTGCCCAGCTTTTTGCTTTAGGCGATTCATCAGTTCGAACCTGCTGATCTCCTTTTTCTCAGCCAAAATAAATGCGCTGATACCGGGATAAAAACTGAAGTGAGGTGTGCGCCAGTAGAAGCCAAAGGTTGACATGGTTAAAAATAAACCAATAGCCAGTAACAGGTTTTTGCGTAAGATATTAATGCTGGATTTGGATAACATAAAATATTAACGCCGGAAATTTCTAAAAATTGCACCTGAAAATGTTAATAATCTCAAAATGCCTTAATGCCCTGCTTATGAGAACAAAAAAAATTACTTCAGTAATAGATCCAAAGTAATATCGGCTCCGGCGATGTATCGATATACGATCTAAGTTTGCGTAAAAATACTGGGGAAACAGTAGGACATCCCTGGCTCAAACAAATAAGAGAAGGCGCTATTTCTGCATCGGGTACACAATCATGTGCATGCAAAACAACAAAACGATCAAAAGCTTTACTGTTGCTTTTATCTAAGCCATATAATTTATAAGCCAGCCCGAACCTTCCATTATAGGACTTGCCGATCTTATACTTACCCAGGGAAGTACAATGGCTGTTGGGTGTATTGGAAAAGGTCAGATCATCAGAACCATTATCTGATCCGTTGCCATGGGTAACCAGCCCTGCAGTTTCAACAGAATCCTTTTCCATGTTGTAAACAAAAAAACGGTTCCTGCCGGAACCGATCCGCATATCCATTAGGAAGCAATGTTGAGTATTAAAGCCATGTGCTTTACTGTAATGTTTCGCAGCAGAGGATTTTTGATACAACCGGATCAGGGTTTCGCTATTTTCCGTTTTTGTATTTTCTTTTGCCGCAAAGCCGGTGCTCTTTATTTCCGCATCAAACTTTGGTTTATACCAAAAGAAATAAGCCACGGCAGATATGCCGGAAAGCAGCAACAGGGTAGTTGCAGTAAGTTTCATAAAAAATTTCATGGTAGGTTTGATCAGGTAAGATGGCTAACGTTGGTGATTCCATAAAATTTTCGTACAACCTGTTAAAAAAAATGAAAAAGAATTAAATACACTCACTTGATCTTTAAAAATTGCTCTACCGCTTTTTCAACATCCTGTGTAAAAATTAAGAGTTACTTTATAAAACTTGCTTTGTAACTCCACTCTCCTGACCGTATAATTACCCGATACATACCAGCTCCCAGTTGGGGTAATGGCAACCATTGCGACTGGTAATCCATTTGTTTGTTCAGGCATAGCCTTCCCTGCATATCATACATCTGCACCTGCATGTTCGTAACATTTATATTTCCGGTTTGTATGTACAAACTATTCTTTACGGTGATGGTTGGATAGATCGTTTCAATAAATACTGTAGGGGCATCTGGCTTAATGATTACGATATTTGAATATTTGAATTGCCCGTTGCGGTCAAATTGTTTCAACCGATATTGTATGGCGCCCCGGTTTGCAACTGCAGTAAGGTCAGGCCAGTTATAAGCAGTATATGTTTGCGAATTGCCATCAAGATGAGCAGAATTTTTTCGGCCAACAGGGAAGAAATTATTTTCATTCGCATATTTTCTCTCCACCTCAAAATAATTATTGTTGTACTCGGCCAGTGTTGTCCAGCTTAAATAAGAGGCATTGTTTCTCCATCTGCCTGAAAGCACCAAACCAGTTACAGGCAAAACATTACCTGGCGAACTGAGCGTCCAGCGGGAAAAATCATTAATGCCTGATTTCTCTACATAATTGGCTGTTACTTCACGGCTGTTAAAACCCTGCAGCACCCAGTTAGTATTGTTGGAGCTTTTCCAAAATACTAAACCATTTTCATCTAATGCATTTAATTCAGCATCAAAATATTTAAAACGGAGTGTGGCATTTAAGGCTGTATTAATGGTGGGATTAATATCGTAATACCGAAGTACTGAGCTTCCATTTCCATAACCGTTTATTTGTGATTGATGTCCCCGGCTAATTGTAACAGCGCCCAAATTCTGTGATGAGGTAATGATAGCTCCAAGATTTGCCGGATTAGCAAAGCTTGGTGCATTGAGAATAGTATTAAAGATCAGTTGTCCCCCATTACTACCAATAACACGGCTGTTCTCATTTTCGGCTTCCAGGAAACCACTGTTCCCAAGATTGATATTGCTATTGTTTAGATCAATAAGGCCCGAGGTAAAAACAATTTTACCATTTACATTTATAGCTCTTTGCAGTAAAAGTTTATTGGTTCCTGTTTTGGCAATTTCCAGTTCATTAAAAGCCGGTTGTTGTGAGCCAGATATATTGCTGTTTGCAATACCTGTAAAACTAAAGCGACCATTGGCAGCCACGGTAATAGTGCCATCATTCACCAGGTTAACATCCTGCAACACAACCAATGCATTACCGCTTAAGTAAAGTGTAGCTCCATTTTGAACAACGAGTTGAGCTGATGAAGAAAAAGAAAAAATACAGGCTGCAAAAACGTAAATAATTTTTTTCATACTATTTTTTGAAGCGATGATTTGATTGGTCTGTTATGCTTTAATTTAAAAAACCATTACTGGCCAGTTTAATGAGCCAGAAATCATCGAATCCATGATTACCGCCAGTAACATCCCCATCAGGTATATGAGAAAGCATTCCATCAGGGATCTTTTGAACACTCCGGTAATTGCTATAATCACTCAACACATTAAAATCGGCTATCGGGAATTTGGCGCCTCCAAATATCACATATACGTATCCACCGGTTATTTCACTAAGTGTAGTCTGATCAGGAAAATCGAGACTGGCTTCGTTTGTGTTTTTGTGTGAAAGAATAGAGACAA
>JAYUYX010000159.1:0-25230 GCA_043752205.1 Chitinophagaceae bacterium
ATTTCCTGAAGCCAGGTGGTACCTGATAAGCCGTAAATAATTTCTGCTTAAGCTGCTTAAATTGTTCTGTTCAGTTGAAATTTGAATTCCCTTATAGTAGTATTCCAAAGCCAGAGCGTCTTTGCCAGAGTACTGGTATATATCACCTATCAACATTTCTACATTTCCCAGGTATTTTTTATATCCCAGTTCTAATGCAAGCCTTTCAGCAGTAGACTCATAAAAGAGTGCTGAGTCGGGTTTATTAATTGTTAAATAGCTTTGCCCCAAATTCATATAAGCCAGCATCACCCTGGGTACCCAATTCACCTCTTGTCCAATTTTTGCGGCAGTTTTAAAATGTATTATTTGTTGTTCTGTATTGTCGGTTCTTACCATTAGCACCGCAAACATATGATGGGCATAAGCCAGGGTTAAAAGCCGTTGATTGCCATTAAAATAATTTTTGCCAACATAATTATAAAGAGATAAATCCCAGGTATTCCCCTTTTCATTTTGCGGATCTTCCGTTATTGAAAATGACTTTTGGAAGCATTGAAGTGCCTCACCAAAACGACCTAATCCTGCAAGCTGGTAGCCCTTGCTAACAAGCGCATATGCTTCAGGAATTTGTTGACGATTTTGCTTTGCAATTAAAATGGATTGATCTGCATAGTAAAGTGCAGTGTCCCTGTTTTTCTCCTCGTAATAATCGTAAATACCTCTTGCAGCTTTATAACGTAAAGAAGCATCTGCTCCATGAATAAGAATGCTTTTTAAACTGTCAATATTTTGCTGTGCATTCACCAATAAGGGGAAGAAAAATAATAATAATATTTTCAGATTAAATTTCATTGTGAATCTTTTGGCAGTTGAATAATAAATTCTGCACCTTCACCTTCTTTGGTTTCCACTTTCAAATCTCCTCCATGTGCTTTCACAATATCATAACTCAAACTCAATCCCAGTCCCGTTCCTTGTCCGGTGGGTTTTGTGGTGTAGAAGGGTTGAAATATTTTATCCAATATTTTTTGTGGGATGCCGTTGCCGTTATCATTTACCGAAATCAAAACCTTATCATCAGAATTCTTTGTACGCACAGTAACTAATGGTTCATAACCATTTGGGTTTTGTTTTTTCTTTTCATCAACCACATAAAACGCATTCGTAATTAAATTCAATATAACCCTTCCAATATCCTGTGGAATAATATTGATGTTACCAATGCTTTCATCAAAATCGGTTTTCATTGTTGCATTGAATGATTTGTCTTTTGCACGCAATCCATGATAAGCCAGCCTCAAATATTCATCCGCCAATTTATTGATATCAGTGGGTTCTTTTACCGCACTGCTGCTCCGGCTATGTTGCAACATGCCTTTTACAATACCATCGGCCCTTTTACCATGATGGTTTATCTTCTCTAAATTCTGAATTACATCATTCATGATTTCCTTTGCTTCTTCAGTATCCCCTTTCTCTATGGCTTCTTTCATTTCATCCAGCAACTCTTTGCTTACCTCGCTAAAGTTATTGACGAAATTTAACGGATTTTGTATTTCATGGGCAATGCCTGCGGTTAATTCTCCAAGGCTCGCCATTTTTTCTGATTGTATTAATTGTTTTTGTGTTGCCTGTAATTCTGTTAGCGCCTCTTCTGCCTTTTGCTTGGCTTCTTTAATAGCTATTAGATCCTGCTCTGCCTGCTGTGCATGTGCTTCTGCAATTTTGAGATCATTGAAACGGGTGAAGGTGAGGTTGAATACGGCGGCAAATCTTTCCAATAGTTTTATAGTTTCCTCACCCTGTCCATCTGGTGAAGCCATACCAATAAATCCTTTGCTGAAGTAAGCTACACTTTGCACTCTTCGTTTTTGAGTAAGCCCGCTTTTGAAAGGGATATGCATTACATTACTCAGGTAATGAAAATAATCTTCCAGTTCTTTGTCCTGCATATCAACTATCAGCGACTTCTGTTTGGTTGCCCAGCCATCATATAATTTTTTTACCGACGCATTTTCATCTTTATTAAACATGAATTTTTTCCCTACCTGTGTACCGTCTTCATCGGTGGCCCACATTTCCATATCACCCGTTTCTTCTTTTACTATACCAATGTATAAGCGGTTGGGTTCAATGCCCAGGCTGATCAATTGTCTGAACACTTCTGCCGCTGTTTCTGCCAGTTCATCACTTTTATGCATGGCGAGGGTGCGGCTTCTTACTCTTTCCAATGCAGTCTCTATCTGTGCTTCTCTTGCCTGTGCTTCTGCTTTTTGCAGATCATTAAAGCGAGTGTAAGTACTATCGAAAACGCCGGCAAAACGTTCCAATGTTTTTACCGTGTCTTCCTGTAAGGGTACAGGAGAGGAGATGGATAAATGCCCTTTAGAAAAAAAGGCCGCTGTAACTACCCGCCGTCCATGAGTATCTGCACTTTTAATCGTAACGCCGGTATTGGCATTGCGGTAATTTATCCAGCCTTCCAATTTTTCGCCGGTGAGATCAACAATGTTTGATCTTTTTTGTGCTTTCCATGCGATGAACATGGGGTGTAATAAAGTGGGTTCTTCAATACTCAGGTTAAATGGATGGCTGGTCTGTTCACCACCGCCTGCCCAACTTGTAGAACGGAATTCCATTGTGCCTTCAGCCTCATGATAAATGGCGATGGTAACCTGTATCAAATCTTCACTTCCTAATTTTTTAAATTCATTGAAAAGCACCGCTGCCGTTTCAGATAATTCATCACTTCGCTGCATGGCCATGGTACGGCTTCTTACTTTTTCCAAAGCTGTTTCTATCTGCGCTTCTCTTGCCTGTGCTTCGGCTTTCTGTAGATCGAGAAAACGGGTATAGGTTTGCTGGAATACTTTTCCAAAGCGCATGAGTGTGTTATTCTCTTCATCAGTAAAAGGGAGCCCAGAAAAATTTTCTATGTACAGTGCTACATTCTCTAACAAAACTGTTGATGCCGCAAGGCCCGCACAATTAAAATAAAATTCCTTCGCCTCCTCTGTCAATCCCGGAACATACTCAAAAAGCTTTTGATAAAATTTGTTTTTTTCTTCAAAGGTCAGGTTGGTGACAAAGAAATCCTCTCCTTTTTCTTTTGCTTCATTAAAACGATTGTAATAAATACAATCAAAATAAGGAATGATTACCTGTGAGGGAATCCCGAGTGGGTCAGCTATCCAAATATCGTAATCATCCCTTGCCTTGTAATCTATAACAAATCCTGTATGTTCAATTTTGATATTTAAGTGAACGAATTGTTCGTAAACAACCTGAATTACTTCTTTAAGTTCTTCACTTTTTTGCATGCCCATTGAACGGCTTCTTACTTTTTCCAGCGCCGTTTCTATTTGTGCTTCCTTTGCCTGTGCTTCTGCTTTTTGCAGATCGAGGAAGCGTTGATATAGTCTGCCGAATTCAGTGGCAAATTTTAACACAATGTCTTTTTCTTCTACAGTTGCTTTTCTTGAATGTGCAAATCCCATGTATCCGAATTGGAAATTCCCTTCAGTAACATAAATCCCGTCAGGAAAATCCTCAACGTTTGGTTGCGCCTCAGCCGGTGTTGCTGACCGTATGTCTTGAAATAGTTCAAATAATTCCGGAATAACTTCTGTTGGAAAATGCAATTCATTAATGGATTTTGGTTCGCTATGTTTCCACTTTTCAACCGTTTCTTTCACTATTTGCAAACTATCGATAGAAATAGTTTGTTGCGCCATTACTCTTCTTCCCAGTTTTCCTGTGCAGCGGAATTCAAAAGTATTCGTGTCCAGGTCTAAAAGACTCATTTGTGAATACACCGGACAAATGCCCAATACATCAAACTGTTCAAAAAGTACGGAAAGCACATGAGTTAATTCTGTTGAATGATGCATAGCCATTGAGCTTGCTCTCACTCTTTCCAATGATGCTTCTATCTGCGCTTCCCTTGACTGTGCTTCAGCTTTTTTAAGGTCGAGAAACCGGGTATAGGTCCTTTCAAATTCAACGGCAAAGCGGCGAAGGATATCTTGTTCCTCCCCGTTTATATTTCTGTGGATCATGATCCCGAAACAGCCATACTTCATAAAGGCTTCGGCATAATAAATTCCCTGAAGGAAAAATTCGGGTTTAAACTTTTTAGCTTCGCTCAATAATTCTTTCCATGTTTCAAAGTAAGCCTTCATTTCATCACCCGCAAGTGTGTACACATGAACCGGCACACCGCTTTCCCAGTCCGAAAAACAGGTGGCAGTAGCCGGTTCTGTTTTATCAAGGTCATAGTTAACGGCTTTGTTGAAATAAACAGTTTCGCCGTTTTTCTCCTCTGCCCAGGTAGCCCAAAATAAATGTTTACCATTGGATTCATCGGGTAACCACAAATACGAGAATTCGGTTTCGATATCCAGGTTCAGGAGCTGCTGGTGAAAAACTTTTGAAACATCATTTAATTCGTCTGAATGCTGCATAAGCATACTTTGCGTACGGGTACGTTCAAGTGCTGCTTCGATCTTTGCTTCTCTTGCCTGTGCCTCAGCTTTTTGCAGATCGAGAAAACGGGTATAGGTTTGTTCGAAGACTATTGCAAACCGTTCTAATAGCTGAAGTGATTCTGCCGGCCGGGGTTCATTGGTTGACAACGCCAACATTCCTTTGGAAAAATAGGCCACATGAATTATCCAGCGATCACCAGGAAGCAGTTTTACCGGAAATGTTTCTGTACCTACCAATTCATTCCGGTATTGATTGTACTTCTGTAGTTCTTCTTCTTTCAGTTCCACTATCAATGTTCTTTGCTGATCTTTCCAGCCCCTGAATATTTTACTCATCACGAAAGGCTCATCTATTTTATGCCTGAAAGTTTGCTGCATTATATTTCCGTGAAGCGTTGCAGATATCTCCACCAAACCTTCTGATTCCTTTACAATGCCTATGGTACATTGCTCTGCAGGTTCTCCAAGTTCTTTTAATTGCTGAAACAGTATCAGGGAAGTATCTTGCAACTCCTCGCTATGTTGCATAGCCATCGTTCTTGCTCTTACCCTTTCCAATGCCAATTCTATCTGTGCTTCCCGGGCCTGTGCTATTGCTTTTTCAATATCAATGAACCGGCGGTAGGCCAGTTCAAATACATTTCGGAAACGTTTGATCAGGTTTATTTGTTCTTCACTTAATGGAGCATAGGTAGTAACCCCCAAAGCGCCTGAACCTATTGAATAAAAATAATAGTGAGACGAACTTGTTTCGTCTAATTTGGGATCGGGCAACTGGTTGGTTTGTTTACGGTAATCACGCCATAGATTCAACTCATCTCCTTCAAAAGTTTTCGTGTAATAAGCATCTGCAGATTGCAACATTTTTTCGCAAAACGCCAATACTTCGGGATGAAGCCGGTAGTCAATTCGTTCTATGGTCTCTTTATCATAAGGAGTAAAATACTGGTAGTTGAGGTATTCATGTTTTAGCTCATAAATAATAACTGTTTGCACATTGCGTATTTCTTTAAACCCGAGTTGCTGTAGCTGGTCAGAGATCATGCGGCACACATTCAGCATGTCGTCAGGCTTGTTCATACCCATGGCCCCTGTTCTTACCCTTTCAAGCGAAGTCTCAATTTCCAGTTCCCGGTTCTGTGCTTCTACTGATTTTCTTTTTTGTTCCAGTTCTTCAATGGTTTCTTCTAATAAAATAGCGGTGGTGCGTTTTACTTTTTCTGTACGGTCGAGTTTGAAAGCGGTTATCTCTAATTCCTTATCTGCATCTTTCAAAGATTTTGTAATCGCATTTTTTTGTTCAGCAGTTATATTTTTATCTTGCTGAATAAAACTGAGAATATTTTGTAAGTGCTGGTTCATTTATTTTTCTTTTAGTACCAATACGGAACAGGTGTTATTATAAAATTCATGTTTTTACCCGCCTGCTAAACTTCCTGATATCGCTAATTAAATATCATCGGCAGATGTTCCTTTGATTGCTTTTACTTGTTAAACGGCACCTACCAATAATTTTACTCCGTCTGTTGCAAAATTGGCAAGGTCTGCTGCGGTTGCCTGTCCTTCTGCTGAGCCCATGGTTGCCTGTAATGCTTCAGGGCTGGTAAACCAGAATTCGGCCATGCGGTAATACGCCGCCTGCGAACCATCCGGTGCACTGATGAATTTTGTATACTCAACTTTTTCAAAGCCTTTCATTGTTGCTGCAAGCGGCAAATGTGTGTTGGCATAATAATTTTCAAAAACTGAAACATCTGTCGGGTGACTGTACAAAACAGTTAGTTTGATCATTTTTTGTTTTATTTGGTTAAATTATTTTTCTTTTAATGCTACACAACAAGTAGTGAGGTTGTGCATCTCCAAATTTCCGCCTGTAGCCCTTGCCAGTTCCCCATTTGAGAACATGCCTGCCATTGGAACATTCCAGATTTTTCGAACGCCTTCTATCTCCAGATTCATCAAAGGACCGAGCGACAGAATACGGCCTGCACAACTGAATACAATTAATGCATCTGCTTCTGGCATCTCTGTGTCTTTTAATTCCTGAACACCTTTGATCACTTTTTCCATTACATCAAAATCAGGTGGAAGCGAGAACCTGACTTTAGATCCTTGTGGCACAGAACCACTGCATACAAATGAGCGGTCTTCCCATTTAATTAATAAACCTGGTCTCATGACAGGATCCCCCGTTTCCCGTTGTAACTGCAAGGGGAAATTAACAGCTATTTCCATGGCTACTTCCGTATTTTCTTTTTGAATGTTTTCGAGTCCACCGTATTTCGCAGTTATGTCTAACACCGGTACATCATCTACTGTGAACACATGGTTGCCAACACTGTGTGTAACTGTTTTTTCTGTACCTACTGCTTTCCAACCGCAGGTTGCTTTTCCTTTTATGATGATTTTATCTTCATCCAGCACCAGGGCAACGATACCCCTATTGGCCGATTGGTCTTTGGTAAAAACATACTGTTCAGAAAAAGCATAATCATCACCAGCCATACCGCCAAATATATTAACCTGTTTACCAATAGCATCTTCAAATCCAAATAGTAATTGCTCGGCATCCGTTTCCATGTGACTTGCTGCAACCAGAAAAGCCGGGGTCGTAAAAAACTCTTTCGCATTTTTTGCTATTAAAGCTGCTATTTCTCTGTAATTTTTTTCCGGGAATTCAGTAAAAAGTATTTTAAAATATGCAGGATTGATATCCAGCAATAGCATTGAAATGGATCCTTTTTCTAATTCTTCATCTATAAATTCTCCATTGGTAGTTGCCCCGAACACTGCAATTGATTTTTTATCCAGTATTTCACAAATTGCATCTCTATCCTGTTTGATAGATAAAAACACAATGGCAAGTGTTGGTTGAAAATCGTCGGCCATGCTTTGCTGTAATGCACTACTGATTTCTTCGGTTGAATTTCCTTTGATTGATTTTGCTTTCATAATTCCTCTCTATTTATTGTTGGTGTTATTTTTCTTTTAACGCCACCCAACTGCAGGTGGTTCCATGAAACTCTGGTTTGCCACCTGCTACAGTTCCAAATTCACCCAGGCTAAAAAATCCGGCCATAGGTTTTTTCCAGGTGTTGGCCAAACCTTCCAACTCTTCGGCTATCATCGGGCCAAGGGATTCATGCCTGCCCACACAAGAGAACACCACCAATGCATCCGCTTCGGGAAGATTATTTTCTTTTACAATTCTTGAACTTTCAACTACAGTATCAATCACATCAAAATCGGGGGGTAGTGAAAAACGGAAAGTGGTTCCTTCGGGTAATGACTGCCCACACATCACTGCACGGGTTTCTTTATTGTAAAACAGTGTAGGTATCATAGCAGGGCTGCTACCATTGCGGTTTACCTGTAATGGATAAGTGGTATTTAACTTCACAATATTATTTGCGCCATTTTCTGACAAGCTTTCATTACCGATATATTTTTCTACGATATCCATGGCTGGTTGATCATCTATGGTATGTATCCAAAGCCCTTCACTTTTGGTTACTTTTTTCTCTGTGCCTAAAGGTTTCCATCCCGAAATGGCAATGCCTTTCACTTCAATTTTATCCTGATCAAGCACAAGACATAGTATGCCGTATTCGCTGGATGCGCTATTGGTAAAAATTGTTCCCTGTAGATTAATGGTATTACCTGCCATCCCACCAATGATGGTAGCATTAGCTCCCACTTTATCTACAATGCCAGCAATAATATCATCGGCGGGAGTTTTTGTATGCGTAGCCAGGATGATGAAAGCAGGATTGGAAAAACTATTTAAACCTGTTTCTGCAATTTCTCCTGCAGATACAAATGGAGTATTGAGTTCATTATCCTTTAATATAACTATAAAATGTTTGGGGTTTATATCAAGCAACAACAGGGTGATGCTTGTATCTGCTAATCCATGTTCCGTAAACCCGCCTGCTGTGGTAGCACCAAATAGGGCAATGCTTTCCTTGTTCAGTATAGCCTGTATTTCTTGCCATTGCTGTTTCAATGAAGTAAAAACAAAAGCCAATGTTGGTTTAAAACCCCGTCCGACCGGGTCATCCGGGCAGGCCTCAGCCATGCCTTGTTCCAGCGCTGTTTTAATTTCTTCAGCAGAATTACCTATAACCGATTTTGCTTTCATAGCGCTAATTATTTTTTCAAATCGTTGGATTGTATTCTTTCAATTTTAATGAACGGACTTATGAACAGGTACCAGAAGCTTTGCTTTTTATTTTCTTCAAATTCCTTTAATCCAAACCTGATCTCCTCTACCGGTTTATGTTTGAATGTGCCGAATAGCCGGTCCCAGAGAATGAATATGTCCGAATAATTGCTGTCAGTGTATTGTTGGTCCTGATCATGATGAATTTTATGCAGGTTGGGTGTTGTAAATACGAATCCAAACGTTTTGTCCAGCCAAACGGGAAAACGTAAGTTAGAATGCTGCAGGAAGACAAATGGTGTTGCCACCAGGAAATATAAACCTAAAGAGAGCAGGTCGAGTCCGAAAATTCCGGCTGCCAGGATATTGGAAGTACCAAACCATAATATTAATTCCAGTGGATGGGCCCTGAAATAAGTGGAAGCATCCATGCTGGTATCGCTGTGATGTACCCGGTGAAACCGCCATAAAACTGGTACTTTATGTGCTATTCGGTGAAACCAGTAGGTTACCAGATCAAATATGGCAACTGCAAGTACCAGTTTCAACCAGAGTGGAAGCTGCACCAGATAAAAAAGTCCGACCTGTTTATTATTTAACCAATCAATACTATACACAGTAACAATGGCCCATAAAATATTGCACAAATAAAAAGCTACCAGGAACAAAAAGTTGTGCATTAAATGTTGCGGCCTTTTATTGAATTTAAATTGGGTATTCAGGATCTGTTCAAGCGAATAAAAGATAACCGTAAATCCAATCAGAATATAATTGAAATTTATACTTAGCAGCTTTTGTAAAGTCTCCATTTTATTTCGGTTTTTGGTAGTGGGTTTTTATTTTAATACCTAATACATTTTATAAAAACCACGAAATTTTAATTTCCTGGCTGCAATTTTTTCTATAAAATACCGGACTGTACTTATGCTTTAGTATTGATCAAACTTTGTAAATAAGATTGTTTTATGTGTTCCTTATTTGCTTTACAATACCCCGTGAAATAACAATGTGTTGTAAGGAAATCAATTTCTATATTATTCCATGCTTCTTCAGTTAACAGCGGGTTTAAAGCATTAAGTTCCTTAAATAAATTATTAGCCAGCACAGCCGCATTGCTGGTACCCAGGTATTCCAGGTCTGCATCGGCAATTATTTCTTCCAGTTTGTTTTGTGGAGATTGAGGAATTTTGGTTGCCATGATCATACCACAGATATTATCAATATCAGCTGTTGTAAAACCATAGCCAGGTAAATATTGCCGGGCTAGCAAACAGCTTTCTTCTTCATGTCCTGTATAGGTATGTATATAGCCTGTATCATGCCATAAAGCGGCTGTGGTTAATAATTTAATTTCTTCTTCTGTACAATTTTCCTGTTTACCTATTTCAACTACCTTATCTGTTACATACTCAGTATGGTCATAGTTATGATAATGATAAGTTGCAGGAATTTTGGTTTTCAATAAATTGATCACAAAATCATGCACCTGTTGGTTAATGTGCATGTGCCTTTGCTTTTAATATTCCGCCGGTTGCTTCTTTAATGCTTTGTACATATACAAATGCCTTGGGGTCTATCTTTATTAAGGCATCCTGTATCTGTTTTATTTCCAGCCTGGTTACAATAGTAACAATGATCTCGCAATCTGTTTTAATATCAAAACTATCAGGCAGATACCCTCTTTCGCCTTTATATACCGTAATGCCTTTGCCCAATTCGTTTACCAGGAAATTCTTTATTTCTTCCTGCTGTGCAGAAACAATATTCATGGCTGTAAATTCTTCTATACCATCAACTACATAGTTTGTGGCCCGGGTTGCGGTAAAATAGGTAATAACAGAATACATGGCTGTTTCAATCCCAAATTCCAATGCAGCTACAGCAAAAATGATACAGTTGATAAGCATAATGATCTCGCTGTTGGAGAAACCAACTTTGCGCCTGGTAAAAACGGCAATAACTTCGGCCCCGTCAATTACGCCGCCGCCCCTTATTACCAATCCTACGCCGGTACCCATTAATAAGCCCCCAAAAATGGCGATCAATAATTTATCCGTTGTTATGGGATTAATATCTATAAAAAACAATCCAACTGAAAGCAGGAGTACTGCAATAGTAGTTTGAACGGCAAAGGTTTTTCCAATTTTACGGTAACCTAAATAAATAAACAACAGATTAAGTATAATAACCAGGATGCTGATATTAAAATGAAATATTTCGTGCAGCAAAATGGCAATACCGGTCATGCCACCATCTAAGAACTGGTTGGGTATCATAAAGCCCTTCATGGCGAGTACGGCCAGCCCTGTACCCAGGAGTATGTGAAGGATGTTTTTAATACTCCATATCCTTTTCCAGTCAACTGAATCGCTTTTATACTTTTTGGCCATTTTGAGAGCAGTTAGTTTTGATTACTAATATAAGTACTATTTTCTTATTACGCAGACATTCTGTTTTGCATTTCGATACCGCTCAATAATTACGGGCTATTGCATCAGGAGGTAGTTGCCCGATTGCAGGCCAATGTGTGGGTTATTAAAATACGGGATGATGTGATTAACTAAAAATAATTTTTCTCATACATAGACCGAACCTTCAAGCAGAGTTTAAGCTTTCTGATTTAATGTATATGTATACAAATTCTATAATAAAATCCTCTCGAAGGAGCTTATTATAGTTTATAAAGTGCTTTTTGGGCAAATTTTTCCCCAACAAATGAATTGATATTTATCATATTTAAGAATAACATCTTGGCAGCAATTTTGCAACTATAAGCTGAATACATATTAATATTTTAATTGCTAAAACGTTTATGAAGGGTGTAATCATTTTTTTTTTAGTTGGCCTGATATCCTGTAATAACAAAAAGCCAATACGGGTATCCAACCCCCCGGGGTATGATTTACAAAAACCTACTGTTGTAAAACTGCCGCTTGAACTGGATGAGATTTCAGGATTAGCCTATTATGCATCTGATAAAAGCATATTCGCTATTAGCGACGAAAAAGGTAAACTCTTTAAAATAACACCATTCCCAAAACTATCTTTAAACCTCTGGAGATTTTCAACAAAAGCCGATTTTGAAGACCTGGTACTTTTGGACAGTACCTTTTATGTGTTACAAAGTAATGGCAGGCTTAATAAGGTTCAATTCATCACCAGCGATACCATTAATAATATTGAAGTTGATTTTCCTGCAGATAGTAAAATGGAATTTGAGGCTATGTTCTATAATCCAGTAACAAAAGTGTTAGAGCTTATATGTAAGAAGTGTGTTGGGGAGAAGAAAAAATTCCTCAATATCTACACATTTGATCCTGCCAGAAATGCATTTGCAGATTCTTCCATAACTTTTGATATATCAGACTTATTTATTAAAATGGATGAAAAGAAGTTTGATATGCGTATCTCTGGCGCCGCTGTGCACCCGCTTACTGGGGATATTTACCTCATAAGCGCTATCAATAAATTATTGGTAATACTCGATAAAGATCATGTGGTAAAATCATCCTATCCATTAAATTCGGGTATGTTCAAACAACCGGAGGGCATTACGTTCGCAACTAACGGAACACTTATCATCAGTAACGAATCTGCAGATGCAGGTGCGGCAAACTTATTGGTATTTAACTATAAAAAATAATCAACAGTACATGAAATCAGGTTTATTGCTAAGTTTTGTTTTTGCTTTTTTTACGCTTCAGGCACAGGATCAAAAGGATACTATCCAGAACAGGATAATTCTGGTTGGCGATGCAGGTTCTTTGAAGAACGGCAGGTCGCCTGTTATAGATGCTATCAAAAACCAATATCCCCTCGATAAAAAAACAACTGTTATTTTCCTGGGAGATAATCTGTATGATTATGGTTTGCCCAATGAGTATAATGATGATTACCTGGCACAGAAAGAGGCACTTGATTCACAAATATTGATCGCCAATGGAAAGGCAGCAAAAGTTTTTATGATACCTGGCAATCATGACTGGAGCAACGGTAATGCTTTTGGGCAGGAAACTGTGATCAGGCAACAGATGTATGTTGATTTTGCAAGCATGGGTAACGTAAAATTCTACCCCGAGGGTGGCTGTCCCGGGCCGGTTGAAGTGCCCCTGGGCGATAACGTGGTGCTGGTTATTTTTGACAGCCAGTGGTGGCTGCATCCATATGCAAAACCGGGCGTAGAAAGCGATTGCCCCGAGAAAACAAACGAACAGGTTATAGCACAATTAGATGATATTGTAAATAAGAATAGTAAAAAGCTGCTCATATTCGCCTGCCACCATCCTTTTAAAAGCAATGGCGTGCATGGTGGGTATTTTACCTGGAAGGAACATATTTTCCCATTTACTGCAATGAATAAAAATGCTTACCTCCCTTTGCCGTTGATTGGGTCTGCATATCCTATTGCCCGCAGTGTTTTTGGTACACCACAGGATGTTAAACATCCTAATTACCAGAACATGATATCTGAATTCAACAAAGTACTGAATAATCATCCACATGTAATAAGGGTGCATGGACATGAGCATAATTTGCAGCTGATACAAAATGATACCCTGATACAGATCATCAGTGGTGCAGGCAGTAAAATACAAAGAGTATCGCCCGGTGGAGATGCTAAATATGTAGCACAAAAATTAGGTTTTGCAGAAATAGAGGTTTCGAATTCAAAATATGTGCGGGTAAAATTCTTTGAGGTTAATAATAAAGACTCTGTTACTACTGGGTACAATGAGATCGTAACAGATTTCACCAAGCAGCCTGAATTAAAAATGGAAGACACAACCATTGCTGTGCCTACGTATAATAAACAGGTTATAGCACCCGCTAGTTTACAATATCAAAATGTATCCGGTTTTAAAAGACTAATCAATGGCAATAATTACAGGAAGGAATGGAGTACGCCTGTAGCTTATAAAGTCTTTGATATTAATAAAGAAAAAGGAGGTTTTAAAATCACAGGTATAGGCGGTGGTAAACAAACCAAGTCATTAAAATTAGTTGATAAGCAGGGCAGGGAGTGGGCTTTAAGAACAATTGATAAGGATCCGGAAGAAGCGATACCCGAAAATTTCAAAGAAAATTTTGCAGGAGGTATAGTACAGGATCATATATCTGCATCTCACCCTTATGCCCCTTTAGTTGTACCAACACTGGCGAAAGCCACAGGTGTCAGGCAATCTTCTCCTGAATTTTTTTATGTACCCAATGACCGGGCATTGGGTTATTACAGGCCCTTGTTTGCAAAAAAAATAGCTATGCTTGAGTTAAGAACGCTGGATGGAAGGGACTCTAAAAGCAGCTATAAAGTTTTTAATAACATGCGTGAAGACAATGAAAAAACTATTGACCAGGAAGCTGTATTAAAAGCGAGGTTATTAGATATGCTGATCGGTGATTTTGACCGGCATTTTGACCAATTTAAATGGATAGAGGGGGATACGGGTAAAGGCAAAATTTATTTTCCTGAACCAAGAGACCGGGACCAGGCCTTTTTTAATTCTAATGGTGTACTGGCAACCATGGTTTCGTGGAGAATAATGCCCTTTATCAAAGGGTTTAAAACGCAGATCAAGGATATCAGCCACTGGAATATTGTTGCCAAAGATGTTGATCGTCTTTTTATGAATAACCTCAATTCAACCACATGGGCCAGCATAACAAAAGATTTTGTTGAAGCGTTGCCTGATACGCTTATTAAAGAGGCTGTATTAAAGTTGCCGCCGGAGATCTATGCGATAGATGGTGAAAAGATCACCAACAAATTGATTGCCCGCCGTGACCAGATGCAGAAAGAATCAAAAAGGTATTATCGTTTTCTTGCTGAGAAAGTACAGATACTTGGAAGTAATAAGAATGAATATTTTCACCTGTATCCCGTAAATGACAGTCTTAAGCTTGATGTATTCACCTATAAAAATAAGGACACGAGTTTTTTAATGTATACCCGGATATTTGATAAAAAAGAAACCAAGGAACTACTGATATTTGGTTTTGGAGGTAATGATGTTTTTAATTTAGATTCAAACATCCGCAATAAAATGAAGATACGACTGGTGGGAGGAACGGGGGAAGATAGTTTTTTGATCAGGAGTCCTATAAAAACTTTTGTCTATGATAATATCTCGGAAAAAAATGTGCTGCAACGGAGCCGGCTTACCAAGAACCGGATAGATGCTAATGTAAGAGCCAACGATTATGAGCTGAAAGGTTACAGGTACGACCAGGTAAGATTTCCAAGGATCTTCTTAGGTTATAATGCAGATGATGGATTATTTGTCGGTAGCGGCTTCTCCGTAAGAAAATATGGTTTCCGTAAAACTCCTTATGCATCAAACCAATTGCTTACGGTATTAACAGCAGTATCTAAAAAAGCATTCCAGGTAAATTACACCGGGGAATTTGTAAATTTTTTCCGCAACAACACATTGGAGTTGTTGGGAAACTTTACTAACCCCAAACTGGATAACTTTTTTGGCTTTGGTAATAATAGCGTCATAGATAAAACCAAACCTATAACCTATTACAGGGTAAGGTATAGCGAGGCAAGGGCAGATGTGCTTCTGAAAAGAAGGCCATCCAGTAAATTAACATACAGCATTGGCCCTTCCTTTTACTATTACTGGATAAAGAACGTAGATAATAAGAATTACGTACTCAGTAAACCTTCTGACCTGTTCCTTGATTCAGCTTCTATATACAAGAATAAAGTATACGTTGGGGGATTAATAAAAACAAATTTTAATAACCTCAATAACGAGTTGTTTCCTACACGAGGGGTTGATATCAATGCACAATTCTCATCCATGTTCCCGTTACAGGGTAAAAGCCTGGCTGTAAATAAGCTGGAAGCCAATATGACGATCTATGCAACGCTTAAAGATCAAAGCAGGTTGACTACAATTTTAAAAATGGGGGGTGGTCAGATCTTCAATAATAATTTTGAATATTTCCAGGGCATAGGGATAGGAGCCGATAATAATTTAAGGGGCTTCAGGAAGAACCGCTTTGTAGGCCAGTCTGCAGCATTCGGAAGCCTGGAGTTCAGGATAAGGCTATTGCAAGGCAAATCCTATTCTTTGCCGGGCCAGGTAGGTATACTCACATTTGCAGATGCAGCTAAAGTTTGGTATGATGGAAAAAACAGCAGGAAATGGCATACTGCTTATGGAGGCGGATTATATTATGTACCTTTTAATATGGTTATCATTTCTGGTGCTGTTAGTTTTTCTAACGAAGGGCAATTATTTAATTTGTCAGTGGGAACCAATCTAAATCTAACTTTTTAAATATGACTATGAATCAGTATAAGAAATTAATGAGTTCAGCAGAGGATTATGTGTCGGAGGCTTATGGATCAGCCAGTAAAAATCAATTTCCGTATCATAATCTTACTCATACCCAAAATGTGGTAACCCACGTATTCGAAATTGCATCTCATTACGAAATATCAGAAAAAGAGGTAGCCCAGCTTGGGCTTGCAGCATGGTTTCATGACGTTGGCCACCTTTATACGCTTCCTGAGGAGCATGAGCAAAAAAGTGTTGAGATCATGAAGGCCTTTATGGAAAAGCATAATGAATCAGGCGCTTTTATAAATGAGGTGGCTGATATTATCATGGCCACTGTTCGCACCAACCAGCCCACAACATTATTGCAGCAAATAATAAGAGATGCTGATTCTTACCATTTTGGTACTAAAGAATTTAAGGATACAAATAAACAGGTAAAAAAAGAATATGAATTAAGGGGGCTTCCTATCGACGACTGGGATACCCATACTTTAGAAAGTCTTAAGCAACATCGTTTTTTTACAAGCTATTGCATTGAAATTTTAGACAGCGGTAAAGAAGAAAATATGAAAAAAACTGAAAAGCGGATAAGTAAAGCCAAAAGTGAACATCCAGGTGATAATATTATTTTGAAAGATATGTGGGATAAGGACAAAAAAAAGATGGCCAGCCCAAACAGTTTTATAACCAAAGGAATTCAAACCAGTTTGCGTCTCACATCAGAGAATCATCTGAGGTTGAGTGATATGGCTGATAGTAAGGCAAATATTCTGATAAGTGTAAATGCAATTATAATTTCTGTGATCCTTTCCGTTTTATTAAGAAAAATTGAGGTAGAACCTCATCTTGCCATTCCTACTTTTATTTTCCTGGGTTTTTCGGTTGCTACAATAATTGTATCTATTATAGCCACAAGGCCAAAAGTCACCCAGGGCCGCTTCAGCCGGGAAGATGTATTGAATAAAAAAACCAACTTGCTTTTTTTTGGTAATTTTTTCCGGCAAACATTGGAAGATTACAGGTGGGCAATGGGTACCATGTTAAGTGATGCCGAATACCTGTACGGATCGCTTGTAGAGGATATATATTTTTTAGGTGTTGTGCTAGGCAGAAAATATAAATTGATTCGTATTGCTTATAATTTATTTATGGTAGGTATAATTATTTCTGTAATTGCATTTGTGCTTGCTATTCTTACACATAAGCCCGATAATCCCACAGTAATCACCAATGGGGGAAGTCCCTTTTAATTTACATACTCATGATCTTTAACAGGGATATAAGTTGGTTAGGTTTTAATGAAAGGGTTTTACAGGAAGCTGCAATGCCCGAAGTACCGTTGATGGAAAGAATAAAATTCCTTGCTATATTTTCTTCCAACCTGGATGAGTTCTTCAGAGTAAGATTTCCGGCAGTAACAACACTCTCTTCGCTTAGCAGTAAACTTAGAAAACGCACAATACCCCCAATCAACAAATACCTGGCTAAAGAGGTAAAATTAATAGTGGATAAGCAATTACAATCTTTAGGGCATATCTTAAATGTGCAGCTGTTGCCGGCTCTACAAGAAAAAGGAGTGGTGCTGTATTATAACCAGCCACTCCACGAAATACACAGACCGATTATTAAAGAAATATTTTTAACTAATATCTTATCTTTTATTCAGCCCATTTATATCAATAAAGATTTCACAGCTAATTTTATTCCTGTTAATGATCAGCCTTATTTTATTGTAACCATTCGTGATGATGAGAAGAACCTGTTTAAACAAGCTGTGGTAAATATTCCTACCGAAAATTTAAGCAGGCATTTTAACTTACCTGCAATTGATGGCAAAAATTATATCATTTTCATTGATGATATAATCCGTGACAATATGGATTACCTGTTTCCAGGCTTTTCCATCAACGCTATATCCAGTTTTAAAGTAAGCAGGGATGCGGAGCTGATTTTTGACGAAGTGTTGGGTGATGATATTATTGGGGAAATTGAAAAAAAGATTGAGAAAAGAAAACATGGTAAACCCTGCCGTTTGCTTATTGAAAAGGATATGCCGCCTTCTGTACAGTTATATCTTAAATCTCTTTTTAAGGTTAAGGATGAAGAAGTATTTGAAGGTGGACGCTATCATAATTTAAAAGATCTTATAAACCTGCCGGTTACAGGCAAAGAATTTTATTACCCTCAGCAACTGCCCCTACCTTATTTACGAATAAATCACTACAACGAATTATTTGACCTGGTAAAGGAAAAAGACAGGATGCTGCATTTTCCTTATCATAATTATAATCCTGTTCTATGTTTTTTTAATCACGCAGCCATCGATCCTGAAGTTAAATCCATACATATAACGCTTTATAGGATAGCACCCGAATCACATATTGCCAATGCACTGGTAAGTGCTGCAAAAAATGGTAAAAAGGTGGTTGTGTTTATGGAGTTAAAAGCAAGGTTTGATGAGGCAAATAACATTAAGTGGACCAAAAGAATGAAGAGTGCAGGAATCGTCATCATTAATAATATCCAAAATCTTAAAGTGCATTCAAAAATTGCCCTGGTGCAAAAAGAAGATACTGCTTATGCAATTATCGGAACCGGAAATTTCAATGAAAAAACTGCACGGCTTTATACTGATCATGCTTTATTTACAAGTAACTCTGATATTACTGAAGATCTGAAGAATTTATTCAGTTGCCTTGAAGGTAAAGACTGTAAAAATAAATTAAAGGATCTACAGCCAAAAGAGATCCTTATTTCGCAGGTAAATATGTTGAGTGAAATTGAAAAATCAATTAAGAACCAGATACTAATTGCAAGGAGAGGAGAACCGGCACTGATAAGGATGAAAATGAATAACCTGGAAGATTACGGGATGATTCACTTGCTATATAAAGCATCCAGGGCAGGTGTAAAAGTAAAATTAATGATAAGAGGTATCTGCTCTCTTATACCCGGCAAAAAATACAGTGAGCATATAGAAGTTAAGCGTATTGTTGACCGCTACCTGGAGCATAGCAGAATTTTTATTTTTGGCGTGGGCGATAATAAAAAAACATATATAGGCTCTGCTGATCTTATGACACGAAATTTATTTTACCGTATTGAAGTTGCAGCTCCGGTACTAACTCCTGAGTTACAAAACGAAATGGAAGATTATTTTGAATTGCAATGGAATGATAATGTTAAAGCAGTAACACTTGATAAAGCACAGGCCCAGCATTATGCAATGCCAGATAATGATTCAGTAAAATTAATTTCTCAAAATGCCATTTATGATTACTTACAACAAAAAATATCATGAAGGCTAAAGGCTGGTTAAAAAATCTGTCTTTTTTAAAGCAATACCAGTATAAGTGGATATTGCTTATAGCCGTATGCTGGACAATGATTGATGTAATACGGTTTTGCATATTTGTATGGATAGATAAGAGTATGGATTATACGTTCATACCTGTTACTTTCTGGCTTGTACTCGTTCAGTTTTTTGTCATTTTTATATTTAGCCTATTAATGGGTTATCTCATAGTGATCCGCTTCAAGAAAAATTTCAGAAATATGCCGCTTTGGATAGGGGTTATTTTAAAAACAATGATTCTTTTCTGTATCCAGGTCCTATTATATTCTATACTTTTTTTCGGTATTTATTATCTTATTTATGGCTACTCTTTAGAAAGAACGCAGGCAGAATACGTAGATTATTTTTTCCGCAGTTATTACCTGCTGAACAATTCCGGTACCTGGACATTGATCTTTATCATTACACAACTTGTAGTTGAAATAACTGAAAAATATTCACCGGGCCTTTTCAGGGATATACTGGCCGGTAAATATATTGAGCCCAAGGAGCAAAAAAAGATAATCGTGTTCATTGATCTTAAGGATTCAACTTCTATAGCTGAACAACTGGGGCATAAAAAATACTTTTTATTTATAAAGGATTTTATTTACCATGTTTCAAAAGCCGTTTTAAAATGCGGCGCTGATATTTACCAGTATGTAGGTGATGAAGTGGTCTTGTCCTGGCCGGTAAATGAAGAAAACTATAAACGGAGTATACAGGCCTTGCTGGAAGTAAGAAAAGAGCTGCAGAAAAACACTAACTATTACCGGCATGAATATTCCATGATACCTGATTTCAGGGCCGGCATACATTCAGGCGAGGTAATGATAGGTGAGGTAGGGATCATAAAAAAAGATCTTGCCATGAGTGGTGACGCTATGAACGTTACAGCCAGGATAAAAAATATGGTTACAGATCTGAATAAAAAATTTATTGCCACTAAAGATTTTGTGGATGCAACCGGCTTACAGGAATTCCAGGCGGAAAGTGCAGGTATAATTGAATTAAAAGGGAAAGAGAAAGGAATTGAATTATTCATTCTTCATCTTTAACAAATGGCATACTAATTGGCTTTAAAAGATTATATGGGTATTTCAAATTTTAGTATCAAAAATATGGCTGCAGGTATGATTACCTGCCTTTGCCTGTTTACTTTATTACCCAATGCTTACACACAAACTGTCATTGCAAAAGACTCAGCAATTATAAAAGGAACTACAGTAGTTTATCCCGGCAAACATTATTTAAAATCAAGCTTTCATAATTCAATTTTTGGAAAGCATTACAGGCCTGAGTGGGCCACTGCCATAAGGGTAAATAATTTTTACATTGATTCGGCATATGGTGGCTTGCAGATATTAAAAGAATCGGGCAGCCGGCAAACAAAAGGATTAAGATTACAAGGTAAAACAGGTAAGCAATATGTATTAAGAAGTGTTGACAAAGATTTTGGCCAGGGACTGGCGAAAATTTACCAGGGTACATTTATAAGCAATGCGGCAAAAGACCAGGCAACAATCGGCTATCCCGGTGCCGCGGTCACTATAACTCCCATGATATCGGCTGCAGGTATCTATCACACAAACCCGGTACTGGTGTTTTTGCCAAAGCAACCGGCCTTGCAGCAATTTAGCGATACCCATGGCGACCAGTTATATCTTTTTGAAGAAAGACCAGATGATGATCAGCATGACATTGCCTGGTTTGGTAATTCAAAGAAAGTGGTCGGCACTGAGAAATTATTTGAAAATGTATATGCTGATAATGATCACCAGGTAGATCAGCCATCTTTTGGTAAAGCAAGGCTTTTTGATATGATGATAGGCGATTGGGGCAGACATGCCGATCAATGGAGATGGGCAAGTTTTAAAAATAACAAGCAAACAATTTACAAGCCTATACCCCGCGATCGGGACCAGGTTTATACAACGTTTGACGGTCTCTTACCATGGATAGCCACCAATATTGCAGGAGGAACACATCTTGAATCTTTTAGTGGGAGAATAAAAAGTATTGGCTCTTTTAATTTTCCGGGTCACCCGCTGGATATCCATTTTGCTAACCAGCTAAGCAAAGAACAATGGTTGTCCGCCGCAAAAGAATTGCAAGCATCAGTTACAGATTCAGTTATTGATTATGCTATGCTGCAATTACCAGCACCACTTTACAAAAAGGAGAGCCGGGTAACAATTACCAATCATTTAAAATCAAGAAGAGACCGCTTGCAGAATTTTGCAGGTAGCTACTACAATTATCTTGCAAAGCATATTGCTGTTTATGGAAGCGATGAAGAAGAATTGTTTGAGATAAACAGGATATCGGATAATGAAACCGGGATAAAGGTTTTTAAAATAAGTAAAGATGGTAGTGTGGCAACATCGCCATTTTATTCAAGGAACATATTCACGAATGAAACCAAGGAAGTATGGTTGTATGGTTTTAAAGGCAGCGATACTTATAAAATAAAAGGCCAGGCGGGTGCTGGAGTTAAAATCAGGGTGATCGGTTTTACAGGGAAAGATTCTTTAATAAATATGTCAGGCACAGGCGACCGCAGCACAAAATTCCATAAAGGTTCAAGCGACCTGTATGATACCGTATTTCAAAAAAAGGTAAAGATCTCTCCCATCATTATCGTCACCCCATCTATATACAAACTATTGGAAGATGATATACTTGGCATATTTACCAGGCCCGGCCTGCACCTGGGGTTAAATTTTATTTACCGGCCGCAGGTCTGGAAAAGAGATATTGATGAAGCTACCCATAACCTCTCTGTTAATTATGGGATACTAAGAAAAACATTTTATGTGAACTACTTGGGCATTTACCCGCATGCTATTGGTAAATTTGACCTGCTGATAAAAGGCAAGTATGATATTGTTGCTGCAGAGAATTTTTTTGGTGTGGGTAATGAGACCAAAGATTCAACAGCTGCTGGTGCGCCAAACAGGTATTACAATGTTTTTAGCAGACGTTTTTATGGAGGGATAGGGGTCAATCTAAAAATTAAAGATGTACACCAGTTTGATGCATCTGTTTTTTATCATACTATAAGAATAAATCGCGATAGTGGTAATTACATAAGCGATAAACTACCAATGCTTCCGGTTTTTACCAGTAATCAATTTGCCGGCATTGCTGCAGGATATAATTACCGCAATGTAAATGACCAGCTTTTGCCAACCAAAGGGGTTAATTACGAGATGAGCGCCGGCTACATCAGGAGTGTTGATAAAAAGAATATTGCTTTCTTTAAGGGCATGTCGGCATTTTCTTTTTATGTTCCAATGGGAAGGCTGTTAAGTTTTGCTTCAAGGGTAGGTGGTGCAACCAATATTGGCGATGCACCTTATTACTACCTCAACAAGCTTGGGGGTAATCAAAACCTGCGTGGCTATGCCAGGGAACGGTTCTACGGCAAATCAAGTTTTTATAATAACAATGAATTGAGGCTGATAGGCAATACGAGGAATATTGTTTTTAATGGCAAAGCCGGCATTTTTGGTTTCCTTGATAACGGCCGGGTATGGCAGCCGGGAGAACAATCCAGCAAATGGCATATGGGTTATGGCGGCGGTGTCTTGATAGCGCCTTTTAATAAATTTGTACTGATGGCAGCCTATGGCTTATCTGAAGATGGCAACCAGTTGCTGATAAATGCCAGAATGTTGTTTTAGTGTTGAGTTTCCATAATACTGCTTTTTTCGTCCAGCCCGAACAGCTACCTTCCTGTTTTCCACAATGAATATTTATTTTCTACAAAAGCTATGAATTACAAATTCTAGAATATATCTTTAGCCTGCCTGATGAGCTTTCTTATTAAGAACAGATCAGTAGCGCAAAACTAATATCGCTTTCCGTTTCCTATACATCATTTTATTATTGGTCATTAATTTATTTAAAAGATGAATACTTCTTCTTTGGTTAAAGCAGGGATATTAACTGCAGTATTGGTTATTGTTGCTGTAGCCACCTGGGAACTATACCTGCGTAATAAAGGTTTTGAAACTACCTATTATGATGACCCCGCTTTATGGACGCATAAAAGGGATATGGTTTATGAGCCTGCAGATAAAGCAACCGTCTTTATTGGTTCTTCCCGTATCAAGTTTGATCTCGATATTCCTACATGGGAAAGTATTACGGGCAACCATGCCATACAATTAGCCTGCGTAGGCAGCAATCCCATCCCACTTCTTGAAGACCTTGCCGATGATAAAAATTTTAAAGGTCGGCTGGTTGTGGATGTAACGGAAGGGTTATTTTTTTCAACTGAACCGATGACTGTATCAAGGCCGGTTGAGAACATGAAGTATTTTAAAGAACGTACGCCGGCCCAAACGGCCAGCTTTCATATTAACCGCTTACTGGAATCAAAGTTTGTTTTCTTAGATAAGGAATGTAACTCAATGAATGCACAGTTAGGCGGGCTGGATATACCGGATAGAAAAGGGGTATACAATTTCCGCGGATTTCCCCCCGGTTTTGGCAGGGTTAATTTCGACAGGCAGGAGTACATGACCGATGAATTTTCGGCTGATACCGTTGAACAGAATAAAGTAAAAGCCATTTGGGATATCTTCAGACAAATGAGTAAAGATCCGCCGGCAAGCGGCGCCAAACTTGATTCCATACTCAATCGGGTAAAACTGGCTGTAGATAAGATAAAAGCAAGGGGCGGCGAGGTCATGTTTGTGCGTACCCCATCCAGTGGACCATATTATTCCATGGGCGAGAGCAGGGCCTTTCCAAGGGAAAAATACTGGGAGAGGGTACTTGCCATTACCAATTGCCCGGGTATTCATTTTAAAGATTACCCACCCATTGCAGATTTCATCTGCCCTGAATTTTCGCATCTAAGTAAAGCTGATGCAATTGTGTTTACTAAACATTTTATAAATATTCTCCAGGAAAAGGGCTGGGTTTTTCCCAATAAACAAACTTCTTTTTAAATGGAATTAGCACATTTTAAAAAAGCAGGGATATTAGCCACTGTGCTGTCTTTGATCATCCTATGTAGCTGGGAGTTATTTTTGAGATCCCGGGCTGTAGGCATTTCTTATAATGATGATGCCCCGCTATGGGCTAATAAAAGGTCGCAAATTTATAGCGCACAGCCCAATGCTACCTTTTTTATTGGCGCCTCCCGTATAAAATTTGACCTGGATATTGATACTTGGGAAAATATCACGGGTGAAGAGGCCGTACAGCTTGCCCTGGTTGGTACATCCCCACAGCTAATTTTGAAAGACCTTGCCAACGATGAAAAATTTGCCGGTAAATTAATTATTGATATTACCGAAATGGTAATTTATTCACGTGACCCGGGCGACCAGGCGAATGCAGAGAAAAGTGTTGATTATTATAAAAAATTAACACCGGCCCAATGGACAGGTTTCCATATCAATCATTTGCTGGAATCCAAATTTGTTTTGCTGGATACAAGGCTGTTTTCATTAAATGCCATATTAAGCCATTTGCCTTTTTCAAACAGGCCTGGTGTAAGGCCTGATGTAAATTTCCCGGTTGGTTTTGAACCGACATTGTTTAACCGGCAGAATGTAATGTCTGAAAAATTTCTTTCCGATACAACCAGGCAAATTGCCATGAAGAATTACTGGCGACAATTTGGATTGTTGAGTACTGCGCCCGGCATAAGCGGAGATACCTTAAAGAATATTTTTACTGACCTAAAAAACAATATTGATAAGATAAAAGCCAGGGGTGGACAGGTTTTACTTATCCGTCCACCATCAAGCGGAGAAATGTATGAGGCAGAGCAGAAAGCTTATCCACGGGCTGCTTATTGGGATGATTTGTTGGTATATACAAATACGCCGGGGATCCATTTTGCAGATTATCCGGTGATGACTGTTTTTACCTGCCCTGAATGGTCTCATTTAACACCCCAGAATGCGATTGTATTTACAAAAGACCTCGTTGAAATACTTCAGCGGGAAAAGG